>CAZNHF010000040.1:0-16114 GCA_964572375.1 uncultured bacterium | reverse complement strand
GCTTCAGGGATCCGGTCCACGCGTCATCGACTTCGCACCGACGCTGACGTACGATACGCTCCCGCTCAATCGCCTGGTCTCGCGGCTCCTCAAGCTCTCTGAGGAGGCCCTCGCGAAGGAAGTTGAGATTGAGTTCGCGGTCTCTCTGGACCCGCTCGGGCGCGCGCGCCCGCGATTCGGGTTCCTCCAGGCAAGACCGATGATGGTCGCCCGTACGCCGGTCATCGTCACGGAAGAGGACCTCGAGGCGTCGGACGTCCTTGCCTCCTCAATCAGATCGCTCGGCAACGGGATCCGCGACGGCATTCACGATATCGTCTACCTGCGTCCCGAAGCTTTCGAGTCACGACACACCCCGGCCATCGCGGGCGAGCTTGACGGCATCAACCGGGATCTGGTCCGGGAAGGTCGCCCGTATCTCCTCATCGGCTTCGGCCGCTGGGGCAGCTCGGATCCGTGGCTGGGCGTCCCGGTCGATTGGTCTCAGATCGGCGGGGCAGGCGTCATCGTGGAGGCAACGCTTCCCCATATGACGCCCGACCTCAGCCAGGGGTCGCACTTCTTCCACAACCTGATTAGCTTCGAGGTGCTCTACCTCTCTATCAGCCACTCGGCCTCGCCCGGCATCGACTGGGAATGGCTTGATGCGCAGAGAGCGGTAACGGAGTCGAGACTCATCCGACACGTCCGGATCGGACATCCTATCCACGTGAAGGTCGACGGTCGAACCGGCAGAGGAGTGATCACGCATGGCTGACGAGCTGCGCTCGACACACGACGGACTGATGGCGTCTCTCACGGAGCGCGCCAAAGAGCTCAACTGTCTCTATCACGTCGAGGAGGCGCTCCGTCAGGGCGACGACGAATCCGACGAAGCCTATCTGAACGTGCTCAAGGCAATCCCGCCCGGCTGGCAGTACCCGGATATCTGCAAGGCGCAGCTGACGATCGAGGGGCGCACGCTCTCGTCCTCCGACTTCCGGCCGACCGAGTGGGTGCTCTGCGCGGATCTCGTCGTGCAGGACGAGAAGGTCGGCGTCCTCGAGGTCTTCTACACAGAAGAGCGTCCGGGCGAAGACGAAGGCACATTTCTCAAGGAAGAGGTGCGGCTAATCAGGACCATCGCTGGACTTCTGAGCCACCACGTGCTCCGGCATAGGCTTCAGAGCATCCAGAAGGACTGGGAGGCGCTCCGGAGCAATGGGACGGCGACCGGCGGAGAGATATGGCGTAGCCCGCTTCACCTCCTGCGAGAATCCGACCGCAGTCTCTACCTCCGCATCGCGCACAAGGTCCTCAACTACCTCTGTCAGATCGGCGTCGAGGAAGCGCAGGAAATGCTCGCCACAGCGTCGGGAGTACAGGGCGCGAGTGAGAATGTCAACGGCGAGGTCAACGTTCCGGCATGTCGCCTCGCGAGGGACCCGGAGTATCTCATGAGCGACGCGCCGTTCGAACTGGCGAGCCGCCACCTGAGCCAGACAGAAATCCTCACGCGCGTTCAGAACTGGATGCAGGAGGACAAGGCGTCCAGTCTGCTCAGCGTGCTGAACAATCCCCGCTCCCCGCTCCCGGAGATCGTCGACGCGATCCGGCGTTTTGAACGCGGCGTTCCCGACAAGCATGTCCTCAGGGCATCGACCCTGAAGACGCTCCGTGTCTCGTTGACGCAGCGGCTGCTGACCGAACAGATCGACTTCGTCCGCGCCGCGAAGGAGAACATGGAGATCGAGGACTTCTACGCCCTGACAGGCCGCATGATCATCCCGGCCGGCAGCCACGGAAGGCTCGGCGGCAAGAGCGCGGGGATGATCCTGGCGCACTGCATTCTCGAGAGGGTGGTGGATGAGAACCGTCCGGTGGGCGAGATCAAGATCCCGAAGACGTGGTATCTGCCGTCGGACGGACTCCTCGATTTCATCGGACACAACGATCTTCAAGATGTCATCGAGCAGAAGTTCCGGGAGGTCGATGAGATCCGGCAGGAGTACCCGGACATCGTTCGTCTGTTCAAGAGCTCGACGTTCCCGACTCGTATCCTCAACGGACTGTCTGTCGCCCTCGACGATTTCGCGGATGTGCCGCTCATCGTTCGAAGCTCCAGTCTGCTCGAGGACCGGCTCGGCACGGCGTTCTCCGGGAAGTACAAGAGCCTGTTCGTCGCCAACCAGGGGACCAAGGCGGAGCGCCTCGAGGCGCTCGCGGACGCCATCGCCGAGGTGTACGCATCGACATTCGGCCCTGACCCGATCGAGTACCGTCGCGAGCGCGGCCTGCTTGAGTTCAACGAGGAGATGGGCATCCTCATCCAGGAGGTCGTGGGCAGGAAGGTTGGGAGATACTTCTTCCCTGCGTTCGCGGGTGTTGCGTTCAGTAACAGCGAGTTCCGCTGGTCGCCGCGCATCAAGCGCGAAGATGGCCTCGTCCGTCTCGTCCCGGGCCTCGGAACCCGCGCCGTCGACCGCGTGGCCGATGACTATCCGACACTCCTTGTCCCGGGGAAACCCAACCTTCGGACCAACGTTGCTGTCGATGAAATCGTCCGTTATTCGCCGCGATGGATCGACGTCATCAATCTCGAGATAGGCACGATCGAAACAAGGAGCCTCGCGGAACTCATCGGCGAGGTCGGCGCGGACCTCCCCGGTCTCGACAAGGTGTTCTCCTCCCTCAAGGATGGAATGCTCGGACAGGTGCCGCCAAGGTTGCTCTTCGACGCGGACAAGACCGAACTGGTGGCAACGTTCGACGGACTGGCGAAGTCGACTCCGTTCCTCGGACACTTGAAGAACACTCTCGACATCATCGAGGAGAAACTCGGCTCGCCGGTCGACGTCGAGTTCGCACACGACGGCGAGCAGTTCTACCTCCTCCAGTGCCGCCCGCAGAGCCGCTCGGACGACTCGGCCCCAGCACCCATCCCGAAGGACGTGGACTCCAATGATGTCATCTTCACGGCAAGCCGCTACGTTTCGAACGGCTGGGTTCCGGACATCACCAATATCGTCTACGTGGACCCGGAGGCGTACGGCAGGCTCGAGAGCCGCGAGGATATGCTCGACGTGGCCCGAGCCGTCGGGAAGCTGAACCGCCTTCTGCCGACCAAAAGGTTCATCCTGCTCGGTCCAGGCCGCTGGGGAAGCCGTGGCGATATCAAACTCGGTGTGAGCGTTACCTACGCCGACATCTCGAATACGGCGATGCTCATCGAGATCGCGAGAAAGAAGGGGGACTACGTACCCGATCTCTCCTTCGGTACGCATTTCTTCCAGGACCTGGTCGAATCCCGGATCAGATATCTTCCGCTCTATCCCGACGAAGATGGCGTGATCTTCAACGAGCGGTTCCTTCTCGGTGCCGCCAATCTCTTGCCCGGAATGCTGCCGAAGTTCGCTCATCTGGCTGATACTCTCCGGGTGATCGACGTCGCAGCGTCGACCGACGGACGGCTCCTGAGAGTTCTCCTCAACGCCGATCTGGACGAGGCACTCGCGCTTCTTGTGGACGGCGAGACAAGCGCGGCCCGGCCACAACCGATGCCCGAGGCAACGTCGTCCCGGCAGCCCATTCAGTACTGGCAGTGGAGGCTTCGCATGGCGGAGCGGATCGCGGCGGAGCTCGACGCGACCAGATTCGGTGTCGTGGCCCTGTACATCTTCGGAAGCACGAAGAACGCCACGGCCGGACCGGCGAGCGACATCGATCTGCTGGTTCATTCACGCGGGAGCGAGGATCAGAATCGAGATCTCTTGAGCTGGCTCGAGGGCTGGGGACGGTGCCTCAGCGAGATGAACTACCTTCGCACGGGCTACAGGACCGAGAACCTGCTGGACGCCCATCTCGTGACCGACGAGGACATCGCAAGCCGGACGAGCTACGCCTCAAAGATCGGCGCCATCACCGACGCGGCCCGCGAGCTGCCACTCGGCGAAGACTAGTCATGGAACACGTGCAGATGATGACGGCCGCGTCCAACACCGGGCGCGGCCGATCTCGTTTGTGGATATCAACTCCTGCGGACCCGCACGCGCGTCACTCACACCGGCAGCAGCTGTCTGGTCGCACCTTCCGGATCATCCGGATCGAAACGCACGAGCGCGAGTTCCGACCCATCATGGGCCGCGCCGTACATGTGCGTTCGCCCGATGCGGTCGTGCCACGAGCCTGTCAGTCGAGCGGACTCGTGGACGTGTCCATGCAGGGTAATCAGAGGCTGGCGCGACTCGATGAACCGACGGACGGCGATGCTCCCGACGTGGACGTCGAGCGGCACATGATCGACCATCTCGCCATCGAGAGCGGCCCGGTCGAGCAACGTCTCGTAGGGCGGCGAGTGGAAGAGAAACACGGCACGGTCAAGATCATCTGACCCTGTGAGCTTCTCGAGATCGCCCTTGATCGTGGCGTGCCTCGCCTCCTGCGGCGGCACCGGAACCGACCGACGTCCCTCCTCAGGCGATACTGCTCCCGGATCCACAAATCTCGACACGTCGTAGCGCTCCCAATCCTTGAGCTGGAACGGAGTCGGTGGAACATACGAGTAGCCGTACACGGTAAGGCCATCCAGCTCGGCGCGTCGGTCGTGCGCGTAGGTCCAGAGTCCCTCCGCCTCGACCTTCAAGACGGCTGGCTCCGCATGTCTGGGATCGTCGTTGCCGAGAATGACGAACACGGCGGGATAGTCATGTCCGAGTTCGTCCTTCAGGTGCAAGAGACCACCGGCCAAGAAATCCGTAACGAAATCGCCCGTCACCGCCTGATCTCTGGCAGCGAAAGGCATCGGCAGGAGATCGCCGCCGAGAAGAACGACGTCGGGGCGCTCGTCCAACATCGCCCGAAAGAGCTGCTGATAGTGACCGACGCGGCCGTGCAGATCGGAGACAAAGAACGCGCGCAAGACTACTCCCCCCTGGGCTCCGTCTGCATGAGCGTGCGGATGAGTTCGTCGGCCTCGGGCCTGAGTGCCGGCTCGAGCGCGCCGGCGGTGCGCGCATGGTGGATGGCGGCGTCTTTGAGCTCCGGCTTCGACGCGAGGAAGATCGCGAGGTTCCAGTGAGCGTAGGCGTCGCGCGGGTCGAGCCTGATTGACTGTTCAAGCGCAGCCACCGCCGTGAAGGGGTCCTGCGTCATGATGCCGAGCCTCGCGAGATTGTCCCATGCCGGTTTGAGGTCCGGGTCTTCTTGTGTCGCTCTGAGCAGACTCTCTTTCGCTTCCGCCATCCGGTCGGTCTGCATATAGACAAGACCAAGGTTGCTGTGCGCCGACGCGAGGTTCGGATTGATTTCAAGTGCCCGAAGGAGCATCCGCTCCGCCTCGTAGTGACGTCCCAACCTGCTCAGAACCGAGCCGAGGCTGTTGTGCGCGAGATCGAATTCCGGACTCTCCTCGATCGCGAGTCGATAGTAGCGCGCCGCCTCTTCGTACTGTCCGGCGTCGCGGTAGACCTGGCCGATGATGGCGTACTGCGGACCGAGCGAGAAATCGACGAGCGGCAGGTTCACGACAACAAGCGCGATCGCGAGGACGATAGCCGGACCGATCCACCCGCGCTTCTCCCGGGCACGGACGCGCTCCCATATCCACCAAAGCGCGTGCGCGCAGAAGACGATCATCACAGGAACGATCGGGAGCCGGTACCGCGACGTAACGAAGAACGGCAGCAGCGAGGCGAGGTAGGCCAGCCCGAACGCGTAGAGCACCATGTACTTCCGCCAGTGTCTCCGCGACGCGTACATCCCCAGAAATCCGAATGGTACGATCCAGCTGAACAGGAACGGGTCGAGCCCGAGCACCTTTGATTCCTGCCGGAAGTAGTTGAGGTCGTAGTGGTTGGGGATCTCATAGCCGTTCCAGAACAGCAGACATTTGCGACCGAGCAGCCTGAGTTCCGCGCCCGGCTGAGATGTCACGAACTTCATCCCCTCGCCGAACCAGTACGAGGATACCTCGGACGGCTTGAGTTCGCGCCCGAGCGCAACCTGCGCCGCCATCTTCGACGATTGATAGAGGTCGACGCGCATCGCCTGCGGGACGAGGAATGTCCCGTCGGCGCCGTGGTTGTTGCCGATCCAGAAATTGATACCGCCGTTGCTCGAGGTCAGAACGAAGTCGTCCGCCGCGATAGCGTTCATGACCGTCATCGGCGCGATGATGACCATCGTCCCGACGATGACGAGTCCGGCCGCCTGCACCGCGGCTCTCGCTCGATCGCTCCCGCGGAAGAACCACCAGAGCCAGATCGCCGCCGCCGGCACGAAGAGCAGCATGTTCGGCTTGCCGAGCGCGCTCACGCCGATGGCCGCGCCCGCAGCGAGCGCAAACCAGAGCTTCTCACTCTCCTGATATCGGAGGAGAAACCACACCGACAAGAGAGCGAAGAAGATCACGTACGTGATCATCAGGATCTCGGCGTCGAAGAAGATGAACGGGACGTAGAGCGCAGCGAGCAGACCTGCGATGATTCCCTGCTTCGCACCGAAGAGGGTCCGCGCAATGGACCACAACAGCAGACAGCTCCCGACACCGAAGAGCGACTGGATGAGACGCACTGCGGTGTAGCTCTGCCCGAAGATCGCGTAGATGACGCCGAGGATGTACGGATAGGCGGGACTCGAGTGGAAGAAGACGTCTCCTGCGACCCACTGCCCGCCGGCGATCTCGACCGCGCGGATGTCGTAGACCTGCGAGTCGCCCGTGGTCGTCGTCATGAGCGGATGCGCACGCACCTCCACGATGTATGCGACGCGCACGGCGAGCGCAACGAGCGCAATGAGAAGTACAGCTCGCAAGACGTCCCGCGGAAGACCACGGGATACGTCCGATGTCCGACGAGCAGTTGCGTTCTGTTTCTTCTCCTTCGAGCGGCTCATCGAACCCCCTCTACTGACAGCGTGCGGTTCGCGCACGGGCTCGCGCAACGCGGAGCCGGCGAACCCCGCCAAACGACATGAGCGCGAGCAGCGCCACGGAGACTACGGGCAGTACGACCGCGAGGACAGATGTCACAACCGAGCCGGCGAGTTCGCCGGTCGACACGACGGGGTTCGCGAGCCCGCCCGTCGTCGCGGTCGACGCTCCCCTGAGCGCGACCGTCGTTCCCTGAACCGCGCCAGCGACTCCGACGCCCGCGATGACGGCGAGAGACCACCGCAGGAACGGAGACATGTCACCGATGACGGCCGCCGTGATGGCAGTGCCGGCCACAATGGCAGCCGGCGTAGCGATTGAGTCCATCAGGTTGTCGAACCATGGGATGTAGTAGGCGAGAATCTCGAGCACTGTCGCGAGCGCGAACGCGGCCAGCGCGTAGTACGTGCCGATCCACTCGAATCCCTGCGCCAGCTCGAGGTGTCCGCTCAACGACGCGATACTGATGACAAGAAACGGCACGAAGACCCGGAAACCGCAGGCTGCTGCCAGGCCGATGCCGACGAGAATGCTGAGGGTGAGCTCCATATGGCGACCTCCCCTGCCGTGTTCGTGAGATCCGAGTATGGCGCGGAGCCCGGCTGCCGATGTCTGCGAGAGACGGGCTCCGGCACTGACGCGCGGTGTTTCAGTATACACAAATTGAAGGGGACCGCTACTGCACAGCGGCCCCCTTCTTCACACGACCGGTGCGGCCAACCCCGTGGCAGAGGAAAAGGCGGGGCAACCTCGGTCGTGGATTGCATCTTCTGATGTCGCGGCCCGGGCGGTATTCCGAAATTCCGGACCGCGTCCTGCTTCTGCAGAGCCGCCAGGACGTTAGATGTAGTCCTCGTACTCGGGCTTGTACATCGCGTCCTTCATGTGCGCGTACAGATCCTTCGGACGCGGCAGCTGAGCGAGACCCTTCTCGTAGGCGAGCTCGGCGACGGCCACGGCGATCTTCGCCGAAACCTCGCGGATTCGCGTGAGCGGCGGGTAGACGCGGCCGAGCTTGAGATCCTCCTCGCCGCACTCGTCCGCCAGAGCCTTCGCAGCAGCGTAGAACATGTCGTCCGTCACGCGCGTTGCGTTCACGGCAACGACGCCGAGCCCGACGCCCGGGAAGATGTAGGCATTGTTACCCTGGCCCGGGATGAACGTCTGACCCTTGTACTCGACCGGTCCAAACGGGCTTCCGCTCGCGAAGATCGCGCGGCCGTCCGTGTGCGTGTACGCCTCCTCGGACGTGCATTCGGCCTTGTGCGTCGGGTTCGAGAGCGCGAAGACGATGGGGCGGTTGTTGAACCCGGCCATCGTCTCAAGAACCTCCTTCGAGAACATCCCGGCCTGCGCCGAGGCGCCGATGATGCCGGTCGGCTTGATGGCCTTCACCGCCTCGAGGAAGCTCTTCACGGGCTTGTGATCGTGCGCGTACGGTTTGTGCTCCTCGCCGAGATTGTCGCGGCCCTTCACGATGAGACCGTGCACGTCGAAGAACCAGCACCGGTTCCTCGCCTCCTCCTCGGAAAGACCATCGGAGACCATCGCGGCCACGATCTGGAGACCGCACCCCATGCCGGCCTCTCCGGCGCCGAGGAAGAGGAATTTCTGATCCGTGAGCTTCTGCTTCGAGATCCTGAGCGCACCCAGGATGCCTGAGAGCACGACACTACCCGTTCCCTGGATGTCGTCGTTGAATGTCAGCACACGATCTCTGTACTTCTCGAGAAGCCGGAACGCGTTCGCGTTGGCAAAATCCTCGAACTGGATGAGAGCCCGCGGGAAGACCTCGGTCGCAGCCTGGATGAACTCCTCAACCATCTCGTCGTACTTCTCGCCCGACAGGCGACGCTGCTTGGTACCGATGTAGAGCGGGTCGTTCAGGAGCTCCTCGTTGTTCGTTCCGACATCGAGCATGACCGGCAGACACTGCGCCGGGTCGATACCGGCACACGCGGTGTAGAGCGCGAGCTTGCCGATCGGAATGCCCATGCCGTCCGCGCCGAGGTCGCCGAGACCAAGGATACGCTCACCGTCGGTTACGACGATGACCTTCACATCCACGTACGGCCAGTTGCGGAGAACGTCCACCATGCGGCCCTTGTGCTTCGTCGCGATGAAGCAGCCGCGCGGCTTCCGGAAGATGTGGCCAAACTCCTGACAGGCCTGACCGACGGTCGGCGTGTAGATAATCGGCATCATCTCTTCGAGGTTCTCGATGACGACCCTGTAGAAGAGCGCCTCGTTCCTGTCGTGAAGCGACATCATGTGAACGTACCGGCCGAGAGACGTATCGTACCGGCGGTAGTTGCCCATGACCCGCTCGACCTGCTCGTCCATCGTGTGGACGTGCGGCGGAAGAAGACCGCGAAGCCCGAAGACATCGCGCTCCTTCTCGGTGAACGCGGTGCCCTTGTTGAGCGTCGGCGTGTTCAGGAGCTCAACACCCCTCGGAACCGACATGCTGCTCTTGCGTATCTGTCGTCGCAACCTCGCTGCCACAACTACACCCTCCTTCGGTGCGGCGCCGCCTTGGACGGGCCGCACGGTTCTCCGGGCCATCAGGCCGGACCCGCCAGCGGGACACCACCACGCGCGCTTGACGCGAAAAGCTGGCGCCACTCACGCGACGCCGCCCAGGTGCCGTGACGCTTCCATGAAGTTGAATGTCAGAGCGACGCTACCATTCCCGGGGGACAGCGTCCAGCACAAAATGAATAACAATTCACGATATGAAGAAATCGTTGCTTCATGCCATAGCAGAGCCGCCGCCAGTCACTGCCGGCGGCGGCTCCCGATGCGCCATGCGCAGACTCCTGTCTCAGGGTGGATCGCTACCTGAGGACAACCACCTTCGCGGCCAACCGCGACGTGCCGGATGGCAGCGCGGCCTCCGCGCGTACGAAGTAGACGCCCGACGGTATCCGCCGGTCGTTCGGGAACTCGAGTACCGTCTCTCCGCTCGGCAGGACCCGGTCGGCGAGCACGGCGACCTTGCGGCCGGTCACGTTGTATGCGACGGCCGTGACGTGCGACTGCTCCGGGAGACTCAGCCGGACGGCCGTCGCCCCGCTGACGCTTCTCGCGGGCGCGAGCGAAAGCTCGGCCCCGTCAACGACCATAGCGCGTCCCTCGGTCGTCATCTCCGGCTGAAGCAGCGTCGGAACGATGATCGTGTCCGTCTCGGTACTGACGAGGAAGCGGGACCGCTTGAACGCGCGGTTCAGGTTCGATACGGCACGCCAAACCGTCTTGCCGTTGAGACCGTATGTGTCGCCTCCCCCGAGTGACATGTTCGCCAGACCGAGCACGGCCTCGACGGTCGGCTCAACTCCCATGCTGTCCTCGAGAACCGCCATCAGTTCCGCAGGCATCCGCACAGTCATTGTGTCACAGTCCGCGCAGAGAGAATCGTCCGCGGTGCCGTAGAAGCCGTCCGCGCCGGGCAAAGCCGCGACGGTCATCATGACCGGCGTAACGACAAGCCCAGGAAGGTCGGGGTCAAGGCGGCAGTTCAGTGCGAGCGCCACAGTCTCACCAAGAAGCGCATTCCTGAACTTGCCCTTCTTGTTCGCAGGGAACCCATCAGGCAGAACGCAGTCCGTGTCGACCACGGCGTCCACGAACTCTCCCGTCAGCGCCGACGGGCGACCGCTCCCGGGAAGACCGTCGAGGATGCAGGGCTCTCCCCCGTCCGCGAATGCGACTGAACGCCCCGGAATACCAATGAGGAGCGGGTCACCGACGGGGATTAGACCGTCGATGATGACAGGGATCGGAACGTCATTGAAGTCTCTGTGAGGATTGCCCCAGACGCCATCGTCGAGTGTTGTGTAACAATCCTGCGCGGGAAGCACGCCCGGGACGAGAATGAGGAGAAGAACCAGAAACGCCGGTACCAGATGCGTGATGCGCATGCCTGTCGAACCTCCTGCCCCCACACCAATCCAAACCCCACGCAACACCCGCGCACCCATATGGCAATTACCATGCCCGCGCATCCTCTGTTACGGTGACAGAGATCGATCAGAGGTTCAGCACGAGTTCGTCGAGCGTCCGCTTGGGCACATGATGAACATCCGCGTCGTCGCGCCAGTACCCGGTCTCGCCGTCCTCGCCGATGTCGTCGAGCACAACGGTCTCTGTCGGCTTGCCGATCGCGACCACGAGGAGGATCTCGAAGCGTTCAGGTATCGAGAACGCCATGCGCAGCCTCTCGCGCTTCACCGACCCGAACATGCAGCCGCCCAGCCCGCGATCGGTCGCTCCGAGCAGCATGCTCTGCGCCGCGATGCCGTGATCGCAACCGAATGCATCGAGGATCTCCGTATCACCGAGAATGATGATGTAGCCGGTCGGGCGCTCGCCGGGCTCCGGACCGTCCCAATCGGGAAGCCCTCCCGCCCAGTTCAGATGGCGATAGACGAGATCGTTCCGCTCCACGTCAGCGCTCAGGATGAACTTGAGCGGCTGCTTGTTCATCGCCGAAGGCGAGAATCTGGCGAGTTCGACGAGCTCGCGCAGCGTCCCGAGGTCGACGGCGTGCGACGCGTCAAAGCGACGATAGCTTCTACTCCTCTTCACGAGATCTGGCAACATGAAGCCTCCTGGCATTTCACGAGAAGGGCACCGCCGTCGCATGCCTGCTCGCCGGTGTGTCTCGGCGCCCCCTACATCCCCAACGTCACGGCTCGGCCCATGAACAGGATCGCGCCGGTCTCGTCGTCTCTGATCATGAACATGAACGGACGGTCCGCGTGGAACTCGGGTCCGGTCGGGACCGACGTCCGCTCCATCACGACGGCTGTCGCCGCGGCTGCCTCGCTTCCCTCCTCGTCGACCGTCACGAACGCCTTGTGGAAAACGCTGCTGATGAAGAGGTCACGAGCGCCCGTCATGCCTGAGAAGTCGGCGCTCCTGAAAGCATCGACCATCCCGAGCGCGATGAGGTCGGTAGACAGGTCTGCCGCACCCCACGTCATCTCAAACTTCGGGATGGTCACAGCGACCATCTGCGTTCGCATCCCCCCGAGCCATGCGTCGATGAGCTCGGCCGAGAGCCCTCCTTCGACCCGTTCGAGCCCGCCGAGAAGCCCCTCTCGCGGGAGGACGACGAGCATCGAGAGTCTCTCCCCCGCATAGGGCATCTCCAGCACCTGGAGGTCTTCGTCTTCGTAGTATCCGAACGAGCAGCGCTGCATCATCATGTCGACCTCGGCGTCACCGGACGAGCCGTGGAAGAGCGCCCTGCGCGTCGCCTCCTCGTTGAACGGGGATTTCCACACACCCTTGAAGTAGACGGCGTTGGCGAGCACGAGCGCGGTCGCGGAGCCAACCCCGCCTTCCGGAATCAGATTCCTGATGCGACCGCCAGTCTCGTCCTCGGCCCACTCGTTAATGGCGAGTCGCGCACCGAGCACGTCGCCGGCGAAGTCAACGCGGTTCATTCCCGCGCCGCCGTGCGCGTCGAGCCTCTGAGTGAACTCGTCGAGGAACCCGTACCCGTCCTGGCCCCACAGGCTGTTGGCGGTCCGGAGTTCGTATCCAGCCTCTTCCGGTGAAGCCGAGAGCGACCTCGCGAGCGAACCGGACGCCGCCGCCACCGCGTCGCGCGCGAGGCGCGTGTGCATCGCGGCGCCTGCTACGGGCAGATGGAGCACGGATGCCATCTCCTTCGCCGTATTCTCACGGGCGCCCGTCCATGTCATCGTCAGCGCGCTCGCCACGCTGTAGGGCGAGAAGAACACGTTGGCGCTGCCCCTGACGCGCGTGTACAGATCGATGGCGAAGTCGTTGGTCGCCGCGGCGAGGACCTTCGCCTCATCGGACACGGTCCCCTCCCCGGCTTCAGCGCTCGTCGACCCGGCCGTGCCGGGATCGTTGTCAGACTGCTCCGCACTGCACGCCACTACCGCAATGAGCGCACACGCTATCGCCGCGAGTGCTGCGCCCGTGCCGAAATGTGTTCGATACCCTCTCACGCCCGGCCTCCCGTTCGTCGAAGTCCTATATTCCGTTCGACACTCTCACTACCACACCCGTCGCTGTCATGCCAACATGCATCTTCTCGGCGCCTGCGACGCAACAACGCGTGAGGGACCGGCCGGCCACGCCGTGCCCCACGACCCTGACACAGTGCGGGGCGGCTCCCGGTCAGGGAACCGCCCCACATGGATACTCCAGGTGTTCCTGTTGGTCGCTGCTAGAACGCCATGCCAAAGCCGACGCCGAACGAGTCCTGCGACATCGTAAGGTCGGCCTCGCCGCCACCGAAGCTCATCGGGATGGAGTCCTCACCCTCGACGGTGTTCTCGAACGCGTGCATGTACGAGAACGAGACGTCCATCTGCTCATTGAGCTGCCACGTGCCGCCGAATGTCACGTGCGACTCAACGACGCCCGGAGCGATCATATTGAACAGCGTCTCGGACGCGGGGATCGGCTGGCCACCGTAGTTGAACCCGCCGCGGAGCGTCAGCGCCTCGCTGACGTCGTAGGCCACGCCGACCTTCACGACCGTCACGTCCTCCCAGCCGAAGCCTGCACCGTTCTCGTCGCCAAGCGGAACCTCACCCAGATTCGGGAGGAGCGGATTCGCGATCGAGTTGATCTCACTGTACATGATGTAGGAGAAATCGATCGCGGCCACGAGCTTCTCGTTCGGAGTGATCGCGATGCCGCCACTGAACGACGACGGAACATCGAAGCCGCCGTTCTCGGCGAAGAGCCCGGCGTACTCCTCGAACTCACTCATGAAGGTGCGGGTCTGGTACGCGGCCGCGAGCTGGACAGCGCACCCGAAGTGACCGATGTAACCGATGCGCCCGCCGAAGCCGGTCGACGTGCTGGCGTCGTTGTCGGTCACCGAACCGGGCTCGGTCGTCATCATCTCGTTGTCGAAGTTCTGCAGACCCGTCGCCTCGAAGCTTTGCCATGCCACGTTGACACCGAGACCGAAGGCGTGGTTCTCGTTGACCTTCACGGCGATGCTGGGCACGATGAAGAGCTGCATGAGATTCACGCCCGCGTCGGTCGTACCGAAGAGACCGATCGGCGTATCGTACGAGGTGTTCATCCCCCCGTTGCCGAACACGGTCAGGCCAACGGCGATCTGATCATTGAGTCCGATCCTCACGCCCGCGTCGGGCATGAAGAAGGCTTCCTCACCATTGCCATCGTAGACCATGTTGACCGGCGCACCGCTCCCGCTGATCTCGCTGCTGCGGTCGGGCCGGAAGTAGTCGATACCGATGTCGAAACGATCATCGATGAACGCGAAGCCGGCCGGGTTCGTGCCACCGACGAGCGCATCCTGCGGGTAGGCCAATCCTGCGCCGCCCATGCCCTTGGATTTGATGCCGATGCCGTGCGAGAAGTAGCCGTTCGTGGCCCCCGCAAGCTGCGGAATCAGCAGCGCGGTCAGCGCCAGACCGATGACGACGATTCGAGCTCTCTTCAAGATTGCCCTCCCTGGATCCGCCCTGCGAAGCGCCATCCCCACGGGGGAACGCCCGACAAGCGGTGTGTACGCCGTGCGATCGCCCGGATAGACCCGGGCGGCCGCGCCTCATGAGGTGTTCTGATTCGCGCGTACGGGTCCGGGTTCATGAAACCCTCTCGCCCTTGGCCGTGTCCAAGCTGGTGTACAGAGTGAGAAACGCTCATCTGAAATCTCGCTCAGTTATCTGTGACGCAGCGGCCACCGGACGGCTGCACGCCGGAAGCCCCCCGGGGCTTCAGAAGGGAACGCGAAGCCATGGCATTCTCAAGAAGAATGATCAAGCTCCGCAGGGTCCTTGGTCGATTCATCTTCGGCTAGACCCTTGACAAGAAGAGTCCATCGCCCCCCGGGAGCCTCCGGGGGGTGTTGTATGCTCGGCGGACACAGACTCGTGCAAACGCCCCCCCCGGACCCGAGATGACGGTTCCGGGCGCCGCCATGTTCTGCCGACCTCTGAACCATGCGGCCGACATCCCGGCCAGCGGTCATTTTACTCTTGCGGGATTCACAGTATTGTGAGATAATCCCCGTCGCTGACCGTTGTTGAGGGAACCGGAGCGGATTCACCTCATTTGACAGACCGGAGTGCGCAAAGCACGGCCATGTGCGGGAGCCTTGCACCGCGCGCCGGGTCCCATCGTCGCACCGCGTCGCATCCCTCGAGTGGAAACCCAAACGTGCCGCCCGGCACGAAGGGAGACAGCAATGCGTACACTGCTAGCTGCAGTTCTCGTTCTCGTCATCGCCATCCCCGCGATGGCTACGATCACCGCCCACGAGGACGTTTGGTTCGCTCCCGGGCCCGACTACACGCAGCACGACCCGGATGTCGTCTGGGGCGGAGCCCGCGACGTACTCTGGGACAACGGCCCCATCCTCAACTACTCGCCCGATCAGTCGATGCTCCAGGACACGTCGCTGCTCATGAGCACATACGGCTTCGGGCACCAGATCCTCAATGCTTACTGGATCACCGATGACTTCACAGTCCCCGCGGGTGACACGTGGAACGTCGAGACGATCACGTTCTTCGCCTACCAGACCGGCAGCACCCTGGCGTCAACGATCACGGCGTACCATGTGGTGATCTACGACGGTCCGCCGTTCGAACCGACCTCGAGTGTCGTATTTGGCGACATGACGACGAACGCGCTTCAGGCTACCGGCTGGTCCGGCATCTACAGGACGCTCGAGTCGGCGCCCGGCGCCACGAACCGTCCCATCATGGCAACCATCTGTGACGTGATGGTGACGCTCGGTCCGGGAACCTACTACGTCATGTGGCAGGCCGATGGAACGCTGTCCTCCGGTCCGTGGGCTCCGCCCGTTTCGATCTGGGGCCAGGCCGACACGGGTGACGGTTGGCAGTCGCTGGACAACGCCGCCACCTGGGCGTACCTCGTTGACTCCGGCTCGGGCGCCAGCCAGGGCCTGCCGTTCGTCGTTGAGGGCATTCATGCCTCGCCCGTCGAGAACGCGAGCTGGACGAACATCAAGGCGCTGTACAGGTAGCATCGCAGTTCCGGCGGCGTTCGCTTCGCCGCCGGGCGGCGCACAAGCGTCGCCTTGGCCGCCCCGCACGGAAGTCGCGGCAGCAGATCGGCGCCCCCGGGGGAGTCCTCGGGGGCGCCTGCATATCAGTCCGGGCGCAACGCCGTTGCCACACTGCCTCCAGACTGATAGTCTTCACCAGCGGTCACCAT
>CAZNHF010000039.1:7977-16219 GCA_964572375.1 uncultured bacterium | reverse complement strand
GACCGCGCCGTCACCAGCGATGACCACCGCGGCATCTTCCAGTACTTCTGGAGCCAGGACAACGCGGAGATCTTCTATCTGCAGGACAGCGACGGAGACGAGAACTGGCGCATCTACGCCGTGAACATCGAGTCCGGCGAGCAGCGGGATCTCACGCCGTACGACGGCGTCCAGGCCCGCATCGTCGATTACTCAAAGCACCATCCGAACACGATGCTCGTTTCGATGAATCAGCAGGACCCGAGGCTCCACGACGTCTACAGCCTCGATCTTCCTTCCGGCGAGCTTACGATGATCGCCCGCAACCCCGGCAACATCGTCGGGTGGGTGTCTGACTTTGATCTCGACGTCCGCGGCGCGGTCGCCATGACGCCGGACGGTGGATCCGAGCTTCTCATCCGCGACAGCGCGAGTTCCACCTGGGAGCCTGTCATCCACTGGGGCTCCGAGGACAACATGACGAGCGGTCCGCTCTCCTTCACGAAGGACGGCGGCTCGATGTACATCATTGATTCGCGCGGCGAGAACTCCGGGCAGCTCTACCGCTACGACCTCGAGACACAGGAGCAGGAGAAGATCGCCGGGGATCCGCAGTACGACATCGAAGACGTCATGTTCAATCCTGATACGTGGGAGATCGAGGGCATCGCGTATCTCAAGGAGCGTACGGAGTGGACGTTCATGGATGACGCCGTCGAGCAGGACTTCGCGACGATCTCCGTGCTCGACGAGGGCGACTTCGGCGTCTACGGAAGAGATGACGCCGACGACACATGGATCGTCGCTTTCACGAAGGACGACGGCCCGATCGTCTACTATACGTTCGACCGCGGGACCGACGAGGGCACCTTCCTCTTCAAGCACCGTACCGACCTCGACCTGTACACGCTTGCCAAGATGGAGCCAATCTCGTTCGAATCGCGCGACGGTCTGACGATCCACGGCTACATCACCTACCCGCCGGGGCTCGGCCGCACGAACCTGCCGGTCGTTCTCAACGTGCACGGGGGACCGTGGGCGCGTGACGAGTGGGGCTACAATCCCGAGGCTCAGTGGCTGGCCAACCGCGGCTACGTCTGTCTTCAGGTCAACTTCCGCGGCTCCACCGGTTACGGCAAGAATTTCATCAACGCCGGCAACAAGGAGTGGGGTGCTGCGATGCACGACGATCTGATCGACGCCGTGAACTGGGCGATCGATGAGGGTATCGCCGATCCTGAGCGCGTGGCGATCTACGGAGCATCGTACGGCGGCTACGCCGCGCTCGTCGGAGCAACGTTCACGCCGGATGTCTTCTGCTGCGCCGTGCCGATGATGGGGCCGTCGAACCTCCTTACCTTCATTGAGACGATCCCGCCGTACTGGGCGCCGATGATCGAGATGATGTACAACCGCGTCGGCAACCCGATGACGGAGCGCGACATGCTCATCGAGCGGTCGCCGCTGTTCAAGGTCGACCAGATCACGATCCCGATGCTTGTCGCGCAGGGCGCAAACGACCCGCGCGTCGTCCAGGCGGAGTCGGAGCAGGTCGTCCAGGCCATGAGGGACAAGGGCATCGACGTGGAGTACCTCCTGTTCCCTGACGAGGGGCACGGATTCGCGCGACCCGAGAACCGTCTGAGGTTCTACGCGGCTGCGGAGCAGTTCCTCGCGAAGCACCTCGGTGGCAGATCCGAAGATCCGGCGACGGAGACCGAAGAGGTCATTGAGTCGTAGTAAGGGCGCGAACGCCTGACAGCTCACAGGCGCGAACGCCTGACAGCGAACAGGCGTGACACCATCAAGCGGGTAACACACCATGGATGAGAAGCACAAGTGCGAGGGCTGTCTGGAATTCCTCGAGGTCCTTTCGGACTACCACGACGGCGTTCTCGATGAGGTGATCGTCACCAAGCTCGAGATGCACATGTGCGAGTGCGCACGGTGCAAAGCAGTCGTCGAGACATTCAAGCAGACCATCGTGCACTACAGCCACACCCGCTGCGAGCAGGTGCCCCCGGATGTGCACCGGGGACTCATGAGCGCCCTCAGGCGCTGCATGGAAGACGAATAGCAAGGCTCGTATAAGCGTTCTGAGCAATAGTCACGCCCCGTACGTCCTCGCGACGCGCGGGGCGTTCCTTTGCCAAACGGGGGTTCCCCCCGAGAGTGAAGGTCCCGCCGCGCGCGGCTCCCGCAACCGCCCCGGTCCGACCGCATCTAAACAGACAGATCAAGAGCGGGCCGGTAGCGACACCACGAGACGACACTTCGGCGTACCGGCAGGAGAGGGGGCGACTTGCGTTGCCCCCTTCCGCTTGTGTCGGCGTGCCGCGTGGGTCTAAGATGGACGTTCCCACCGGAGTAGACCGGTCGAGGTGCCTGTTCCCAGGAGGGAAGAGATGCCACCGCGCATGAAGGACGGAGGAAGACTCGTCGTCATCGGCGGCGACGCCGCGGGCATGAGCGCCGCCAGCAGGGCGCGCAGACTCAGACCCGACGTGGAGATCGTCGTGCTCGAGCGCGGTGGTATCGTCTCGTACGGTGCCTGCTCGCTCCCGTACTACATCGCTGGAACGATCGGCTCGCGCGATGATCTCATCGTCCATGATCCTGAGTTCTTCCGCCGCGAGCGACGCATAGACGTCAGGACCGCGACCGAGGCCGTCGAACTTCGGCCCCGCGACCGGACCATCGTCTGCCGCACTCCGCTTGGCGAGGAGTCGATCGTCTATGACGCGCTGGTTCTTGCAACCGGTGCGCGCGCCGTTCGTCCACCGTTCCCAGGCGCCGACCTCCCCGGCATCTTCACACTCCGTTCCGTTCCCGACGGCGACGCCATCCGCAGATGGCTGGAAGCGCTCGGCGCGGCGGACGCCGTCCCCGGCGCGATACGCGCCACCATCATCGGCGGCGGCTACATCGGGCTCGAGATGGCCGAGGCTCTCGTCGCGCGCGGCGCGCGTGTGACCGTCATCGAGCTCCTCCCGAACGTACTCTCGACTTACGATCCGGACGTGAGCGACCTCGTCCTCCGCGAGCTCCTGGACATGGGCGTCATCGTACGTACGGACACCCGTGTAGATGGATTCGAGGCGGGCGACGACGGACACGTGGGGTGTGTTCTCGCGGGCGGCCAGCGTCTCTCGACGGACATCGCGCTCCTATCCGTGGGCGTCAGACCGAGAACAGAGCTCGCGGCGGCCGCGGGCATCGACCTTGGCAGGTCGGGAGCGATAGCGGTCAACGCGAGGCAGGTCACCAGCGAGCCGGCGGTTCTGGCCGCCGGGGACTGCTCGGAGGCGCCGCACATGGTGACCGGAAGATCCACATGGATCCCGCTCGGCACGACGGCCAACAAGCAGGGGCGCGTCGCCGGCGAGAATGCCGTGGGCGGGGACGTGAGGTTCGCGGGGGTCGCAGGGACGAACGTCACGAAGATCTTCGGGTTGGCTGTTGCGCAGACGGGGTTGTCAACCGCTGCGGCCAGGGCAGCGGGATTCGCGCCCGACGCCGTCCGCATCACTGCTACCACGAGGTCGCACGCGTATCCCGGGGGTGGAGGGATCACTGTGAAGCTCGTCTTTGATGAGGGCAGCGGTCGTCTGCTCGGTGGACAGATCGTCGGGGCCGAGGGCGTCGCGAAGCGGATCGACACGCTCGCGGCGGCGCTCGCGGCGGGGATGAGCGTCAGTGAACTCGCCGCCATCGACATGAGCTACGCTCCGCCGTTCGCTCCGGTCTGGGACCCTGTCCTCGTGGCGGCCAACCAGGCCGTGAAGAAGCTGGCGCGATAGCGCGTCGGGAAGCATGGAGGATTTCATGGGGAGTGAGAAGGACACGAGCCGTGACCGGATAGCGGCGACCTTCGTCATCAACGGCATTCCGGTGTCTCCCGGCGTCGTCCAGGGTCCCGCGATGCTCTTCGGTGACATCCTTGATGAGGTCGAGACCCGTACCATACAGCCCTCCCAGATCGATTTCGAGATCAAGCGGTTCCGCGATGCCGTCGTTCTTGTCAAACAGGAGCTCGCGCGCGACGCCGACCGCATCTCCGGGGAGCTCGGTCAGAGCGAGGCCGACATCTTCCTTGTCCACTCGATGATCCTCGAGGACCGAAAGCTCGTGGAGACCATCGAGGACCAGATCCGGGCGGATCTCATCAATGCAGATGCCGTTGTCGCCCGCGAGATGAAGCGCGTGAGCGCCGTGCTTCGCGGCTCAGACGACAGCTACCTCAGGGACCGTGCGTACGACGTGACCGATATTGGGAAGCGCGTCATCGAGCGGATGCTCGGCGTCTGGGCTCATTGCCCTCTGACGCACCCCATGATCATCGTGGCGAGAGAGCTTCGTGCTTCCGACACGGTGTCGATGGACCGGGGAAGAGTGCTCGGGTTTGTCACCGAGCACGGTGGGCGACAGGCTCACGCTGCAATACTTGCTCGCTCCCTCGGGGTTCCCGCAGTGGTCGGGGCCTTTGGCATCGTAGACCGCATCAGATCGGGCGACACGCTCGTCGTGGATGGCGCTACCGGCGAGGTCATTGTCAACCCGGCAGCGGAATCGCTCAGGGGTGTCGAACGGAAGCAGGAACAGGAGGCGCTCGACTGGGCAGAGCTCTCGCCCTATCGGGAAGCGCCGACCCGAAGCGCTGACGGCACGCGGATCTCGCTCATGGTCAACATCAGCGCCGCGGAGGAATGCGCGGAGGCAGTGGCGCTCGCGGCGGACGGGATCGGTCTCTTCCGGACAGAAATGCCGTTCATTGCCGCCGGGTTCTACCTGTCTGAGGACGAGCAGTACGCCATCTACAAGGCGGCCGCTCTGGGAATGGGGGAGCTCCCGCTGACCATCAGAACGCTCGATGTCGGCGGCGACAAGTTCGTGGGGCCGGAGAACCCGCTTCTCGAACACAATCCGCACCTCGGCTACCGCTCGATCCGCGTTTCACTCGATCGGCCATCCATGTTCCTCGAGCAGCTCCGGGCTATCCTGAGGGCCGGCTCGCACGGGAACGTCAGGATACTGCTCCCCATGGTCTCGGGTGTCGGGGAGCTTCGGGCGGCACAGGACTTGCTCGAACAAGCGAAGGGGTCGCTCGCATCGGCTGGCGTTCCGTTCGACGGAGATGTGCCGGTCGGCGTGATGATCGAGATCCCATCGGCCGTCATGGTGGCGGACCGGCTCGCAGCAGAGTGTGATTTCTTGAGCATCGGAACGAACGACCTTGTGCAGTACGCTCTGGCTGTCGACCGCGGCAACAGCTACGTCGACCATCTCTATCGTCCCTACGATCCTGGGGTACTCGCTCTCATCGAGCGAACCGTCACGGCGGCTCGCGAGGCCGGCAAGCCGGTCTCGGTGTGCGGAGAGATGGCCGGTGCCCCCGAGTACACTCCTCTGCTCCTCGGACTCGGTGTGCGTGAGCTCAGCGTGGCCATGAGCAGGGTACTCCTCGCGCGACGGGCGATCGCGATGACCGATCTGGGCGAGGCGGAGAAGCTTGCCGCGCGCGCGCTGGTCGCTATCACGGCGTCAGAGGTCGCGGAACTCATCGGCATCGGCAAGAGCTAGACCGGAGACCATGAATCGAAGACACATCCTCCTGGCTGCGCTCGTTGCGGCACTCGTCATCGCTTTCTCGCCGGCGCCGTCCTCCGCGCGTTGGCGGGCATCGGTTGACTCTCTCTACGCCGTCGCGGAGCTCCACTACCAGGGTTCGGACTTCTCCACCGCGGCTCGCCTCTACGATGAGACATCTGTTCTCATCGGCTCGCGCACCACGGAGGAACTCGGTCTGTACTTCGAGAACATCAGGGCTCGCGCGGCCTTCCTCTCCGCCCGCTCCCTCGAGCGCGCCGGGGACTGGGAACAGGCGGCGGACGCCTACACGGTAGCGCTCCCGCTCCTCGAGCCCGTCGCTGACGCCGTCAGATTTCGACTCGCGAACTGCCGCGTCGAGATGGGCGATCTCGATGGTGCCGTCGATCTGCTTCGGGAGATCGTTGAGGACGGCGAGGAGACATCGTTCGATCGGCCGGCTATCGAGGCGCTCGGCGATGCCTACGAGCGCTTCTCGGAATGGGACCTCGCCGTTCAGTGGTATCGGTTGCTGCTGGCGCGGGCGCCGCCCTATGACGACCAGGCGCGCATTCACTGCAAGATCGGTATCACTCATGACGAACGTGGGGACCGCGACGCGGCGATCCGCAGCTACGCGACCGCCGTGAACGACTATCCAGGGTCGCGGCACGCACACGACGCGATGAAGCGGGGAAGGAGGCTCTCCCGTGCCTTCACGGACCGCTACCATCAAGGACTCGTCCTCTACAACCGCAAGCTCTACCGCGACGCCGCCGAGTTCTTCACGCACTACACGAAGCACGATGATGAGAGGACATGGCTTCTCGAGGCGACCTACTTCCTCGGGAGGTCGTTCCAGCGTCAGGGCCACTATGGCACGGCTGCGGATTGGTACGAGGAGGCCGTCGAGATCGGATCGGGCGGCGGAACGGATGGCGATGGCCAACCGCTGTCGCACAACGAGTACTACCACCTCGCGTGGTCGAAGCTCGCCTACTGTCGGCGCGCACTCGGGAACATCGATGCGAGTCTTGAGACGTACGACGAGTACGTGGCGAAGCACGCCGTCGCCGACGAGGCGCCGGACGCTCTCTGGGACAAAGCGCGGCTTCTCGAGGACGAACAGCGGTGGATGGATGCGGCAGCTGCGTACGCCCGCCTGGCGGACGAGTATCCGCTATCCAGCCGCGCCGCCGATGGACGCTTCCGCGCGGGACTCGTGCTTTTCAAGGAAGGGCTCGTTGAGGACGCGGAGTCCGCGTTCGCTGGGATCTCCGATGGTTCCAGCGCGCCCGAGGTCGCCCGGGCGCTCTATTGGATAGGAAAGACTCGCGAGGAACTGTGCAGGGCTGAAGAGGCGATCGTCGTCTACTCGGAAGCAGCCGAGACCGACCGCGATTCGTTCTACGGCCGACGCGCGCTCGAACGGCTGGAGGTCCTCGGGGTGCACGAGCCGGCAAAACCTCGCGCGCCGTTCGGAAAGCGCGTGTTGGAGACCCGCGCACGCCCGATCTGGGGGAACGGGGAGTCCAGCGAATTCGGCATCTGGATCTCCACGTGGTCCGACCGCTCGTACGTCCCTGTCGAGCACGCCGCCGTGAGGCAGGAACTCATGGCCGAGCCCTTCTTCGTGCGCGCCGATCATCTCCGCGCCATTCACATGGACTCGAGCGCTGCAGAGGAATTCTCAAGCCTTGAGGACGGCATCGGCAGGGACCCTACCAAGCTCTCCATGCTCGTTGATTACTACGAACGGCGCGGTCTCAACAAGCGCGCCATAAGGCTCGCCGAGCGGATCCTCCTGATGTCGCCGGCAGAGAGTCTGAGCGACGCCCCCATCTATCTCAGGAAGCGGATCTGCCCGATGCACTTCGGGGAGTTCGCCGAGGTTGAGTGTCTGGAGCGTGGGGTTGATCCGAACACGTTCTACTCGCTCATGCGGCAGGAGAGCCTGTTCGAGTATGACGCCGTCTCCTGGGTCGGCGCGCGCGGACTCTCGCAGATCATGCCGTCGACCGGGCGTTGGATCGCGCGCCGCATCGACCATGGGCGATTCCGGCTGGATCAACTGCTGGACCCGGCGACGAATATCAAGTTCGGCGTCTACTACATCTCCGAACAACTCAACGACTTCGACACGGATGTGATGCGGTCCCTCGCCGCTTACAACGGCGGGCCCGAGAACGTCAAACGGTGGTGGGGGTACGGAGGGTGTGAGGACACAGATGTGTTCGTGGAGGACATCGGGTATTCGGAGACGGCCGACTACGTTCGCCGTGTCTATCTGTACGGTCAGTTCTACGAGGAGATCTACGGTCGGGCCGCGCCGTAGCTGCCGCTACGGGTGCGTAGCGAGCACGTAGACCCAGTTGATGCAAACGGCGGTCAGGAGCACGGCCCACGCCGCCATGCGCTCGCCCCTGGCGAGCTCCACGCGAAGGACGACGCCTCGCCACAGTCTCACCAACCAGAGTACGGCCGCGGCGGGTGTCACAGCGAGCAGGAAGATCGCGGCGAGCGGATTGATGGCGAACGCGAGTCCAGGGCGCCCCGCGAGGATGGCGGCAGCGCCTCTGAGGAGACCGCAGGAGGGACAGGAAAGCCCCGTCAGCGCCCTGAAAGGGCAGATGACGGGGCCTTGTGTTGTTGCCAGGGACGCGGCTGCGAGACCGAG
>CAZNHF010000039.1:0-7877 GCA_964572375.1 uncultured bacterium | reverse complement strand
GCTATCAGTAGGAACCGAAGCCCCCGCTCGCACCGATGATGACGATCACCACGATGTACCAGAGCAGTGCGAGAACAGCGAGACACGTTCCCACGATGCCGCAGATCACTCCGGCTCGCGTGAGTCCCTCGCCCTCAGGGTCGCGGAGTCCTTCCTTCATCTCGCGCAGATCGCCCGAACCCATCACCCACGCGATGATGCCCGTGATGAAGCAGAGGACGATGCCTATGATGCCGAGCGCGAGAATGGCCGGACCGCGATGCGGCTTCATCACGGCGTTGGGCCGCTGCTGCGCCGGCATCTGGGGCTGCGGCGGGGCTTGCGGAGTCTCCTGCATGACTACTCCTTGTTGTTGGTGGCCTTCTGCGTCTCTATGTAGTTCTGGATGGCTTTGTGGAGGGCGTCGGCCGCGAGGTTCGAGCAGTGCATCTTCTGCGGCGGCAGCCCACCCAACTCCTCAGCGACGTTCTCACGCGTAATCTCGAGCGCCTCTTCGAGCGTCCTTCCCTTCGCCATCTCAGTCACCATACTGCTCGTGGCGATCGCCGAACCGCAACCGAACGTCTTGAATCGCACGTCGGTGATGATGTTGTTGTCGACTTTGATCTGGATCTCCATGAGGTCCCCGCAGACGGGGTTGCCCTCGACCCCGACGCCGTCGGGGTTGTCGAACTCACCGACGTTGCGCGGATTCTTGAAGTGCTCCAGTACCTTGTCACTGTAGATGGGGGCCACGGTGCGTCTCTCCTTTCCAGAACGGACCGTATCGATGATAGTCCCTCGCGGGGGGGGCCGTCAAGCCGGCCGGGAGGATCAAAGCCGCCGCGCGACCTCCCGGCGTCCGCTCTAGCTGTCCCGCTCGGGCCGCTCCGACTGTCTCGCTCGGGGCCGCGCCTGCTCATTTGCACGGAGCGCGGGTGCTCATCCGCACAGGGCCGCGCTTGCTCATTTGCGCAGCTCGGTGCTACCATGACGTTTCACGTTGTCTATCAGGAGTCGCACTGATTTCCGAGGCTCCATCGAGCGAAGTGGAGACCGCATGAAACGCAATCCGTTATTGAACGCAATCGTGGCGCTCGCCGTCGTCCTTGTCACTTCATTGGTTGTCCGCGCGCGACCAGTGCCGGGCATCCCGCTTCCCAGAGGCACCTCGCCCGATGTTTCTGAGGCTGTCGAGCAGTTGTTCGAACTCGACGACACGCGGCTTGCCTCCCGGGGGGTGGAACTCGCGGAGCAGGACCTGACGCGCTGTGAGATAGACGTGTGCATTGATCCCGGTCGCGGGTGGATCTCGGGGTCCTGTCGGTTGCGCTTCGATGTTGCTCAGCGTGCCGTCGAGCTTTCGCTCGACGAGGCGCTGACGGTCCTTTCGTTGACCGATGCGGCGGGGCGAGCGCGCAGGTTCGAACGTGCCGGCCGCATCATCACGATTCCCTCCCGAGAAGTCGGTGGCCCGCTCGAACTCAACATAACGTACGAAGGGCTTGTGCGTCCGGCGTCCGGCGCGGCTCTGACAGAGCAGGGGCTCATCATCCTTCTCGGTGGCGACTGCTGGTACCCGTGTTCTCGCGATGGCGACCGTGCCTTCATTCGCGCCGTCGTCAGACATCCAGGCGCGTATGCCAGCGTGTTCAGCGGTGCGCTCGCCGGAATGGCGCCGCCGCCGGCGACACGTCCCGGACCGTGCGTGTGCGGCGACGTCTGGGAAGCCGATTCTTCCGGGCGGGCGTCGGTCGTCGTCGGGAGGATCGAGAGTTCTCTGAGCATTCTCGGTGGGCTTTTCGCGGGGACGCATCGCTTCACCGGCAGCGAGTCCACCCATGGCGCGGAGGCAGTGAAGGACTCATCGCCCTCGGCGCAGCGCTCGCTCGACCTCGGGATGAAGGAGCCGCTCCGCTTCCTCGAGTCGTGTTTCGGGCCGTATCCACTCGATTGGCTCAACATCCTCACCGTCCCGTACGGAACGCTGGGCGTACCCGCGGTCTCCGGCCCCGGTCTTCTCATCGTGGAGTCCACCCCGGGCGACGCGGCGTGCCTGCATCCGCCGGATCCCGATCTCTACCTGCTCGAACTCGCTCGAACGTGGTGGTTGCATGCCTACGGTGCCGGACCGCTCTTCGCGGACGGGCTCGCCGCACACATGGAGATTCAGTGGCTCGACAGTGTGCGGGGTGAGGAGGACGCTGCTCGACGGAGGGCGTTCAGGCGCGAGCAGTACATGCGCGCCGTAACGGACTCGGGGGGCGCAGCGCCGCTATCGCTCTGTCTCGGGCGCAACGCATCGAGCGACACCAGGATCTCACTCGGCCGGGGTAGTGCTCTCATGGGGATCGTCAGCGCGCTTCTTGGGCATGACGCCTTCTGCGGCCTCGTCGCGGGGCTGGCCGCTGACGCGGGAACGAGTCCGCCAAGCCTCCGCACGTTTGCCGCTGCGCTGACCGCCGCCGCCGGCTCCGACATGGACTGGCTTCTCTACGAATGGGTGTTCAGGGGAGATCTTCCGGTCTACAGCCTCGACTACAAGGCGAAGTCTGTCCGGGGGGGAGGGTACATGGTCAGCGGCGCCTTGAGGCAGCTCGTAGAGCCGTTCCGGACCCCGCTGCCGCTGACCGTCGACCTGGGCGGATGGACCTACGATGAGTGGGTCACCGTTGAATCCGCGGAGCAGAGTTTCGAGTTCAGAACGGAGCTCGAACCGCTGAGCGTGACGATCGACGCCGGCAACATCGTGCATCACATCGAGACCGGCGACCAGGCGAGGGTGCACTCCGAACTCGGGAGGCGTGCAGCCGCAGGAAACCTCTGGGCCGAGGCAGTCAATCAGTTTGGCGCCGCCGTGGCGCTTGATCCGAAGAGGGCTCTCTACCACGCGCAGTACGGCGAGGCGCTTGTCCGTGTCGGTCGTCCTGCGGAGGGGCTGAAGGCCCTGGCCGAGGCAATTGACAGAAGCCCATCGAACGCGGATTACATCTTCACGACCGGACGTCTGTCCGGGCAGACCGGCGACTATCGGGCAGCCGTCGAACTTCTGGAGCGGTACGTCAGGCTCCGGCCGGACGAGCCGCGGGGGCACGTCGAGCTGGCCGCGGCGCTTGTTGGGCTCGGCAAGCTCCCCGAGGCTCTCGCGCATCTCGATCGATGTCCGCTCCTCCTCGACGATACGCCTGACGACACGTGGCTCGAGCGATACCACATCGCTGTGGGCATGTACCGCGAGGCTCGCGGAGAGAGTGGACTCGCGATCTCCGCGTATGAGGCCGCGCTCGCTGTGAACCCCGTATCGGACGAGGCGAGGAGAAGGCTCACCCGGCTCCGCGCTCGTTGAAGCACCGGACGTGAGCGTGCTACGATGAATTCTGGGGCTACGCACCGGAGAGCAGGCGCACCACGTACCAGTGACACGTCGGCGACACCTGAACGAAACGATTCCACACTCGGGAGAAAACATGAGGAAGCACTTTTTCAGCGGCATTCAGCCGAGCGGGCGTCTGCACATCGGCAACTACCTCGGAGCGATCAAGCAGTGGATCGGTCTTCAGGATCAGTACGCGCCGATCTTCGGCATTGTCGACTACCATGCCATCACAGTGCCATACAAGCCGGCGGAGATGCCGCTGCGCGTGCTCGACGCGGCGGCGGCGTATCTCGCGGCCGGGGTCGACCCTGAGAAGAGCATCCTCATGGTCCAGTCGCACGTCCCGGAGCACACCGAACTCGCGTGGATACTCAACTGCCTCACGCCGATGGGGCGCCTCTCGCGCATCCCCACGTTCAAGGACAAGGTCAGGCAGAATCCCGGGCAGGTCAGTATGGGGCTCTTTGACTATCCTGTCCTCATGGCCGCCGACATCCTCGTCTACAAGTCCGAGATCGTGCCGGTCGGGGAGGACCAGGTGCCACACCTCGAGTTCACGCGCGAGGTGGCTCGCAAGTTCAATGCGACGTTCGGCGAGACGTTCCCCGAGCCGGCGGAGGTTCTCGGAAAGGGCGCGAGACTCCTCGGTCTCGACGGCGAATTCAAGATGAGCAAGAGCCTCGACAACTGCATCTACCTCGACGACACGGACAAGGAACTGGAGAAGAAGATCGCCGCCGCGAAGACTGACCCGGCCCGCAAGCGGCGAGACGACGCCGGCGATCCGGACGTGTGCAACATCTTCAGCTACCACAAGGTCTTCTCCACACCGGAGGAGCAGGATCGCTGCGCGGAGGGTTGCCGCTCAGCCGGAATCGGCTGCGTCGACTGCAAGCGCATCCTCCTCGAGCACGTGAAGGAGATGATCGCGCCGCTTCGCGAGAAGCGGGAGGAGTTCCTGGCCAAGCCGGATCACGTCATGGATGTGCTCAGAGACGGCGGCGACCGAGCGCGCGCCATCGCCCGCGAGACGATGGCGGAGGTGCGCGAGCGCATGGGGCTGGCGGTCGGCGAGCGGTAGCGGCGCTGCCTTCATGGAGCGCGGTCAGTCATTCGAGGGACAGGTCATGGCTGAAGAACGCGACGAGCGATGGGTGTACGTAGTGCTGGGCCTGGTGGCTGTCGGCTACCTTGCCTATTCGAACTGGGACGCCGTCATCACGCGGGTGAATCTGCGCCACCTCGGGCGTTTCACCTCCTCGATCGGCTATCTCGTCGCCCCGCTCGTGGCTGTCATCATGGGCCTCGTCCGACGAAGAAAGAGCGAGGCCGTCAGGAAGCAGTGGGACGTGATCGCCCTGGCCGAGGGCGTGATCCGCGAGGAGCGAGGCGTCAGAACCAAGGCGGGGGACAGCAAGGGCGGCTGGTTCAAGGCGGACGTCCGCTTGACCCGTACGGCTCTGTACGTTCTCGACACAACGGGGCGCAAGGACCCGATGCGTCTGATGGTCCATCTCGAGTCGGTCAACGACCTCGGACTCTTCGACGCCGAGTATGCTCTGTCCGATCAGGGTGGTGGCGGTATCGTCACCGTTCGAGTTGTCGGGCGGACCAAGTTCGGTATCCAGTTTTCGAGCCCGCAGTCCCTCGCGTGGTGGACCGACATCCGCAGAGCGCTCGGCCTTCGCGCAGGCGCGCGCCCGGAGACGCCCGGGGAGCGCCCGGAGAAGCGTGACGAGCGCCCGACCGGACACGATGCGCGCCGCATGGGGCAAGGGGGAGAGCCGCGGATTCCTGGCGCCGAAGGGTAGCGACGCACGACCGCGACCGGGGAACCCCGAGGAACGATATCACGATGACAACAAGACCACTGCCGCCGCCTGATGTTGCGGCGGCCGGTCCTGCCTCAAGGAGATGTGATGCACAGCTATATCTTTCGCGAATATGATATCAGGGGAGTCGTCGGGCGCGATCTGACCGAGGACGTCGTGCGTGACATCGGGCGGGGATTCGGGACGTATGTGCTCAGGCATGGCGGCAAGACCGTGTCGCTCGGCGGCGACGTCAGGCTCTCGACGCCGCGCTTCCGCGAGCTCATCACGGAGGGGCTGACCTCCGTCGGAGCGAACGTCGTCGACGTCGGCACCGTTCCAACCCCGGCGCTCTACTTCACGCTCTTCAATCTTCCGGTTGACGCCTCGCTCATGATCACTGGAAGTCATAACCCACCGGACATGAACGGATTCAAGCTGAACCTCGGCCCCGCGAGCGTCTACGGGCAGGAGATTCAGAAGATCCGCGAGATCATCGAGAGCGGTGACTACGAGAAGGGAAAGGGAACGCGCAGCACGGCGGACATTCTCGAGCCGTACAAGGCAGCCATCCGCGAGCGCATCCACCTCGAACGGCCGCTCAAGGTCGTGGTCGACTGTGGAAACGGGTGCGGATCGCTGGTCGCCGAGGATCTGCTCTCGGGTCTGGGCTGCGAGCTCATCCCGCTGTACTGTGAGCCGGACGGCAATTTCCCGAACCACCATCCTGACCCAACCGTCGTGGAGTACATCACCGATCTCATCGCGGCAGTGAAGAAGCACGGAGCTGACATCGGCATCGGGTACGACGGTGATGCCGATCGCGTCGGGACGGTCGACGAGAACGGCGAGGTCGTCTTCGCCGACAAAATGCTCGCGCTCCTGGCACGCGAGGTTCTGGCGAAGGGCCCGGCGGAGATTATCTTCGACGTGAAGTGCTCGCAGGCGCTCATTGAGGACATAGAGGCGCACGGCGGGAAGGCGACCATGTGGAAGACCGGCCACTCGTTGCTCAAAGAGAAGATGCGGGAGACGGGCGCGCCGATCGGCGGGGAGATGAGCGGGCACATGGTACTGGCCGACGACTACTACGCGATCGATGATGCCATCTATGCATCGTGCCGGATTCTGCAGATGCTCTCCAGGACCGACGAGACCCTTTCGGCGATGGTCCGGACCATTCCCCGGTACTACGCTACGCCGGAGATCCGAGGCGAGACCTCTGACGACGCCACGAAGTTCGCGATGGTCGAGAAGGCCGTCGAGTACTTCAGCTCCAACTACGATGTCATAGACGTCGATGGCGTACGGATTCTCTTCGGAGACGGCTGGGGGCTCGTCCGGGCCTCCAACACGCAGCCCGTCATCGTGATGCGTTTCGAGGCGAGGTCTGAGGAGCGTCTCAGAGAGATTCAGACGCTTGTCACCGATAAGTTGCGTGAGTATGGGGAGATACGGCTCTAGGAGCCTCCGCGGACGCGGTCCCGTCGTGGCCATTGGGCCGCCGAAGAGTCCCTATCTACGAGCGATTCGCTCGTGAATACCCCGACAGGTACCCCGTCTAAGGCTGCTGCGAGGGACCATGCCTGAGCGCGATTCCAGGGAAATCGACCTCGAGAAGGTCAGGGCCAGTCAGGCCGGTGACCGTGAGGCGTTCGACTACCTGATGGAAAAGTACAGGGACGTCGTCTACTCCGTCGCGTACAGATTCGCGCGGGACCAGGATCTCGCGATGGATCTGGCGCAGGACACGTTCATCCGTGCGTACAAGGGCATCAAGAGCTTCAAGGGTCGCTCGAGCTTATCCACGTGGCTCTATCGGATCGCGATGAACACGTGTATCGATTGGACGCGCAAGCAGTCGCGCTCGGTCGCATCTCAAGCGGTCCCGGAAGAGGTTGCCGAGTACGCGGACAGCGAACCGATCACCAGGAAGCCGGGTCGTGGGCCGGCGAAGCAGGTTCTGACGGCTGAGCTTGGTGAACAGATACAGATAGCGATCGACGCGCTGCCGGACTATCACAGATCAGTTTTCGTCCTCTACGAGATCGAGGGGATGTCGTACAAGGAGATCGCGGACATCGTTGGTTGCTCCATCGGTACCGTGATGTCGCGATTGCACTACGCGCGGAAGAAGCTCCGAACGATGCTGGAACCGTACGTTGATGGTGGCAGCCGTGTCGAGGCTGCGAACGGAGAGAACGGGAAGAACTGACAACATGAGCAATGCATGCAGAGTTGAGAGGTACCTCACGGCCTACGCCGATGGCGAGCTGTCGAGCCGTCTTCGCGACAGGGTTGAGCGGCATGTCAAGGTCTGCGAGACCTGCGCACGGGAGCTTGACTCGATTCGGTCCTTTGGTAGAATCCTCGAGGATGTTCCTGTCGCTCCGCCGGTGACCGCGGAGAGGTGGGAGAGGTTCGAGAGGCTTCTCTCACAGGAGATGGACAGAATCGACCGGAAGGCACTGCGTCCCGTTCGCGTCCCCGAGGCGAAGCCTGTCTTCGGGGATCTCAGGCGGCGCGCCATCGTTCTTGCGGGGGTTGGTGTCGCGGCGGTGATTGGGCTTATGGCGTTCTGGCCAACGGGCATCGCGCCGATCGGCCTCTCGGCTGGGAACGGGTGTACTGTTGAGAGCCTCGAGACCCACGCCATCGGCTACACGCCGATGGCCTTCACCTCCAACGATCCCGAGATGACCGTCATCTGG
>CAZNHF010000038.1:0-16488 GCA_964572375.1 uncultured bacterium | reverse complement strand
GAGGCCGAGCGCGTGTGGCCCGGAGTCGTCGAGGACATGGTGGCCGGGAGGCTCAGGAAGCGATACGATGCGCCCTTCGCGCCGCCCATCGACGGCATCCCGCCACCGCGGTACGACCTCGTGGAGCCCGTGTTCGGCGTCCCCGTCGTCACGGAAGCCACACGCGGTTGTCCGTACGACTGCAGCTTCTGCCAGCTCACGATCCAGCACGCCCCGTTCCGCATGCGTCCGATCGAGGACGTGATCCGCGATCTTACTGCGACATCCAAACTGCCGTTTCACAAGCGGAAGATCGCGATGCTCTATGACAACAACCTCGGTGGAGACCTCGAGTACGCCAAGGAACTCCTGAGGGAGATCGCGAAGCTCAAGTTGTGGGCGCTTGGGACGCAGTTCAGCTTCGACTGCCTCCACGATGACGAGTTCGTGGATCTCCTGGCCGAGGCGAACTGCACGATGGCCTTCATCGGCCTCGAGTCGTTGAGCGAGCCGAGCCTGGCGTCGGTCCACAAGCGCCACAACAAGGTCGAAGAGTACAAGGAGCTCTTCGAGAAGCTCAAGCGCCGCGGCATCATGACGATGACCGGGTTGATGCTCGCCCTCGACGAGGACACTCCCGAGTACTACACGAGGCTGCCGTCGGACCTCGACAAGATCGACCCGGGCGTCATCCTGCTCTCGATCTCCATCCCGATTCCCGGGACGCCGTTCCACAAGAAGGCGTCCGACGAGGGACGCATCATCGACACCGACCTCTCGCACTACGAGGGCGACCACCTCGTGGTCACTCCGAGACACGTCACGCCCGAGCAGGTCTTCGACGCGTTCGTGAAGGTGAACGAGTCGTTCTATGCGAGGGGGAAGATCGCCCGCAGGTGGTGGCGGCTCATAGCGGGCTATCGTCGCGCGAAGAACCCGTTCGCGTGGTGCTTCCACGCAGGTGTGCTGTCGTACGTGTTTCTCACGCTCTCGGTCTTCCAGCGGGACCACGCCGAGCAGCGCGTCTATCCGCTCCGCGCCTCGAAGGCACTGACCGGTGCGAGTGAGGAGAAGGGAACGGGAACGACCTGATCACGATCGCCGATGCGATCGAAGGAGGGAACGATGTTTCGTCTTGCACGGATCGTGCTCGTCATCGCCGCGGTGGTCGAGGTCGTCTTCCGCGGGATACCTGCGCTCTTCGGTTCCCCCGCCGTCGCGGGCATCTTCAATCTCGAGTTCCTCCCGGGGTTCATCCCATACGTTCACGCCTTCGGAGCTGTCATGATCTGCCTTGGGCTTCTCTTCTACTTCGCGTCGAAGGCGCCGGAGAAGCACATCCTGGTCATCAACATCGCGATCATGAGATTCGCGCTTGGCATCGTGGCGCAGGTGGGCTCCTACTTCCAGCTCGGGTCGCTGCATGTGTTCTGGTGGAGCCACATGGCCGTGGACGTCGTGCTGGTCGTGCTGCTCGTTCTTGCGCGGCAGTCGGTACGGTCCCGGGCACTGAAGGCAACCTAGATCGGCCGTCCGGAATGTGCGATGGCATGAGAGGATCGTGACTCCCACACACCCCGTCTCCGAGCGGCGTGTCCTGCTCCGGTATCTGATCCTGGGCGTTCTCGCGGCGCTGCTGGCTTTCCAGCTCGCGGCCGAGATTCGCGCAACGGCGCGGATGGCAGGTGCGTCCCGCGCATGGACCGGCATTGTTGGACCGGTCGGGCTCGTGTGGGACCTCGTGCACATGCGCGAGGCCGGCGGATTTCCGGTGGAGGGTGTGGACCCGGACTCGCCGGCGGAGCGGGCGGGGATTCGGACCGGCGACCTGATCCTGTCCGTAGACGGTGTCCGGATCGCGGAGCGCCCCGACGTCTACTTCCGCGCGGTGAACGGAGGCGAGCAGGGGCAACCTGTCACCCTCCGCTGGCTTGGCGCGGGGCGCGAGCGAAGCGGCACTCTCGTGCTCGGTCGCGGGCTGCCGGTCGAAGCCGGCGCATCTCCGTGGCTGCGCTACGGACCATATCTGCTCCCGTCCCTTCTCATGCTCGTCGTCGGCGTCTGGATCGGTCTCGCGAGGACTCGCGATCGGATGGCATTCCAGGTCGCGCTTCTCCTGCTCGTTCTCGCGCAGTCGCTCTCCGTGTTCATCGAGCGCACGCCGATGCTCGCCCTGTGGCCCCTGTGGGCGGTCGGGGGGGCGATCGTCATCTCCCGGCTCGCGATATACCCTCTCGCGCTCCTCATGGTCAGTGTCCTTGCGGTCTTCCCCAATCCATCGCCTGTCGGGGAATGGATCCTCAAGAGGCGCTGGCTCCTGATCCCGTACGCGCTCCTGTCTGTTGAGAGCGCGCTCGAGGCCGTCGGGCGCATGTACGGGGCGCACCTGCTACCCTCCGCGTTCGCCTCCGCGTTCGACCGCGCGGTCCCATGGGAGTACCTGTGGCTTGCGCTCCTCATCATTGCGGCCGTCCTGATCGGCGCGCAGCGCGTTGCGACGCGTGGACGAAGAGAAGTCAGGCTTGGCGTCGTCGAGGCGGGTCTTGCCGGGACGGTCCTTGGCGGGTTCAGCGTGCTGTTCCTCTGGAACAGTGAAAGACTCTGGAGTCTCGTCGCGGCGCCCGAGAGTGCGGTGCTGTCCGGTGTGCTCCGCACGGTCGCGCTGCTCGTTCCCGTCCTTCTGCTGTGTTCGTTGCCGCTGTCGCTGGGCTACTCCGCGCTTGCCCGGCGCGTGTTCGGCCTCCGCGTCATTGTGCGGCGAGGCATCCGATACCTTCTGCTCTCCCGTGGCGTCCTTCTCGTCGAGGGGCTCCTTCTCCTCGTCATCCTTGGCGAGGCCATTCATTTGAGCCAACGGGGGTCGGGCGGCTCCATTCCCGCCATCACCGGCATTGCCGGGACCGTGACCATCCTCGTGCTCTTCGTGCTCGTGCGAGTGAACCGCCCGCTGATGCGCGCGATCGACGAACGCTTCTTCCGGGAGAGCTACGACGCGCGACGACTGCTGCTCGAACTGGGGCAGGAGATGCTCGTGCTCCGCGGGAAGGATGAGGTTCTAACGCGCGCGGGCGCGGTGCTCCTCGATACCCTGCATGCGACGAGGGTCGCGTTCTTCCTCCGCGAACAGGCTTCCGGGGAGGCGCGCCTCGCCTGGCAAGTCCCCGCGGTCTCGGATGCCGCGGACGGCAGTGTCTATAGCGGTCACGTTCAGGAGGGGTTGGCGGTCTTCGAGGAAGGGGGTCGCTCCTGGGATATCCCGGTGACTCGCGCGGCATCCGCCACGCCGGACGCCACGGCTCCCTTTGAACTCCTCATCGCTCTCAGGGGAAACAGCGGCCTCTTCGGCTGCATCGCGCTCGGAGCCAAGCGCTCCGACGAGCCCTACGGTCGCGAAGACAAGGAGCTGCTCGTGACCGTGGCCACGCAGATGGGGTTCGCACTCGAGAACGCCGATCTTCTCGACGTCGCGAAGAGGGAGGCGGAGCAGGCACGCGAACTCTCTATCGCACGCCGCGTTCAGGAGGGGCTGTACCCGAGTGCGCTGCCTGAACCGGATGGATGGGAATTTGCCGCCATGTGCCGGCCGGCTCGAGAAGTGGGTGGTGACTACTACGATCTGTTCGCCGTCGATCCCGAGCACATCGTTGTCGCGCTCGGAGACGTTTCCGGGAAGGGGCTGGGGCCGTCGCTTGTCATGTCGGCCGTGCAGGCGCTCATCCGGAGCTATCTCAGACGTCCCGTGCACGACCTCATTGACGTCGTGAGGGAACTGAACGAACACGTTCTGGGCTCCAGCTCGGCCGAGACCTTCGTCACGCTGTTCGTGGGCATCCTGGATGTCGGCAACGGTCGGATCCGCTACGTGAACGCCGGACACAATCCGCCGCTTCTCATCGGGGCCACGGGCGCGGAGCGGTATCTCACAGAGGGGGGCACGCCCGTCGGGATGTTCGACGGAGCGCCGTACGTCGAGGGCGAGGCGGTTCTGGAACCGGGCAGCCTTCTCATCGTCTACAGCGACGGTGTCACCGAAGCGCGCGACCGGGCGGGGGAGTTCTATGGTGAGGAGAGGCTGACGCGGGAGGTCCTCGCCGCGCGTAGATGCGGCGCGGCCGGGGCGCTCGGTCTGATCCTGGCCTCGGTCGATCACTTTGCGGAGGGGACGGAACAGGCGGACGACCTTTCGCTTCTGGTTGCATGTAGAAGGGCGTAGTGCCGCCGTGCTGGAGCGAATCGGGACAATGCCCCCCTCCCGCTACGAACCGGGGCGTCAAGACCCCGCCACGCTTGATTTTGCCGCGATTTTCGTGTAATATGGCAAGAAGACACTCAGGAGTGCGGGGCGGTCGTCTGTTGAGCCGTCCAGCTCCCACAGAATAAGCGCCGCCGGTCATAACGTCCGGCGGTCGTGCGTCTTGTCCCGACCGGCGAGGTCGGGACGCCAGTGAGATTGGGAAGAACCGGACGGCGTTACGAACGTCGGGAAGGGATTTGGCCATGAAGAACGTTCGCTCCGCGATCCTCATGATCGTTGTCCTCATGCTCGCAGGCACCGCCTTGGCCGGGGTCATCACGCCCGGATTGGAATCTCAGATGCAGTCGCTCAACGGCGATGACGAGGTGAAGGTCCTCGTTGTCCTGAGCGACCAGGCCGACATCGAGAGCATGAACACCCAGCTCCACGAGAGTCGGGCGACCCGGCAGCAGCGGCACGAGGATGTGCTCGGCGCGCTCCAGGATGCTGCGCGTCGGTCGCAGGGGTCGCTGACAGCCTATCTGGACGCCCGCCAGAGGGACGGCGGGATCCGAGGCTTCACGGCTCACTGGCTGGTGAACGCGGTCGTGGTCGTCGGCACGGTCGACGCCATCCGTGAGCTCGCGCTTCGGGACGACATCATCGCCATCGAGCAGGATCTCCAGGTCGAACTCATCGAGCCGTTCAAGGATGAGAAGCCGGCGCCTGCCGGCGGCTCCCGCGGCATCGGCATCACCCCCGGCGTGACGGCGATCAACGCCGACCGCGTCTGGCGTGAGCTGGGTATCGACGGAACCGGCGTCGTCATCGGCGGCCTGGACACCGGCGTGGACGGAACGCATCCGGCGCTGGCCTCCCGCTGGCGTGGGCTGATCGCTGACCCGAGCGAGTGCTGGCTCGACAACTCCGGGCAGGGCTCGCCGAGCTTCCCGGTCGATTACAACTACTACGGACACGGCACGCACACCATGGGCACGATGACCGGGCTGGCGCCGGACGATACGATCGGCGTCGCGCCGGGCGCTCTCTGGATCGCCTCGAACACGATCGACCAGGGCGTGAGCACCGAGTTCGACAACGATGTCATCGCGTCGCTCGAGTGGTTCACCGACCCCGATGGCAACCCTCTGACGATCGATGATGTTCCTTGCGTGGTCCAGAACAGCTGGGGCACCAACGGTAGCCTCGGCTATCCTGAGTGCTTCAGCTACTGGTGGACGGCTATCGACAACTGCGAGGCCGCAGGCGTCGTGCTCACCTGGTCTGCGGGGAACGAGGGTCCGGATCCTGGAACGCTGCGTTCACCGGGTGACCGCGCCGACAGTCCCTACAACGCATTCAGCGTCGGCTCGACCCAGAACTACGCGCCCTACGAGATCAGCGACTTCTCCAGCCGCGGGCCGAGCGCCTGCGGCGGACCGTACGCGATGAAGCCTGAGATCAGCGCGCCGGGCTCGCACATCTACAGCGCGCAGCCAGGCGGCGGGTACCAGTATCTCGATGGTACCTCGATGGCCGGCCCGCACGTGGCCGGTGTCGTCGCCCTCATGTGCGCCGCGAATCCGAATATCGACGTTGAGACCGTCAAGCAGGTGCTGATGGATACCGCCATCGATCTGGGTACCGCGGGCGAGGACAACACCTACGGTCACGGCTTCATCGATGCGTACTCAGCGGTGCTCGCGGTGCTGAACGGCCTTGGCACGGTCAGCGGGACGGTGACCGACGCCGGGACGGGGCTGCCGCTCGAGGGTGTGGCGGTCGGGGTGACCGGCCATACTGCCAGTCGTATCACCGACTCGTATGGTGCTTTCAGCATGATGCTGCCGGTCGGGGAGTGGACTCTGACCTTTGACCTCTTTGCCTACGGCGACGAGACCGTGCTCATCGACATTCTTGAGAACGACACGGTTGACGGGTCGACCACGATGGACGCGCTTCCGGCCGCCACGCTCTCAGGCCTGGTCTACGGGTACGAGGGCGGAACGATATCGGGAGCTACCGTCGAGGTCCTCAATACGCCGATCGCGTCTGTGCTGAGCGGCTCAGGCGGGGCCTACTCGATCGACATCCCTGCCGGTGACACCTACGATGTCCTGGCTCGCGCGGCGGGCTATGGCGCCGACCAGCACACGATCAACTTCCAGGGCAACATGACGCAGAACTTCACGCTGCCCGAGCTGGTCGCCGAGGACTTCGAGACGGCCGGCTTCCTCTCGTACCCGTGGGTGATGGGCGGCGACGCCTCCTGGATCATCGACAGCGTGAGTCCCTACGAGGGGTCCTACAGCGCCCGGTCCGGCGACGTCAATGATGATCAGCAGTCCGACCTCCAGGTCACTTTGGATGTCGCCGCCTCAAGCGACATCTCCTTCTGGTACAAGGTGTCATCGGAGAACAACTATGACTACCTGCACTTCTATGTCGACGGGGGCGAGGTTGCAAGCTGGGCAGGCACAGTGGGGTGGTCGCAACTCACACACACGGTCTCCGCGGGCACGCACACGTTCAAGTGGTCCTTCACGAAGGACTACTCGGTGAGCACCGGTTCGGACTGCGGCTGGATCGACTATGTCGAGTTCCCGACCCTGGTCGCGCCGCCGTCACCAAGCGCGACCGTCGACCCGACCTCGCTCGAAGACGTGCTTGCGCCGGACGATGTCGCGCTGGCCAGCATCAATCTCTGCAACGTGGGCGATGCCGATCTCGAGCACTCGGTCTCTGTCGAGTATCAGGACGGGCCGGGCACGGGCTGGCTCAGCGTCACTCCCATATCCGGCACCGTCGCGCCGCAGGGAGTCGTGCGGCTCGATGTGGAGTTTGATGCCACCGGCCTCGCGGAAGACGACTACACGGCGGACATTCTCATTGCGACGAACGACCCTGCGCATCCGACCATCACGGTCCCGGTTTCGATGACGGTGACCACGTGGGTTGGCGTCGATGATGAGGTGCCGCTGACTATGGTCTTCTTCGGCGCCGTGCCGAACCCGTTCAACCCGACGACCAGCCTGCATTTCAGCCTCCCGCGTGAGAGCCGCGTTGACCTGAACATCTACGATGTCTCAGGCCGTCTGGTTCGTACGCTCGTGTCAGGTTCGCGGGCTGCCGGTCCCAACGAGGTCCGTTGGGACGGCAAGGACAACGCGGGGCAGGAGATCGCATCGGGCACGTACTTCGCCCGCATGGTTGTTGATGAGCAGATCGAGATCAAGTCGCTGACGCTCGTGCGGTAGGCGAGCTGAAGCCTGCGACGCCTGGGCTCAGGCCGCAGACGGATGGACCCGTTCAGAGAACCGGCCCGCTCCCGCTTGGGAGCGGGCCGGCTTGCGTTGCCTGTCCATTCATGAGGACCCGGGCTCTCAAGGAGTCTCCTGCGCGGCGCTGCCGATGAAACCCGGCGGCCTTCCCCGCGGTCGTATCGCCATGAGCCCGATGAGTCGGGGGGACTAGGACGTGCGCGGCGACAGCCGCCCGCCATCGTGCGGTGTCCGTGTATCCCCGAGCCAGGTCGGGCCATCCGGCCTCGACCACGAAGGAGGTCGGTCATGACGAGCCCTCGCAGGAATCTGCGGCGCGCTGCAGTTCTGTATGCATTTATGGCGTTTCTTCTTCTTTCGCGGGTCCCGGCGGCAGCCACGCCATCCCATGATCTCACTGACAGGTCGCTCCAGGCGGCAAGGACATCTGCATCGCCCGTCATCGACGGCGTCCTGGACGACGCCTGCTGGCCCGCGTGCGAACGCGCCGGCGAGTTCTTCGATACGAGCAGGGGCGTGCCGGCAGCCCAGCCAACCGAGGTCCGCGTCTGCTTCGATGATGAGAACGTCTACGTGGCGTTCGAGTGCTTCGAGGAGCGGATGGATGCCGTATCGGCCGCAATCAGCCAGCGAGACGCGGGTGAGATGTTCGAGGTGGACGATTGCGTCGCCGTCCTTTTCGATACCTATCACGATCAGCGCAGCTGCTACGCGTTCGCAGCGAACATGGCGGGGACGAGGCTGGACCTGCGCATCGCCGACGCGGGTGAATCGCAGGAGCTTGCGTGGGACGCCGTCTGGGATGTCGCGGCGCATCGCTACGACGATCGCTGGACCGTGGAGTTCGCCATCCCGATGTCGGAGCTTCGGTTTGTACCCGGCGAGTCCCTGGTGTGGGGCGCGGAGTTTCTCAGGCACACGACGACGAGTCGTGAGGACGTGCGGTGGGTCCACTACGAGGGTGAGGTCCTTGACCCCGCTCACTACGGCGACCTCCGCGGGCTCTCGTGCGCGAACGCTTCGCACGGTCTCGATGTGACCATCTCAGCCATCGGCCGGTACGACGAGGCGGACATCCACGACTATCCGCTCGAGCCCGATGATGCGGAGTGGGACATCCACCCGGACGCCGGTCTGGATGTGGAGTGGGTTCCGCTGCCGACGTTCATGGTCAACGCAACGGTCAACCCGGACTTCGCGCAGATCGAGGGCGACCCGAACGAGATCAACCTGACGGGCGACGAACTCAGCCTCGAGGAACGCAGGCCGTTCTTCTCCGAGGGCATGGAGCTTTTCCAAACCCCGCTCACGATCCTGTACACGCGGCGGATGGAGGACATCACCTACGGGACGAGGGCGGGCGGCAGGCTCGGGACGATGAACTTCGGCGCGCTCTACGTGCGCTCCGACGATCTTCAGCGCACGACGAACGCCGGCATTATCACAGACGAGTTCGGCAACCCGCTGCCGGGGGTCGCCAGCGACTACGCCGCACTCGCGCTCAAGCAGGACATCTTCGGGAGCGCCTCGCTCGGCGGTTACTATGTCGCGCGCGAAAGGGGCGCCGACGACTACAGCCGGGTCGCGGCAGCGACGTTCTACACGCCGGTGCTCGAGCACGGAAGGGCCAGCGCGATCGTGGCGCGCTCGTTCAATGCCGGTGCGGCCGGTGAAGATGGCGCCTGCAAGGTCGACTACGAGTACGAGCGCTCACAGCTCAACGCATCCGCATCCTTCGAGTGGATCGGCGAGGACTTCGTTCCGGAGACGGGCTTTGTGGACGTCGACCGCCGCGGGAGGGTCGGCGGCTATCTGGAGCTCGACCGCTCGTTCCTGATCGGCGGAGACCGCGTTGATCAAGCGGACATCGACGTCTACGGCGGGAAGTACCAGGGGGCGAACGGCGAGGACGACCGTGACTACTGGTACGCCGGCAGCGTCTTCTCAGCGGTCTTCACGAACAGACTCAAGGTGGCGGTTCGGGGAAGCCACACTCACAATGAGGTGGACTACGCGGAGTACCCCGGGTCAACACTCGGGGGCGTCGAACTGACCACGAATCTCGGCGCATGGAGCGGGTACATGTTCGGCGTGCGCATCGGCGACTACCACAACTCTACCTACTGCAAGGGTGACGCGACCGCGTACGTCCAGCCGCACGAGCGCGTGACCGTTCAGCTCCAGGCCAGCGGCGTGCTGCTCCGAGACGACGAGGACGTCGACTGGGTCGTGGAGCGGCTCCGGTCGGACTGGCTGATCACGCGTGAGAGCTTCGTCCGGGTCATCGTCCAGGGAGAGCAGGTGCGGTGGGGGATGGATGGTGGCGACTACCGTTCGCAGGAGTACGACGTGAACCTGCTCTACGGGTGGGAGTTCCGCCCGGGGAGCGCGTTCTACCTCGCGTACAACCAGCCGGTCGTGCGGAGCGATGGAGCCAACGATTTCCTCGACCCGGTGTTCGTTGCCAAGGTGAGCTACGCCTTCAGCCTGTAGTCACTCGGCGTCCTCGCTGACGGGCCGCAGGCTCTTCCTCTAGCGGTAGAGCGCCTTGATACAGCCCCAGGTAGACTCCGAGACTGGGGAGACGCACTCGTACTCGTACGTCACGGTGACGTCGACCGAAGCCTACGTGTTGAACTGAAGCACCAGGTTGCCGGCGCCGCTGCCGAACGACGAGCCGGTCGCGACTGCCGGGAGCGTGATGTCGCCGGTTCCCGTGAAGAGAGCGAAGTCAGCCGGGTCGGTCGTGCAGGGAGATTCTGTGCGCACCGGCCGGGTCGTCGTGCTCAAGTAGCCGCAGCACCTCAGTACTCACATGGCCGCACGGGCTCCTGCCGCCGGGAAGGCACGGAGACGTATCGTGGAGCCTGTAGTCGGCGGTCTCGAGTCCGCAGAACTCCGGGTCGTCGGAGAAATTGTTGTCGATGCCGGTCTGGTCGCCGACCGTGGCGTCGTAGTCGTCCGCGGGATTCTCGGAGACGTCGCAGCAGGTGAGCGAAGGTGCGTTCCCGGCCTGGTCGGCCCCGACGCCCGGCGCCCCCTCATTGAACGCGACGATCGAGTTGGTGAGACTGCCGGTGCCGGCAAAGCAGTAGACACCGGAGGCGTCGGCCCCGGCGGTGTTGCTGACGATCTCGCACCCTCTGAACTGGAGGAGGGGATTCGCGGATGCCCCCGCTGCCGTGCAGTTCGAGATAATCACGTCCGCGAGCGTCGCGTCCCAGCTCTCAGTGAGCAGCTGGAAGGTGACCGCCGTCGGCTGCGGTCTTCGACAAAGCCCAACAGAGAGAACCGCGGCGGGAGACGGGCGTGGTGAGATGAACAGAGCCCTTGCTGAAGGCCCCTGCCAGCGGTACCCTGCCAATGAATGACGGTCGTGGGGGTACGCTCGCCCGATCTTTCGATACGGATGTCCGTCTCTCGAGATGCGGACGAGCGGGAGAGAGTGGCCCCGGCAATGGCCCTGACTCTGGCTGTGGTCGCACAGGCCAGGGGAGGAGGGAACGTGGTTACGAAGCGAGTGCTCTTGGTTATGGTCCTGTTCCTGCTCTTCGCCTCAGTTCCCGGTCGAGCCGAGACGCTGCCGGAGCCGGCAGTTCAGAGCATCCTGTCCGCGTTCATGTCCTACACGGATTTGCGTATCACATCGGTGCAGCGAAGCCTCGAGATCCTCGCTTCGACGAGCGAGGCGAGGTCCGGCGAGTGGGACAATATGAGAGAGCTGCTCGCGGGCTATCAGACGGCTGATGAGGGACTCATTGTGTGGTATGCCCGTCCTGACGGGATGTACTACACGCTCAGCAAGGGGCTGATGGATGTCACGCTCAGCGACAGAAGCTACTTCCCGGACCTCATGGCAGGCCGACCGGTAACGGGAGCTCTGGTCATCAGCAGGTCCACGGACCGGCGATCAGCCGTGATCGCGGTTCCTGTGATGGAAGGGGAGTTGGTGGTTGGTGCGATTGGCGCGACGCTGTTCCTCGACGATCTTTCGGAACAGATCGACTCCGTCCTTGCCCTTGGATCAGATACGACCTACTTCGCCCTGAACCACGACGGTCTCACAGTCCTTCACAGGCGAGTCGATCGGCACTTCCTGGATCCCCGCGAGTTGGGCAGCGAGCCGCTCAGAGCCGCCGTTGAGGAAATGCTGTCGTCTACCTCGGGCCAGGCGACCTACGAGTTTGACAACGCCGCAAAGACGGCCACGTACAGGACATCCCCGCTGACCCAGTGGCGTTTCGCGATCGCCACGAGCGACGTGTCGGCAGAGTGACGAGACGCGATCGCAATCCTGGGCGCCCGGATGTCCTGAAGATTGGGGATGCAAAGCAGCGAAAGAGGTGTATAGTGGAAGTGTAGGGTGCTGTAGTTGATCAACTGAGAAGGAGGCAGGCATGGTCGGTTAGCTGGAGCGAATACCGGACGCTCCCCCCAGGGATTCATATCGACAAGGGGGTTAGCACCATGTCAATCAATGCAATGACCGCTGAACGGCGGTTCGAAGCTGGACACCTCGGCCGCCTGCGCTGGGGCTTCCTGGCCGCCATGGCCATCCACCTGATGCTCTTCATCATTCTCCCTCATCCTCACTTCCAGCCCTACCAATTGACTGAGAAGACCGTGACGCAGCTGGTGGACGCACCATCGGCGTTCGTCATCCCTCCGCCGCCCGCGGAGATTCCCAAGAGGGATGTCGTTACTGCCATGGTACCGAGCGACGATCCTGGAGCGGAAGAGACCATACCCACCACTGCTCTCGATCCCAACGTTCCTCTCCTCGCGTCGGTTTCCGACGGTCCCCCCCGCTTCTTCGATGCCTTTGACCAACCACCCATGGTGATCAAGTGGGTCTACCCGGTCTATCCGGAAATGGCCCGGCAGGCGGAATTGGAGGGCGTTGTCGTTCTCAAGGTGGCGATCGATGAGTTCGGTCAGGTGAGAGAGGCTGTGGTCCTTCAGTCGGTAGATGGTCTGGATGAAGCCGCTCTGGATGTCATCTACCAGTGGCAGTTCCAGCCGGCCATGCAGCGCGATGTACCCGTACCAGTCTGGTACACCGTTCCGATAAGGTTCAGCCTGCGCGGCTGATGAAGAAGCCCCCAGGATCGCTCCCGAGGGCTTCTATTTGGTAGCGGGGACAGGATTTGAACCTGCGACCTTTGGGTTATGAGCCCAACGAGCTACCGGACTGCTCCACCCCGCATCATGTACACCTCTCTATATATAGCATGGCACTACGCGCGGGTCAAGCCGATTCGGGCCGAATCCTGAGTCACGCGGCCAGCGCGTTCCGGCAAACCGGACTGCCCACGCCGCGTTCGCGCCATGGCTACCTGAACAGCGCCTTGATTGCGCCCCACGAACGCACCTCGACGGGTGCCGTGCAGTCCGCACAGCCGACATCGTAGGCGCCGACGACGCCCCCGGGGTTGACTCCTCCAGGCGCACATGGCGAGTTCAGGCAGATGCTCAGATCGCCCGCGTAGACGTCGCAGAACAGAGGATCGTCGAACGAGCAGTCGGAGTGTGTTCCGAACAGGCTGTCGCCGTCTGCGTTCCCGAAGACGCAGGTCTGCGTCGCCACCGGGATGTTGGTCCCTCCGTGGGGGTGTATCGCGTCACCGTCCTGGCTGAACGAGAGGATGCAGTTCTCGAGCGTCGGGGAGGAGCTGACCATGCACGTGATGCACCCGCCTCCGCTCGAACTGTTCCACGCAAACGTCGTCCCGGTGATCGTCGGGTCAGCGCCGAACAGACAGAGCCCGCCTCCGGTGCCGTCACCCGCCGTCACCGCGTTGTTGAAGAACACGCAGTCCTCGATCGTCGGTGCACCGACAGGTAGTTCCATGTAGGCTCCACCGCCGCGGGATCCAGCCGTGTTGCCGATGAAGCGCACATTGTCGAACGACGGCACGCCGCCAACGGACATGAACGCACCGCCATAGTCGCCGCTGCATCCTGAAAACTCGACGTCGGCGAAGTGGGGTGAGCTCGCCTGACCGCAGAACACGCCGCCGCCGCCGTACGAGTATCCGAAGGCCGTGGAGTTCGTGATGCGGCAGTGTTCGATCGTCGGCGAGGACGTCCAAATGAAGATTCCACCGCCATACTCAGCCAGCCCGTTCGTGATCGTGAACCCTGACAAGACAGCCGCCGGCGTCGTCCCGGCATTGAACCAGAACGCCGCCCCGCCCTGTTCGCAGTCGACGATGGTCACGTCGGGGCCGTCGGTCGACTGGAGCCGGATGTCTCTCCCGCCAAAGCTGATGGCGCGGTTGTTCGGTCCCGCGTACGTGCCCGGTCTGACGAACACCGTGTCACCCGGGGAGGCCCAGTCGACCGCATCTGCGATGTTCTCGAAGTCACCGCCGCCGGCCCAGTCCACGTACCGGTGGTCGGCAACCGCTGGCGCCGCCACGGCGAGGCAGAGAGCGGTCACGAGAAGCAATCGGGTCATCGTCTGTCCCTCCATTCCTGATTCTGAAGAGTGTGGTCCGTCAAACCTGTCGTTCGATGTCGCTGTCGGATGCTGCCGTCCCTCTCAGGGGGTGTCCATGAACGCGTCGACCAGTTCCTGTTCAACATCCTCCGGCTCGCCGAGCATGCCCGTCGCCCGGAAGACCAGCTGCACCTCGCTGCCGTCACCGAGCCAGAGCTGCACGCGATGGCTCGGCCAGTAGGTCCGAATGGCGAGACCGAGCAGGAAGAGCGTGATCGCGACGTAGAGCAGATTCACACCCGGGTCGTGCCGGTACGTCAGCACGCTCGCCTCGTACGGCGTGTCGAGCAGGAGTGTGAGAGCGCCCGGCATGTTGCCGGCGCCTGTCGCGATCTCGTCCTCGGACGTCATCGCGGCGTACTGCTCGACGTCCGACATGACGATCGGCACCTCGAGTGACAGATCACCGAGCTCCACGCGCTCCGGCGGGGGGGACGGTTCAGTCTCCGCGCCTTCGTCAGCCGCCGCGATCGTTTCATCCTCGACGGGCGCGGGCAGCGTCCACTTGAGCGGCGTGTGCGGTACCACCGGGACGGGGTCGCGGTACTTCTCAAAGAGCGTACCGACACGGAGCGTTCCGGATGAGAACATCCCCGGTATCGACTCGAGTGTGAACGGCGCATACGCCTCAGCCGCGACGCGCTCGATCTCCACTCCGTCCTTGAGCACGACGACGTCGAAAGTCTGCTCGTACGCCATCTGATAGAACGTGAGTCCCGCGACGCGAAGTGGTCTGTTGACCTCGACCATGACCGCCCTGGTCGTTCCGTCCTCGTCGAGCACGGTCAGATGGCTCAACCAGTCCTTCGGGTAGTACTTGTCGTTGTGAAACTCCCACTCCGTGACGAACTCGTCGAGCGTGATAGCGATCTTGCGGTCTCCCCAGATGTTCGTGTCAGTGCGTGCGGCGGTGAGCGGGTGCCACCCCCCGATGCTCCAGTCGGCCAGCGTGTTCCCGATCCGGACCGCACCGGTCCCGGCGTCGGTCGTCGCGACTTCGACGGGCTCGCCCGGCCAGAGCGTCACGTCGCCCTCGAATGAGAAGACCGCGGAGATGATGAATCCTACGATCGCGATGGCCATGGCAACGTGGTAGAGCAGACTGACTCCCTCCGGCCACGGTCCGCGCCGCGCGGTGAGCGTGCCGTCCCTGTCCGACAGGATCTTGTACCCGCGGGAGGTGAGGATATTGCTCGCCCGATCGGCCTTGTGTCCGCCTCCGCCGAGTCTCAGCCTGCGCGCGTACGCCGGCGGTCCGCCCGCACGAGCGCCGGACCTGCGCCCCGAGAGACGCACGATGCTGCAGAAGACGAGGTTGAGCAGCAGGATGATGGCAAGCGTCAGGAAGTACTTCGAATGGAACAGGTTGAGGAACCCGAGCTTCGCGTAGACGAGGTACTTCGCCTCACCCCACGACGAGATGTAGGTCTCCGGATCGTAGCCCTGCGGGAAGACGGAGCCGACGATCATCGTGACGCCCATCACGATCAAGAGCCAGACCGTCAGCCTGATGCGCGTGAACTCCCGGATGAGCCAGCCGAGCGGGTTGACCCGGGACGGACGCTTCTTCTGTGTCGTTCCGTTCATGGTCGCCTCCCGCTAGCCGTAGACGTGCAGGCTGGGAATGTTGAAGAGCTTCGCCAGCCATGACACGCCAACAAATGTGGTGATCATACAGAGGAATGCGAACACCATGATCGCGGTCGACGGTGCGCCCTTCCAAGTCGGGCGCACGCGAGCGTGGAGATAGAGCGCGAACGCGAACCACGTGATGAGCGACCACGTCTCCTTGGGGTCCCACTGCCAGTAGACGCCCCATGCCTCGTTGGCCCACGCGGCGCCCGACATGATGCCGAAGGTCAGCATCGGAAATCCGAAGAGCACCAGCTGATGCACGGATCGGTGGAACCGCGAGAGCGTTTCGCGCGTGATGCCGTAGTCGCGCGTCGAGCCCGCCTTCCACATCAGGATCTGGAGCAGGTAGGAGAGCTCGACCGCGAACGCGACCGTGAAGATCGCGTAGGAGCCGAACGCGATGGCGACGTGCCACGCGAACCACGCGCTCTGAAGCGCGGGGAAGAGCGGCTTGACCTCGGGGTTCTGTCCGAGAAGCGCGTAAGCGATGGCCGCGCCTGCTACGAGCGCCACGAAGAGCCCCGGGGTCCGCACACGCCTGCGCCACTCTGTGACGAGGTAGGCGAGGACGGCCGTCCATGCGAAGAACGCGAGGCTCTCGTAGAGCGTCTGGAACGGCGGCCTGCCGACGGTGACGCCACGTATGACGATCATCACGGTCTGGCAGACGCAGCCCAGGATGAGCGCCGTCGATGCGGCGCCGCGCACGGCCCGGACCTTCGGTATCGCGAGGTGCAGGACGTACGCGACGAAGGCTCCGGCGTAGCACCAGAGCGCCACCCACAGGAACGTGTGCGCGAGGGAGAGCCTCATCGCATCGGCCTGGAGCATCAGTTCAGGATCCACGGTTCCTCCAG
>CAZNHF010000037.1:10195-16671 GCA_964572375.1 uncultured bacterium | reverse complement strand
CGGCATCGTGACCTTCGGTGTCGTAATCGAGTACACGACGACGGGGATCCACTAGTAGGCTGATGCTCGAGTCGACTACGTAGACAAGTCCCTCCCCACCCTCGGGTCGTCGCATGGCGACAGCCGCTGAGGTACAGGGAGGGACTCGTTATCTCACCCTCAAGAACACGCCCTTGCAGGCTTGCCCGTTCTTGATATAGCGACCAGCGCATTCTCGTACGTCTGGTCGAACGTGACGCCGATGGCGGGCGGCGTGTACTTGAGCTTGGTCACAGCGTCGTAGCCGAGCGCCCACTCCTCGAGGATACGCGCGGCGTGCGGCGCGACTCACAACATCCTCCCCGGAACCGATCCCGCCGGGACAAGAACGCCGACAGCGCCCCGCACAAGCCGGACGGTCACCGGTGTCTCCCCGACGATGTCCCCATCCGCCTGCACCGGAGTCGGCTTGACGCTCTCGATACTCACCTCGCGCTCGGCAATGGACCACTTGACGTTCGGGTTGACCTTCCGCCAGAGGAAGAACGCGCGCCAGAGGTGCGCAAGATACTCCGAGGCACTTGGAGCCCACACGGTCAGCACGTCGAGGTGGCCGTCGTCCGGTTGAACACGAGGAAAGCCGGGCACCTGACCTCTGGCCTGGAAGCCGGCATTGATGATGGACACGTCGAGGATGCGCAGCCGCCGAGCGTTTCCGTCGATCGAAACCGTGCACGGGACGGGGGTGAATGTGAAGCTGCTGGCGATGCCCATCCACACGTATGCGGACAGGCCGAAGAGTCGTTTGCCGGTGGGCGGCAGATCGTGAACGGCTCTCGCGCTGACACCAATGCTGGCATTGAGGAAGTAGAGTCGGCCATCGATCTCGAGCGCGTCGATCCGCCTGACGACGGCCCCGCGCTCGAGAAGCTCCAACGCCCCATCGACGCTCCCGGGAATGTGAAGCTGCTGCGCGAGCATATTGGCCGTTCCCATCGGGGCGATCGCCAGCGGGATGCCGAGCTCGGACGCGACTCGCGCCACGGCGGAGACGGTGCCGTCGCCCCCCGCGGCCACGGCGAGGTCAAAGCCATGGCGGAGCTCATCGCGGGCCACAGTCTCCGCCTCTTCTCCCTCGGTCAGCCACCGCACGCGATGCTCCATCCCGCCTGCGTACCGGTCGAGGGCGCCCTGAAGCTCGTCGGCGTTCGCGCCGCTCGAACCTGGATTGGCGATGACAAGGGCGCGCCTGAACATCGGTTGTCTCCTGTTCCTGAGTGCGCTCTTCCGGTTCCACTCCGGCCGCGGTTGGCTTCTTCGCAGACGGTACGCACTTTGTGCTTGATGTCATGGGTCTGAAGCAGTAGAATGACTGAAGGTCAGAACCACTATCATTATAGCACGTTTCAGAGCGCGCCGCGGGGCGGCCGGCGCACAGCCGAACCCGCATCGGGAGGGTGTGTCATGAGCACAAGAGTGAGAGTGATCGTGGCATTGGCGACTCTCGCAGTCTGCCTGGGCGTATCCCAGGCGGCGCTGGCCGACGCCGTATGGGGAACCGGCCTCGCATACGACGCCACGCCGGCAGGCTACGCGGGCTATTGGCAGTACTGCTATCACATCTACTGGGACACCACAGAGTACGGCGGGCACGGGCTCAGCCATACGACGATCTACCTCGCTCTGGCCGGATGCGAGTGCGCGTGCGACGAAGGCTACTTCATCGAGCTGCACCCAGCCGGGCTTGCCTACGGCGAAGAGAACTGCGAAGTTGACATGTACCCGGAGTTCGACTGTGGCGGCGATCCTCACTTCCCGGTCGACGGTCCGACCCTCAAGTTCGAACCGGACGAGTCACTCTGCGAGCTCGGCGAGTACGGGTGGATGCACGTCTGCTACTTCTCGATGTTCCCGCCCACCGAGCACCAGACCTTCGAGAACCACCTCGGCATCAAGTTCGCACAGAATGTCGAGACCGGCGATCTCACCGGCGTGCTCCCCTACTGCGAGTGCGACGTCAACCCCATCGAGACCTCGGCTTGGGGAACGATCAAGACGCTGTACCGGTAGCGAAGAGCGACGCGTTCCGGACTCGCGCCTGCGGCTGACGTGAAGGCGCCGCGACTGACGGCGGACGCAGATACCCTGAACACATGAAGAACCGCCCGGGCCACCCGGCTCGGGCGGTTCGTGTAATCGCACCTTGATGTGACGCAGTCGTGTGTTCTCTACTCCGCCTTCGGTCGCAGACTCGGGTCCAGCCACTCCTCGACCCACCCGTAGACGGCCGGGATGACGAAGAGCGTCAGGAGCGTCGAGGTCGTCAGTCCGAACACCACCACGGTCGCGAGCGGCCGCTGCACTTCAGACCCGATACCGCGCGAGAGCAGGAGCGGCAGCAGCCCGAGCACGGTCGTCATCGCCGTCATCAGAACAGGCCTCAATCTCAGAGTTGCGCCCTCGACCAGCGCTGCATCGAGATCGACACCCTTGCCGCGATGATGATTGAAATAGCTCACGAGCACGACGCCGTTCTGAACCGCGATGCCGAATAGCGCGATGAACCCCACCGACGCCGGCACCGACAGGTACTGCCCGGTGATTAGAAGACCGAGCACACCGCCGATCAGCGCCAGCGGGATGTTCAGGATGATGACGAGCGCGTGTCGCATGACTCCGAATGACATCCACAGAAGCGCCAGCACGGCCGCGATGACGATCGGGACGATGATCGCGAGGCGCGCCATCGCGCGCTGCTGGTTCTCGAACTGACCGCCGTACTCGATGAAATAGCCGGCCGGAAGCTCTACGTGCTCCTCGATCCGGCTCTGGATGTCCGCAACGACACCGCCCAGATCGCGTCCGCGGACATTTCCCTGCACCGTCCACCGCCGCTGGTTCTTCTCTCTGTTGATTTGGATCGGTCCGACGACCTGCTTGATCTCCGCGACCTGCGAGAGCTGGATGACGGCGCCATCCTCCGTGTGAACGAGGAGTCTGCCGAGCGCATCCGGATCAGCCCGATACTCCTCCTGAAGCCTCAAATGGATCCCATACCGCCTGACGTTGAGGAAGATATCGTCGATGACCTCGCCACCGATGGCGAGTTCAACCAGCTCGAGGATCTGCGCGACGGTCACACCGTATCTCGCGCACGCGGCGCGGTCCGCAATGATCTGAACCTGCGGCTGCCCGAAGCTCTGCTCCGTGGCGAGGTCGACGAGACCCGGCACGTCTTCGATGACGGCTGCGATCTCCGTCGACTTGTCGCGCAGCACGTCGAGGTCCTCACCGTAGAGCTTGATGGCTATCTCGGCACGCGTCCCCGACAACAGTTCGTCGAAGGCGTTCTGAATGGGCTGCGTGAAGTTGAGCTGAACGCCCGGGTACCCGGAGAGATCCTCGCTGAGAGCGGCGACAAGCTCCTCCTTCGACCGGAAGCTCCCCCACTCGCCTTGCGGCTTGAGCTCGATCTGTATCTCGGCGTAGTTGACAGGATGCGGATGGCTCCCCGCCTCCGGACGCCCGATCCTTGAGACCGTCTCTTCAACCGGCCCGTACTCGACGATGCGCCGCTCAAGAGCCATGATGGTCTTGGTCGCCTCCTCGAGCGCGATCGACGGCGCCATCGCCACACCTATGAAGATCGACCCCTCCTCGAGCGTGGGGACGAACTCCGTTCCGATGAGCGGCACCGTCAGCATGCTCACGACAAACGCGATGAGCGCGACGAGCACGACGCGTTTCTTGTTGTGGATCGCCCACTCGAGCGCGGGACGGTAGAGCCCCTTGAGCTTCGTCATGACCACGAACTCGGCATGCTTCCCCTTGTCCAGGAGCAGCGACGAGAGTACGGGCGCCACGACGATGGCCATGACCATTGAGCCAAGCAGCGCGAACATGATCGTCGCGGCCATCGGCGAAAACATCTTCCCCTCGACGCCCTGGAGCGTCAGGAGTGGAAGGAAGACGAGGATGATAATGGCCGTCGAGAACACGATCGGCTTACCAACCTCGTGGACCGAGTCCATGATGACCCGGTGCTTCTCGTGATGGCTCCGCTCGGGGATGTTGAGGTGCCTGAAGATGTTCTCGACCATCACTATCGAACCGTCGCCGAGCATACCAATGGCGATCGCGATGCCGCCGAGCGACATCAGGTTGGCTGAGACGCCGAGCGACCGCATCAGAATGACGGCCGCCAGCGCAGAGAACGGCAGGGCAAGGGCGACGATGAGCGACGTGCGCCAGTTCCCGAGGAAGAATGCGAGCGTGATCAGGACGAGTATCGCGCCCTGGAAAAGCGCGCTCTTCACCGTCCCCGTTGCATTGCTCACGAGTTCGGCCTGCTCGTAGTACGGGACGAGTTCGACACCCTCGGGGAGACTCTCCTTCACCTCATCGACCTTCGCATAGAGACGCTCGATGACCTCGGATGTGTTCTCGCCGAAGAGCTTGAGCACGATGCCCGAGACGACCTCTCGCTCGCCGTTGCGCGAGACGACACCGCGTCGCACCTCCGGGCCGAACTCGACCTCGGCCACGTCGCGCACCATGATCGGGACGCCGCCCTCAGACCTGAGCGGAAGCATCCGGATATCATCAAGGCTCTGAAGGAGGCCGATACCCCTGACGAGATGCTCCTCACTTCCTAGAACGAGAAACTGCCCGCCGGCGTTGCGATTGTTCTCATTGACCGCATCGATGATGTCCTCGAGTGAAACGTCGTACTCCGTGAGCGCGTGCGGGTTCGGACGGATCTGATATTGGAGGACGTTGCCGCCCATCGACAGCACCTCTGTCACACCCGGCACCGTTTGGAGCTGGTACTTCACGACCCAGTCGTTAAGGTCTCTCAGATAGAGGTCGAGCGACTTGCCCTCGGTGTCGATCCCCTCGTCCGCGGTCAGGTAGTAGATGAAGATCTGCCCGAGCCCCGTCGAAATCGGTCCCAGACCAGGCGGCTCGTGCATGTCAGGAAGGTCGGGCATCGCAGACGCGAGACGCTCACCTACCAGCTGCCTGGCAAAATAGATGTCAACGTCGTCCTCGAAGTAGACGTAGATGACGGCCATACCGAACGCCGAGGTCGACTTGATCTGTCTGACGCCTGGGAGCCCGTTCATCGCCGACTCGATCGGATACGAGATGAGCCGCTCGACCTCCTCAGGCGACATCCCGTGCGCCTCGGCGAAGACCGGAACCATGATCGGTGAGATGTCCGGGAATGCGTCGACCGGCATACCCATGTAGCTGATAAGGCCAACCGCGATCACCGCCAGCATCAGCAGGACCACGACCGCGCGCGTTCTCAGCGAGAGTCGTACAAGTCTGTCTATCACAGTGCGTCTCCTTCGTTCAGTGCGTGACCAGGTGACGCGTCGGGGCTCTGTCCCACACCCCGGCGTCTCAGGTCGTGACGCATCAGTGACCGTGACCCGCGTGGCTGTCCATACCGCTCGTCACCATCTCTGCCTTGAGCGCAAAGGCTCCTTCGGCGACGTATCGCTGATCGCACTCGAGACCGCTGACTATCTCCACGTGCTCCGTATCCGAACGGCCGGTGACGACGGCAACCGGCACGAGTGCATCCCCCTCGGGAATGAACACGACGTGTTCTCCGTCGAGCAGTTGGACCGCATCCTTCTCGACCCGAACCGGGACCTCGGCACGGTCGGACGCGAGCGACGCTGTAACGAAGAGGCCGGGGCGCCACGCGCCCGAGCTGTTCTGGAGTTCGATTCTTGCGTACGCGGCCCTCGTTGTCTCATCGACAAGCGGCGAAACGAAGCTGACGGTACCGGTCGCGTCAGGAATCGAGACGCTGGATGCCGAGACCGTTACCTTCTGCCCCTTGCGGACGGCGTCAAGCTCGGTCTGCGGAACGTCCAGGTCGACCCAGACGGTGCTCAGATCGGCGATCGCGAACACCTCTTCCTCACCGACAACCTCGCCGAGCACCATGTGCATCTTCGTCACGGTTCCCGCGATCGGAGCGCGCAGCTCGAGACGCGTCATCGCCCCTGCCTCGTGGCTCGCTTCGAGAAGGTCCAGCTCCGCGTCGGTGGTACCAAGCGCATGGAGCGCCTGCTCGGCGGCCTGAAGTCCGATATCTGCCTCGAGAAGCGCCTGCCTGGCGTCGAGGTAGTCCTGTTCGGCCAGGATCTCCCTTTCCCAGAGCTCCTTCTGATTGTCGTGGTCAATCTGCGCCAGCTCGCGACGTCCCCGAGCGCCCAGATACTCAGCGCGCGTCTCGGCGAGTTCGCGACTCGCGAGCACGGCGAGCAGCTGCCCGGCCTGGACCTCGTCACCGACGCGCGCCCGAACCTCGCGGACGACGCCCGAGACCGGGGGCACGACATGCGCCAGGCGCTCCTCGTTCATGCGCACCTCGCCGAGAAGGCGGGAGTGGACCTCGATGTGCCCCGGTCCGGCGAGCGCGAACGTTATCCCCGCGTCGGTCCGGTCTCTGGCGGTCAGCACCAGACCGCCGGCGG
>CAZNHF010000037.1:1523-10095 GCA_964572375.1 uncultured bacterium | reverse complement strand
GGTGCGCGTCCGTCTCACTCTGACCGCAACCGGCCGCAAGCAGCGCGGCGAGAGCGATGAGAAGCAGCATGGGAATCGTGAGGGCTGACCTCTTCGTGTGTCTCTTCATGATTGACTCTGTCCTTTTCGCATGTTGGCATCAGTTGACTCATCACTGAGCGTGCGCCGCGCGGGAGGCGTGACCGGCGCGCAACCAGATGGATACCGAACGCAGCTGTGCGTGCACAAGCACGCCCGCATTCAGTTCCCGCGAGGAAGTGTGGAGTGGATCAGAGTTGGAGTACTACCGTCCGGGAGGGATGTGGTCCGTGTGCCGTTGTCGAGCCGGGAACACTCGATACGGACTCGGTGAGGCTGCAGTCGCGTGACGACCGCGCCGCCGGGATGATCGCGTTTCCGCTGGGCCGCTCGAGACGCTTCGCCGCTGAGCCGGTCACCGCCCGTGACGCCCCGCCTCCGACGCCGAGGGCAACATCGCGGCAGCCGCCACAGGATGCAGCCGCGCCTGCCGCAAGACCAGCCTCGGTCGCATCGAGCAGACGACCGTCCGTCGGTCGCTGCTGAGCCCCGCCGCAGGCACCATCTACCGCCAGCTTAAGCGAGAGCCCGCCGTGGACGTCCATGCAGAGCACGACGCCGTAGGCGCTCGGAACGATGAGCCCCAGGCACAGGAGCGCTGCTGTGATGAGCCTTGCTGACCGCATCATGCCCTTTCGAAGCAGCCGCCCCCGTTTGGGGCGGATTGATATTCATTATAGCCCGGCGACCCCTCGCCGTCCACCCGTGCAGCGCAAACAGATCCTGGCCTGTCTGTACTTTCAATAATTACTGAACTTTTCAACTTGACGAGGCGTTTCCGTGCCGACTACCCTGATGTCTGGACGTGCGAACAGGAGGTCGGATTGGCACCGAAAGTGACTTCAGGCGAACTCAGCGACTACATCGAACGCTGGGGAATGCTTTTCGAGGTGCTCGGGGGCACCAGGATGATGGGCAGGATCCTGGGCTGGCTCCTGGTCTGCGAACCGCCCGAGCAGTCGGCGGCCGATATTGCAGTGTCCGTCAACGCCAGCGCCGGAACGGTCAGCACCTCGACTCGGACGCTCGTCCAGGCATCGATGATCGAGCGAGTCGGCGTTCCCGGGAAGAGGAGCGCGCACTTCAGGGTCAAGCCGGGGATGTGGGCGAACCTTCTCCAGAGACGCATGTCATCCGTCAAGATCATGGGAGAGCTTGCCGACGAGGGACTCAAGCTATCCCCTGCGCCGGACGGAGGCCCGAACATCAGACTTCACGAGATCGACAGCTACTGCCGGTTCATCGACAAGGAGCTCCTGGCGCTCCTTGACCGCTGGGTGATCGAGTGGGAGAAGGAGCAGAAGAAATGACAACCAGCACACGACTGACACTTTGCGCCCGACCAGCGCTCCTCCCCCTCCTCCTGCTTCTCTGCCTCGCGGGCACCGCGCTCGCGGACGCCGAGCGGCCAATCGATGAAAGCGCAGTGGCGGAAGCGGCACCTGTGATGGAGGAGACACCCGCCACGCAGGGCGCTCCGGACGCGTCGCAGCTTCTGCGCGGCATGGACGAGCTCTTCGAATCGACGGGCACGACCGCTCGTGTCGAGATCACGATTATCACACCAAAGAAGACACGCACTATGCGCATGCGGTTCTGGAGCAAGGGCGATGACCACGCCCTGATGGTCGTCGATGCGCCTCCGAGAGACGCCGGAACTGCGACGCTCCGCGTCGATCTGAACCTGTGGAACTACCTCCCGAAGATCTCGCGCACGATCCGCGTACCGCCCTCTATGATGATGGGTTCATGGATGGGGAGCGACCTGACGAACGATGACATCGTCCAGGACTCATCGCTCGAAGATGACTACAACTCCACGGTCGTCGGCAGGAGCGAGGATCCGCCCGGGTGGCTCGTGCGCCTTGACGCCAAACCCGACATGGTCGGACTCTGGAACCGCGTCGACATCGTGTTTGACTACGAGACCGGCCTGCCTCTGATGTCGCAGTCGTACGACCGCAAGGACAGGCTGTCCCGCACGATGGTCTTCGAGGATGTGCAGGTGATGGGCGGACGAAGCGTCCCGACTGTCATGCGGATCACGCCGGAGCGTGAAGAGGGGCGGTCCACCGAGTTTCGCTATCTGGGCGTCGAGTTCGACGTCGACCTCTCCGACGACACCTTCAGCCTGGCGAGACTCGAGCGGGCTCACTGACGCAACCCGACGTCGTACCGAAGCCCGCCGCGACTGCTGGATGTCGGCGCGCTGACGAGAACGAGGAAGATGGATGGCGGCACCAAGCACACTGAGAATCGCCTGGCGTAACCTGGGCAGAAGCCGGAAGCGGTCGCTGCTCGCGCTCGGCGCGATCGCGATCGGCCAGTTCTCCTTCCTCGCCGTCGCGGCGCTTATGAACGGGTACTCCGATACCTTCCTTGACTCGGTCACCGGCCCGCTCGTCGGCCACATCCAGGTCCACGCCTACGAGTGGCGCGACGAGCGCTCACTCGATCTCGTGATGAACGACGTCGACACGAAGCTCGCGGAGATTCGAAGCGACCCTGGTGTCGCGAACGCCTCTGCCCGGATCTATGCTCCAGCGCTGGCTGCACTCACGGAGGACGGGTTCATGGGTGTGGTTCTCGGCATCGACGCGGAGGCGGAGACACATCCGTCCGGCCTCCTTCCCATCGGCGCCCCATCCGGTTCGCTCGAGAACGGCAGCGTCCTCGTCGGCCGCGGCTTCGCGAGGAGGTACGACATCGTGCCAGGCATGGAGCTCGCTCTCGTCGGACAGGACGTCGACGGCTCGATCGCCAGCGGCCTGTTCACGGTTGCGGATACCGTCGACTCCCCGGTCGAGATCGTCAACAGCCTCGGCATCGTGATGTCGCTCGACGATGCCCGGGAGTTTCTAGCAATGTCAGAGGACGCCCATGAGATCGTCATCCACGTGCGCGAGGGCGACGAGGTCGACGCAACGGTGGCGCGACTCGCGCAGATGCCATCCCTGCTCGGTTCGGAAGTATTGCCCTGGCGCGAGATCGTTCCACAGCTTGTCGCGATGGTCGGCATGATGGATTCGTTCCTGATGGTCGTTCTCGGCATCGTGTTTGTCGCGGCGGCCGCCGGCATTGCCAACACCATGCTGATGTCGACCTTCGAACGCACGCACGAGTTCGGAATGTTGCTCTCGCTTGGCTGCGGTCCCGCGCGACTCGCGCGGATGGTCACGGTCGAGGCTATCATACTCGGTCTCCTCGGTGTCGGCATCGGGAGCGCACTGGGGCTCGTGTTCCTCATGGCAACATCGCAGACCGGCATCGACTACGCCGCGCTCGGCGGCGGAGAGACGTACGAGGTCGCGTTCAAGGGACTGCAGATGGGAACGCTCGTGCACCCGAGCCTCCACTTCCGTGACTTTGCCGCCGGCATCATTGCTGTATTCCTGACGTCGCTGCTCTCGGTCATCTGGCCGATCGCGCGCATCGTCCGGCTCGAACCGATGGAGGCGCTTCGCTCGTGAGTACTCCGCTCCTCGCCAAGTTCGCAGTACGCACGATGAGGAGAAACGTCCGCAGGACGTTCCTCTCGGTCATCGGCGTTGGCGTCGGCTGCGCCATCGCCCTCACGATGACGTCCTTCACGAAGGGCAGCGGCGAGATGCGCGTCCGCGCCATCGCCGAATCGGGCTACGGACACATCCGCATCGTCCCTGACGGCTGGGAGAGGTCGCGCGACAGCGACCTCCGACTCGCATCCTGGGAGACGGAGATCCAGACCGCCGAGGCAATGGACGGCGTCCGCTTCGCTGCGCCCCACGCCCGGACGACGGCGCTCCTCGCGTTCGGCACACGCGTCCTCGGCCTGGAAATGCTCGGGGTCGATCCCGAGACCGAGTTCGCGACGAACCGCATCATAAGGATGCTCAGTGAGGGCCGATACCTCGAGCCGTCCGACCGCGATGCCGCCGTCATTGGGAGCGCGGTCGCCGACCGCCTCGAGGTCGAGCTGGACGACAACCTCCTTCTGACTGTCGTCGGCGAGAGCGGTGAAATGGAATACGCGATGCTCCGCATCGTCGGCATCGTGAATACCGGCGTGAGGGACCTCGACGTCACGATCTGTCACGTGACTCTCGAGGAGATGGCGACGCTCACTGGACGACCTGGCGCCGCCGAGATCACGCTCATGCTCGACGACCCCGACATGCTCGACAGCGCGACGGCCCAACTCCGCGCGAACGCTCAGAACGGCAACGACGTCATGACATGGAAGGAGATCCTCCCCGAGCAGGGCGGTGACTCCGAGAGCGACAAGGCGTTCATGGATCTGCTGTCCGGGATCGTCGTCGTGGTCGTCGTGCTCGGCATCGCCGGTGCCCAACTCACAGCGATTCTCGAGCGCCGGCGCGAACTCGCTGTACTCATCGCGCTCGGGATGAAGGAGTGGCAGCTCATCTCGCTCATCCTCATCGAGTCCGTCGCGATGGGTGTCCTCGGGGCGATCGCCGGGCTCATCATCGCGACCCCCTTCATCTACCACACCGCAACGACCGGCATCGACCTGACGAGCCTCATGGGCGGCGATTTCTCCATCTCCGGCGTGCTGCTGGACCCGGTCATGTACTCCGACATGGGCGCGTGGATGATCCCGCACGCGTTTGTGATAGGCCTCATCTCGATGCTCATCGCCGGGATCTATCCGGCCTGGTTCGCTCTGAGGATCGACCCGACATCTGCTCTCAGTCTGAGGGAGGCATAGCGATGAACGACGTGCTGATTGACGTGCGGAATGCCCGGAAGGACTTCCACGTAGGCAAGATCACGGTCAACGCGCTCAGAGGGCTCGACCTCGAGGTAAGGCGCGGTGATTTCCTCGCGATCGTCGGACCGAGCGGCAGCGGAAAGACCACACTCTTGAATCTGATCGGCGCGCTCGACGTGGCGACGGGTGGTGAGGTGAGCGTGTTCGGTCAGGACCTTGCCGGGCTCAGCCGGAGGCGGCGCGCGCAGCTCCGCCTCGACTCGCTCGGGTTCGTCTTCCAGGCATACAACCTCGTACCGGTGCTCACTGCGCTCGAGAACGTCGAGTTCGTCCTCGAACTTCAGGGCGTGGGGAGCGAACGGCGCCAGACCGCAATGGCCGTGCTCGAGGAACTCTCGCTCGGAGAACTCGCGAACCGTCGCCCCAACGAGATGTCGGGAGGTCAGCAGCAGAGAGTCGCGGTAGCGCGCGCGGTAGCGGCGAAACCGAGGCTTGTCCTCGCCGACGAGCCGACGGCGAACCTGGACAGCGAGAACGCCGAAGCGCTCCTCAAGATGATGCGCGAACTCCGCGACGAGCACGACATGACGTTCGTCTTCTCGACCCATGATCCGCTCGTCGTCTCGTACGCATCACGCGTGGTGACAATCCGCGACGGGAAGGTCGTCAGCGATGAACAGAAGAACAGCCGACACGATGCGACCCGCAGCGCGAACTAGCCCAATGCCTGCCGCGGCACGTGTGAGCGTCGCAACGCGGACCAGCCGCGTCCTACGGCTCCTCGCGCTCGTCGCGGTGCTCGTCTCAGTCACGCCGGCGCCGGCGCAGGCCTTCGAGCTGTGGTCCGATGAGCCCGGCGAGCGTTCACACTCGTTCAACACCACCATCAAGTGGACGTCCCTGCTCTCGCGGGCACCAGGCGACACCACACTCTATCCCGAGGAGTGGAGCGGCGCCTCGCTCTGGCGGCTCCGACTCGCACTCGATTCGCGACCGACGCCCGACGCGCGAATCGACATCGCATACGAACTTCGATCCCGCATCGAGTCCGACGATGACGGGGCCGGTGGCGCGCTCGTCCTCCCCCCGACACTCCCAGCCCCGTACCGCATCGAGCAGCTCGACGCTGACGTCATTGATGCCCGTGACGGCTTGTCCCTCAGACATGAGCTCGACCGCGCGTCGTTCAACCGGACCTTCGGCAGCGCCGACATTACGGTCGGACGCCAGGCGGTCGGCTGGGGCCGGGGCCTGCTGTTCAGCGTCGTCGATATCTTCGCCCCCTTCTCGCCGCTCGAGAGCGACCGCGAGTGGCGCCGCGGCATCGACGCCATCCGCTTCGGGATGCCTCTGAAGGGGCTCAGCTCGATGGACGCAGTATACGCGTTCGGCGAGTCACAGGAGGAGTCAGCAGCCGTGGTGCGGATAAGTGGATACGTCGGTGACATCGATGGGGAGTTCATCGGAGGGACGAGACGCAGTGACAGGGTCTACGCGGCGGCGCTCTCGATGCCGCTGTTCGACGCGGAGGTCCACGGTGAGTTCGGCGTATTCATGGAAGAGGCAGATGACGCTGTCGCGAAGGCACTGATCGGCGGGTCGAGGACGTTCGACATTCTCCGCGGGCTGTACGTCGTCGCGGAATACCACTACTCGGGATACGGCGTGGAGGATGTGACGGACATGGATGAACTGGCGGAATCCGAGTTCGTCAACAGATACACGAGCGGCGACACGCAGATGCTCGGGCGCCACGCGGTGGCGGTCCAGCTCTCGTACGGATTCGCCGGAGTCACGCCTGTCTCGGTCACGTGGATCTCAAGCCCGGTCGATGGCTCCGGTGTCATCATCCCGGCCGTGAATTGGTCCTTCTCCGATAGCGTGACGCTGTCGGCTCAGGGCTACTTCGCACATGGATCGGATTCTCAGGACGGCGCGCTCCGAAGCGAGTACGGCGCCACACCTGCCGGCGTGCTCGCCGCGATCAGCTTCTACTACTAGAACTCCCGCCGATACCGCCCAACCGCTACCGCAACACGACCGCCTTCACCGTCTCGGCGTCCCTCCCGCTCACGATACGGACGAAGTAGACGCCAGAGGCCACGCTTCTCCCCTCGTCATCCGAACCATCCCACGGCACATCGTGCGAACCCGCCTCCCTCACCTCATCCACGAGGGTGCGCACGAGCCGGCCCGCCGCATCGTATGCACGGACCGCGACCGGTCCCTGACGCGGAATGGAGTACGAGAGCATCGTGCGCGCTCGGCACGGATTCGGCAGGCAGGCGAGTGACAGACGGCCCACGACCGGCTCCTCTTCCACACCGGTGACCATGTCCATCAGCTCATAGTACGTCGCGTCGCTGATCGGGAAGTTGAGCGCGACAAACTCGCTACGGAGATCCGTATCGAATCCGTAGGAGATCGCGGTGACCATGAGCGTTGCGCGGAACGTGTCAGCGGCCGCATTGTTGTTGTGTCGGTCGTAGCGAAGCTCGAGGTCCTCGTCGAAGACAGCGAGGAGCCGGGTCATCCGCTGCAGCGGTTCGATGTATCCGTTCCCATCCGTCTCCGCGTACGCGCAGAACTTGTAGGCGAGCGTCGCGAATGTGTTCATCGTATCGTCGCCCGGCGTACCGGGGTCGTTCCACGACGAGAAGCTCATCCCCTCGGCGACGTAATTGTCGTACGCGTTGCGCAGACCGCTGATGGCCGAGATCGAGGATATCCAGATCTCCTCCAGAAGATCGCCCGGAAGCCCGTACGCCGCGCTGTTGCTCATCAGCTCGTACGCCGTCGCGTACTGGAAAATCTGCGCCATCGTCTCAGAGTAGATCGCGTTGGCGTTCCCGTCGATCTTGCCGCCGTAGTAGTAGTCGGCGGGCATGTTCAACGTCGCGTTGTGCCCCATCTCATGGAGGAACGACGACCACTGGATACTCCCACCGAACGCGTAGTCGCCGGCGCCGAAGCTCACGGGGCTCGTGTACCAGAGGGAGTACATACCCGCGAAGAGGGCGTCACGCAGGACTACCTGCCGGAATCCGCCCTCGACCAGGAACACATCGCCGTTGACCATGTCGTTCTGCATCCCGGCGCCGATGGACAGCGCGTACTCGACGACCCATCGCGGCATGACCGTGAAGAACTCGTCGCCAAACGGCGTGAGATTGGGGATCCCGTAACCCGGCATGCGGCTGACGAGCGCAACCAGCGTATCAGGCACGGAGACGCGCGTCTCATCCGGAAGTGTGACCGGGATCACGTCGGGCGCCGTGAACCGCACGACGGCCTGCACCGTGTCGCTGTCACCCGGAGCGTAGTCCGCTACGACCTTGCAGATGTAGTTCATCGATGTGTCGGCGTAGGTGTGAGTCCCCGGAAACCACCCGCTGCTCACATTGCCGTCTCCCCACATCCACACGAACGGCACTGGCGGCCCGCTCATGTCGACGCCGTTGACGACGACGTAGCCCGTCTCCACATTGATCTCCTGGACCCAGATCGAGAGCGTCACCGGATCGTCGAAGAGGTACTTCGAGAAATTGATATCCGCGCGCGCGGTGGACGAGACCACCGCCAGGCACGCGAGCGGCAGGAGTGCCAGGAGAAGCCCGGCAGTTCGCACTCTCATTGCTGCATCCTCCGCTCGGCACATCGAACTCCGTGGCGAGCACGCACCGCTGCTTTATATGCGCAACCTCGGATCGACAAGCACGACCTCCTACTCGACAAGCACGACCTCCTACTCGACAAGCACGACCTCCTACTCGACAAGCACGA
>CAZNHF010000037.1:0-1423 GCA_964572375.1 uncultured bacterium | reverse complement strand
CCTCCTACTCGACAAGCACCATCCGCTTCTCAACGGTCTCGCCACCGGCGTCGAGTCTGTAGAAGTAGACTCCCTTCGCAACGGCGTTCCCGTTCTCGTCCGTTCCGTTCCACTCGACATTCCAACGCCCGGCGGGCTGCACTCTGTCTATCAGCGTGCAGACACGGCGTCCACCAACGCTGTAGATCTCGAGCTTCACATGCGTCTCAGCTGGCAGCGCGTAGGCGATGCCGGTCATGCCGCCGAACGGGTTCGGGGCGTTCTGCGCGAGCGATAGAACGGCCGGCGTCTCGGGATCGACACCGGTGATGGGCTCGATGTCATCGTCATCCCGGGGCTCGAGCGTCTGCGAGCGTCCGTGCGCGGCGACGACTCCCGTGACGTCCAGGTCCTGTCCCATGGACGGTGTGTACGAGTAGCTGGCCCAGTGATCCACATAGCACGACGTTCCGTTCGCCTCGATCATCCAGGCGCCCGGGCCTTCCAGCGTGACGACGGCCTCCTCGACCTTCACAAGCACGCCTTCGTACTCCTCCCAGCCGTCGACCATGATCGGCTCGACGAGATCCGGTTCGGGCAGCGGGTTCCCTGTGGTCACGATATCGAACCCGCCCAACGGATCGATGACCGTCGCCCCGTCGATCTCCATCACCATGCCGGTGAGCTCGAGTTCATCACCCCGAGTGACGGGGAGCCCGACATTGAGAACGAAGACGCCGGACCACGGCCCCTCCCCGTCCTGCATCGCGAACATGCCGCCGTAGGTCGCGTTCTCGGTCGTCGCGACTCCGCTCGTGCTGACGATCTGGTCCACGAGAGGCGATGTGCCGACCGCGTCCTCCGTGTACTGCACCTCCGCGATCGTCGCCTCGATCGGTGGCGCGGTCACGAAGTAGACCGACACGCCACCCTCCGCAACGCCGTTACCCCAGAACCAGCCGTTGACGTAGACGGCATCGCCCGGTTGGAAGTAGACACCGTCGGGCACGTCTACGATGAGCGAGCACGGCTCGCACTCGCCGGGCATGAGGTCGAACGGCGGCTCGGGCTCGAGGTAAGCGCTCACTCCGGCTGGAAGGTCCTTGGTGCAGATGCACGCGTCGGCGGACCTGAACGGAACAGTAGCCGTCGGCTCGACGCAGATCGTAACGGGGTATGCGTAGCGCTGGGGCGCGCGCGAGCCGGCGTCCGCATCGTCCGCCGTCGCGACAGAGCTTCCGTCTGAAGCTCCCAGTACCGCGAGCTGGTGCCCGATCCTCGACGACTTCTGCGCGGGCTCGATGTCGATGTTCTCCTTCGCCGAGTTGTTCGAGCTGTTCGGGTCGGCCGGGTAGGTCGCCGTCACTCGGAGGCACTTGTGTCCCTCCTGGCCCGGTACCGGCGTGAACGGGATCGACGCGACGACGCTGCCGCCCGCCGGAAC
>CAZNHF010000036.1:0-16779 GCA_964572375.1 uncultured bacterium | reverse complement strand
ACCGGCATCCTGAGCTTGAAGCCATCGATGAGGAGACGACCTGGCTCCGATGCTATCAGCACACGCCAGGCCACGATCGCGCTCACCGTCAGCAGGGCGACGAGCCAGAGCTTTGAAACCGCGAAGTTGCTGAAGTTCACGACGAGCTGCGTGATCGTCGGCAATGCCACACCGAGCTTCGCGTAGGTCTCGGCCATCATCGGGATGATCTTGAGAAAGATGACGGCGGACACGACGACCAGGAAGCCAAGCATCAGTACCGGGTACGCCATCGCAGACTTGACTTTCCGTTTGATCTCCTCGGTCCGATCAAGATACTCGGCGAGCTGGCGCGTGATGACGTCGAGGCTTCCGCTCTCCTCCCCGGAACGGACGAGGCTGACATAGAGACGCGAGAACACCCTCGGCTGACCTGCAAGGGCTTTCGAAAAGGTCTCGCCGCTCGAGACGTCCTCGGCAACGCGCCGAAGAACCCCGGAGAATCCGCCGTCCTTTCCGTCACTTGCAAGCGCGTGCAGCGCCCTGATGAGCGGGAGACCCGCCTTGAGCATCGTCGAGAGTTGGCGCGTCGCCATCGCGACCTGCGAGCCTGTGACCTTCGAGCCGCCGAAGAGCGACTTCCCACCAGAGAGCCTCCTGCCGAGCGTCTGCCCGACCTCACGGACCGAGAGCACGACGAGTCCGCGCGCGTGCAGAATATCGGCCGCGGCCTGCGCCGACTCGGCCGTCAGGGCATTGCTCGTGCGCGCCCCTTGTGAGTTCTTGGCAACATACTCAAACTGCCCCACGCCATGCCTCCTCGGTGCGCGAGCCTCACGCGGTCTCAGCGATAATGCTGAGCGCTTCCTCGATCGTGGTGACTCCCTGTCTGACCTTCATGAGCGCCCCGGACCGGAGTGATCTCATGCCCTGCGAGATGGCCACACGTTTGATCTCGTCGGCCGACTTCTTCTCCAGAACGAGCCGGACTATCTCGGGTGACGAAGTCATGAGTTCGTAGACTCCGACGCGACCTCTGTAGCCTCGTCCGTTGCAGTGCTTGCAGCCCTTCCCCCGATAGAACGTCACGCCATCGAGCTCGCCGTTCCTGACGGACTCGAGCACGTGCGCCTCTGGGACATACTCCTCCTTGCACTCCTGGCAGAGCTTTCGAACCAGCCGCTGCGCCATGACCATGTGCACGGAGCTCGTGACGAGGTACGGCTCGATGCCGATGTCAACGAGTCTCGTCAGAGACGACGGGGCGTCGTTCGCATGGACCGTGCTCAGGACGAGATGCCCCGTCAGAGCGGCTCGCACGCCGAGCTCGGCGGTCTCGAGGTCGCGCATCTCGCCGATCATGATGATGTCGGGATCCTGTCGAAGGAATGCGCGCAGGCCGTTTGCGAACGTCATGCCGGCCTTCACGTTGATCGGCACCTGGTTGACACGGTCGAGGTAGTACTCCACGGGATCCTCAAGGGTCGTGATGTTCTTACTGGTTCTGTCGAGTTCGCTCAGACCGCCATAGAGGCTCGTCGTCTTCCCGGATCCGGTAGGCCCGCTGATAAGGACCATACCGTAGGGCTTTCTGAGACCCTTCCTGAACATGTCAAGCGTGTCCGACTCAAAGCCGAGCCCCTCGATACTCCCGGTGAACACCGACTTGTCAAGGAGACGCATTGCGATCTTCTCGCCGTGGACGGTCGGTATCGTCGAGACGCGCACGTCGACCTCGCGTCCGTCGATGCGGACGGTGAAGCGACCATCCAGAGGAATCCGCCGTTCCGCGACATCCATGTTCGAGAGGATCTTGATCCTGACGACGATTGCTTCGCTGAACTGCCGCGGAGGCGTGATCGCATCGTATAGAACGCCGTCGACGCGGTACCGGACGACGACCCTGTCCTTGAGCGGCTCAATGTGAACGTCCGTTGCGCGCTGCGCGATCGCCTGACCCATAATGAGATCAACGAAGCGAACGATCGGCGCGTCCTCCGCCTTGTTCCGAAGCTCCTGCTCTGAGGCGGTCTGGCCGCTGCCTGGGCCCGAGCCGAGTTCGAGTTTCGCGACCTCGATGGCATCCGCCAGGTCCTGCCCGGCGTTCGCGTTCGTGTATGCCATCGAGATGGCCTTGTCGATCTCATCGTAACGTCCAACCTGGAGATCGATGTCCATCCCGGTCGCGACCCGGATGTCGTCGATCGCCACCATATCGAGAGGATCGACCATCGCAACCGTGAGTACGGTCCCCGCGCGGCCGACGGCCAGTGCCTGGTACTTCCGCGCCATGTGTTCGGGGATGAGCAGCGTCGTATCGGACTCGACGGCTCCTGCCCCGGACGCGTGGAAGACCCTGATATCGAGCTGCGAGGCCAGCGCGCTGATAATGTCGATCTCGGAGACCTGACCGCTGTTGATGAGAGCCTCGCCAAGCCGCTCGCCGCTCGTCTTCTGCAGGGCAAGGGCGGCACTCAGCCGTTCCTCATCCAGCACACCGGCGGCGATCAGGATGTCGCCGAGCCGCTTCTTGCCGAAGGAGAGCTTGTCCTCACGTGACACAGTTGCCTGCCTTTTGTGCTCTTGTGCACTGTCAATCGTCGCCCGCTTCAATCGCGGCATATCGATTCGCTCCGGTTCTCTCCGGTCTAGGCCCATCCGCGGCCGGAGCTATGGAAACTGCACGTCAGATGACTGGTACCTCTTTCCACCGCGTAACGATGTACGTACCCATTTGCGGGTAGTAGGGCGGTGCGTCGATCGCGAGCCGTATGTCGTAGTGGTACTTGCGGCTGTATCCGTGCGTGATAGATCCCGGTACCGAGAACGTACTGACCCGACCCGGCCAACGCTGCACGATGGATCCATAGAGAATCAGGTCGCCGCGCGGCGATCCGGAGTTCGGATCCTCGATCTCGAATGAGTTGTGGAACGCCAGGAACGCGCCGTGGAGTTCGCAGTCGCTCTCGTTGGCGGTCGTTCGATCGATGATGATGTCCGTACGCGAGTACACTCCGAGCAGGTCGTCGCACCCGCCGTTCGGCCCACTCCCGGGTGTCGAGTCCTCATACAGAAGGTCGTCTCTGATGTGGATGGCCGCCTGGCAGAAGATGCTGATCAGTCCGTCGATCGTCCCCTCGATCCAGATTTCCTTCTGCGAGTAGATCGCTCCGTTGAGATTGGTCAGGTCTTCGTCGACCCAACTGCCATAGACATAGCTCTGACCCTGTTTCCGGTAGTCCCGGTAGCTCACAGTGCCCGCCACACCATTTCGGCCGAACACGACCTCCCAGTGGGCATCCGAGCCGTTCAGGTTGTCGAGGTAGATGCCACCGTTCTGCGCCGTGGTCCGGATGAAGTTCCTGATCTGGTTGCGGTTCGGGAGTGGAATGGTGTCGACGTCATACTCGTACCCGCCCGCAAACACGGGGATGCTCCCCGGCTGGATGATGAAGGATGCCTCCGTCGTCGTGGCCTCAGCGCCGATCCACGTGTCGCCGTCGATCCTGATCCAGCCGTTGGCATGAATAGACCCGTCGAAGATGTCGCCGGTCGTGAACCAGCTGATCGTGCCCCCGGTGGTCTGCTCGGCGAACCAGAGGTACTTCGCGAAGGTCTGCATTCCGATCGTGACGCGAACTCGCCGGGACACGCCATTGACAGTGCCGGTCGAAACGACGTCGTACTCGGTGTACCACTGGCTCGCGCCGCCGACATTCTGAAGCGTCACCGTGTAGGTACCGTCTCCCAGCGCCTGGTCCGTGAACGTCTGGGCCGCAACGTACACATCTGCCTCGTACGTCCCGTCGAGGAACGCCTTCGCATGCGCGACCCCGGCTTCGGCAAGATAGAACGCCCTCACGTCCTCCGACTGGAAGGCGGCGAGATCGTGTTCGGCTACCCCGAAGACAAAGAGCGACGTCCCGACAATCAGGACAGCCGTCATGACCGCCATGACCGCGATGAGCGCCGCCCCGTGCTCCCGCTTCACCGACTCCGTGGCCCCCTCGGAGCCGTCTGAACGCAGCCCGAGTGGATCTGCTCCCTGTATGTGGCGCATGTTCCTGCCCCTTCTTGCATTCACGCTATCGACGCTCCGCGCACCAGCGGACCGCTCGAGTAGGCAATAAGAGCAAGTCCCATGCCACACCAGAACACCGGTGACGATGGCCAGATGGCCGCAGGAGTGCCTGTTTCAAGGGGGTGTTCCGTACCAGGAGCGAAGATGAACTGGGTTCAGCGCGGGTCGCAATGGATTTGCGGAATGCGAAATCTGGGGCTCGAAGAAAGGGTGTCCGGTCATTCGCCTCACACCGGCGAAATCGCCCGAACGACTATCTCGTGCGGGCAACCAATTGGTGAGGGCGGCTAATTGTGGGGGCGCGGGCGTCTCACAACGGCGAGAACGAGGCCGATACCGGAAAGCGCGAGCGCAAGCCAGGCGGGGTAGTCGCCGACTCGCGTGTAGAAGGTCGTGCCGCACCCGACCGGGAGGTCGGCCACGAGGAAGGTCTCAGTGAATATCTCCGTCTCTGCGATGACGCGGCCGTACGGGTCGGCCAGCAGTGAGACCCCACTGTTGGCGCTCCTCGCAAGGCTGCGCCGGTTCTCGATCGAACGCATGCGCGCCATCGACGCATGCTGGAAGGGCATCGATGTGCGTCCGTACCACACGTCGTTGGTGATATTGACGAGGAACCCGGCTCCCCCGTCCACGAACTCCCGCACGAGACCGGGGAATATGGCCTCGTAGCAGATGAGGGTCGACCACGTCGCTCCCCGCGACTCGAAGACCGTCCGCTCAGAGCCGGACCGGAAGTCCGCCTCCCCGAAATCGACGCGCTCGAGAATGGGAAACGTCGACTCGAACGGGATCGCTTCACCGAACGGGACCAGATGGATCTTGTCGTATCGTGTCACCTTCGGAGAGTCCGGCCGGATGAGGAACGCCGAGTTGTAGTAGCGGGGCTTCTCCCCCGGCCGCCCCTCGAACTCGGGCGCGCCCGTCAGGATCGCCGCATCCACGTCGGCCGCCAGCCTTCGTGCCCAATCGAGCTGCACGACGTCCGTTCTCAGATACGCCGGCACCGCCGTCTCAGGCCACACGATGAGGTCCGGGCCGTGCTTCCCCGCCTCTCTTGTCAGCCGCTCCAGTCGCTCGTAGCTCAGATACCTGAACGCCGGATCCCACTTCCGCTTTCCCTCGATGTTGGGCTGGACGACGGCCACACGCACACGGTCGCCTGGAAGCGGACGCGCCATCACGATGAGACCGTGCGCAAGCGGAAGCGCGAGGACGAGCAGGAGCGACGCGAGGGCCACCGTGCGAGCCCGCGCATCCGCGCGCGCCTCGATAAGCTCGAGGACCACCGCGTTGACGAGCGCGAACCAGAAGGTCACACCAAACAGCCCGGTCAGCGAGGCGAACTGCACTGCCGCCGGGATGGCCGTTCCCACGTACCCGATGTTGCCCCACGTGAAGCCGAGCACCGTGAGCGAACGCAGATACTCGAAGGCGGTCCACACCACCGGCAGCACGAGGACACGCGGCAGCCGGCCACGCCGCACGAGCAGCCTCGCCACAGTGGCGAATCCGCCCCAGAACAGCGACTCGAGCAGGACAAGCATCACGAGCGGTCCGCTCATGAGGACCGGGTTGTCCACCTCGTTCGAGGAGAGTGTGGCGAGCCAGAAGACAAGAGGAAGGAAGAACGCAATCCCGCCCAGCAGACCGATGCGGAACGCTGAGCCTTCACGCCCGCCGGCAGCACGCCTGCCGCCAGCGGTCGGCGCAGGTCTCACACCGACGCCCATCGGCTCAGACCGCCGTCCGACAACGCGGAAGAGCGGAACCAGGGCGACCAGACCGAGCGGCCAGAGATCGGCCGGAGGGAACGCCAGCGAGAGTGCGGCGCAGCCGAGCATGAGAAGCAGCGTCTCGTGTGGTCTCCGCACGCGGCCCCCTATGCCCCGAACTTCGCGAGTCTTCCGGCATGCGCCAGCATCAGCGGCATGAGGTCCACGGCCCGCATCCGGCCGAGCGAGCCGGCCAGGCACGCCGTCTCGCCGAATCCGGTGCTCGCGTCTCTTCTGATCGTGCTGCTCGCCATCGCGACCGGGACAGGGTGCCAGCTGTGCGACGCAAGCGCCGCGGGCGTCGAGTGATCACCGGTGACGAGCAGGACGTCAGGGTTCACGGCTCTCACGCCGGGCACGACCGTGTCGAATTCCTCGGTCGCCCTGACCTTCGCGTCGAAGTTCCCATCCTCGCCCGTCGAGTCGGTCCGCTTGAAATGCATGAAGAAGAAGTCGTAGTCGTTCCAACGCTCCCGGAGAAGCGACGTCATCTCGTCCGGCGTCCCCGCGATCGGCAGCACATCCATCCCCACGAGCCCCGCAACGCCGCGGTACATCGGATACCCGGCGATCGCCGCCGCCCGAAGCTTGTACCGCTCTCCGAACGTCGGGATCCTCGTCAGCTCGGCTATGCCGCGCATCGTGATGGCGTTTGCCCTCGGCTCCCGCGCAAGCATCTCGCGCGCCTTCGCCGCGAACGTGTTGAGAAGCTCGGCCGTCCGCTCCTCCTCCGGTCGCCTTGCAGCAACGGGAAGCGGAGGCACGCCGGTCGCCTGTGGATCGGTGTCGTTGAGGTCGCCGGCAAGCCCTTCACCGCGAAGCACGAGGACCGCCCGGTGCTCCTTGACCGGCCTGAAGAAGAGCTCGACACCGGGAAGCTCGATCCCGTCGAGCATCGCGGAGAGCTCTTCGCACTTCTCGTTCGGGATACGCCCGGCGCGGCGGTCCGTGATGTTCCCGTCCCCGTCCACCGTCGCGAAGTTGATGCGGACGGCGACATCCCCGTGCCGGAGATCGAAGCCGATGCCCAGCCCCTCGAGCACGCCTCGACCGATCAGGTACTCTACAGGATCGTACCCGAACAGACCCATGTGCGCCGGACCGCTCCCCGGAGTCAGCCCCGGAGCGATCGGCACGTGGAGGCCGGTCGCGCCTTCCGCGACCAGCGCGTCCAGGTTCGGCGTTCTCGCTGTCTCGAGTTCGGTGAGCCCGGTCTCGGGATGCGGCAGCCCGCCGAGGCCGTCGGCCACGAGCAGAACGATCTTCCCCCCCGACTCCATGGTCAGCGCGTCAGGCAACCGTCCGGTCCAGCCCATCGTATCTCCTCCTCGACAATATCGATCCCGCCAGGTCTGCGTCGGTCCGTCTGTCCGTCTGTCCGATCACTCTGCGCCGGTTCGTCCGGTCACTCTGCGCCGGTTCGTCCGGTCACTCTGCGCCGGTCACCGGCGCCTGCTCGTCGCCCCAGCCGGCTTCGTATTTCTCATGGAAACCGCAGCGCCACTCGCCGAACCGTCCGTCGATGATGGCGGCCCGCATGCTTCGCATCGTGTCCAGATAGAACGCCAGGCTGTGAATGCTCGCGAGCCTCGGTCCGAGCCCCTCGCTCGAGTGGAACAGGTGACGGATGTAGCGGCGCGAGAAATTACGACACGCATAGCAGTCGCAGTCCGGGTCGATCGGGCGGTCGTCGCGCGCGTATTTCGCATTCTTGATGACCAGCCTCCCCCTGGACGTGAACAGGGAGCCCTTCCGCGCGTTCCTGGTCGGCATGACGCAGTCGAACATATCGACACCCTGCACGACCGATTCAACGATGTCCGCCGGGAAGCCCTGCCCCATGAAGTAGCGAGGTTGCTCCCGCGGAAGAACGGACACGGTCGCGTCGATCATCTCGCGCATGACGGGTTTCGGTTCTCCGACGGCAAGTCCGCCGATCGCGTAGCCCGGGAAACCCATCTCGACGAGCGACCGGGCGCAGATCTCTCTCAGATCCGCGTACGTCGCGCCCTGCACGATCCCGAACAGCGACTGCTCCCCGGGATCCGCGGACCAGGCCTTGTGGCATCGCTCGGCCCATCGAAGCGTGAGCTCGGTCGACGCCTTCGCCTGCTCGCGTGTCGCAGGATACGCCACGCACTCGTCGAATGCCATGATGATATCGGCTCCGAGGTCGCGCTGGAGCCGCATGTTGTCCTCGGGCGTCATGAAGAACCTCAGCCCATTGAGGTGCGACTGGAACTCGAGCCCGTCCTCCTTCACACGGTTGAGGTGCCCCAGGCTGAAGATCTGGAACCCGCCGCTGTCCGTGAGGATGGCCCGGTTCCACGCCATGAAGCCGTGCAGACCGCCGGCCTCACGGATGATCTCGGAACCCGGACGGAGGAACAGATGATATGCGTTGGAGAGAATGATGCGCGCGTCGATTTCGACGAGGTCGGACGGCGCGAGCGTCTTGACGGTGGCCTGCGTGCCGACGGGCATGAAGACAGGGGTTTCGATGACGCCATGCGGCGTCAGGAGTTCCCCGGCGCGCGCCCCGGTCTCTTTGTCCTCGGCAATGATGCGAAACTCTATCAAAGGTGTCTCCGTCCGCTGTGCGGGCGCTCCCACATGACCCGGCGGTTGCCGGTGCCGGGCGGGCGCCGCGCGTCACATCATCTCGTTCAGAGAACGAGCATCGCGTCACCGTAGCTGTAGAACCCGTATCGCTCGGCGACCGCCTCGCGGTAGGCGCGCATGACGTTCTCGTGGCCACCGAAAGCGCTCACGAGCATCAGCAGCGTCGACTTCGGCAGATGGAAGTTCGTGATGAGGAGATCGACGCAGCGGTACTCGTATCCGGGCTGAATGTAGAGCCTCGTCTCCCCGGCGCCGGCCCTGACGAGTCCGTCCCCGTCGGCCACCGACTCAAGCACCCTGACCGATGTCGTTCCGACGGCCACAACCCGGCCGTCGCCGCTCCGAGCGCCGTTGATCAGACCGACAGACGACTCTGCGAGATCGTACCGTTCGATCTCCATCTCGTGTTCGTCCGGGTCGTCCACGGTCACGGGTCGGAAAGTGCCGATACCGACGTGGAGGATCACGGGAGCCACGTTCACTCCCTCGTGCCGGAGCCGGCCAAGCATCGCATCGGTGAAGTGAAGACCGGCCGTCGGCGCGGCCACCGCACCGCGCACGCGCGCGTACACCGTCTGGTAGCGCTCCCTGTCGGACGGCTCGGGACTTCGTGTGATGTACGGCGGAAGTGGCACCTCGCCGAGTTCGTCCATGACACTCGCAAGGGCGCTCGCCGCGGACAGCGTGACCTGGCGTTTCCCGCCCGGCAGCGCCGGCCCAACGAGGGCTTCGAGCCTCCCATCGCCGAACGAGAGCTTCATGCCCTCGCGGATGCGCGCCCCGGGCTTGAGGAGCACCTCCCAGTGCTCGGGCTCGAGTTCGCGCAGGAGGAACATCTCGACCCGCCCGCCCGTATCACGCTTCACGCCGATGAATCTGGCCGCCAGCACCTCGCTCTCGTTAACCACGAGAACGTCGCCCGCGCGCAGATACTCCCCGACCTCGGCGAATCGACGGTGCTCGATCCGACCGTCGTCCCTGTGAAGGACCAGGAGCCGCGAACCGCCACGCTCCTCGCTCGGATACTGGGCGATGAGCTCGGGGGGAAGCTCGTAGTCGAAGTCGCTCGTCCTCACGACCGCCTCCCGTACCGTTCCCACTCGCTGTAGATGCACCCGCAGTACTGCTGGCGGTAGTGTCCCATGGCCTTCGACTCACGCACGCCCTCCATGACGCGGTCGCGCCAGTCGCGTGCGAGGAACGGAACGCCGTGCTTCGCAGCCGCCGTCTCCCCGGCACTTCCGATCACGTCGTGGTCCTGCTGGGTGCTGACGAACATCGTGGTCGTGAATGCGTCATGGCCGCCGGCCGCCGCCAGCTCGGCCGCGCGGTCGAGCCGCAGCGCGTAGCAGATCGGGCAACGTTCGTCCTCGTGGCCCGCGACGGAGCGGAGAAACGGCACGAGACCGTATTCGTCAATGAACGGCATCGGGACGTCGAACGCCTCGGTCACCTCGCGAGCCGCCTCGAGCCGCTTCTCGTATTCCTGGTACGGGTGGATGTTCGGATTCACGAAGGCGGCCTCGACCATATGTCCCTCGTCGCGAAGCGCCCGGATGGGCACGATGGCGCACGGGCCGCAGCAGATGTGAAGGAGTACACGCATGATTCCGATGGGCCTCCGGGTCTCCGCCGGGCGGTGGGGGCGACCACTGCGCCGACTGCGGCGGCGTCGCACGCCCGCCCGGCGGAGACCCGGTGACCCTGCAACAGCCTGCCTTGCTTCTTGTCGCCGCTCCTCGCCTGCGGCGGCGTCGCACTCCCGTCCGAGCCGGACCCGCAGCCCTACAGGAGCTTCCCCTGTTCCTGGTTCCCGCTGCTGATATCGAAGTATGCGTACGCGGCCGGCGTCGCTTCCCGCCCGCGCTGCGTGCGCTTGAGCAGACCCTGCTGGATGAGGAAGGGCTCGTAGATCTCCTCGATCGTATCCGCCTCTTCCCCCACGGCGACCGCCAGGCTCTTCACGCCGACCGGACCACCGCCGAATTTGTGGATGACGGCCTCCATGATGCGCCGGTCCATCTCGTCGAGCCCGGCTTCATCGACCTCGAGCCTCAACAGCGACTCGTGGGCGACGTCTGCCGTGATCCGTCCGTCGGCGATCACTTCGGCGAAGTCCCGCACGCGGCGCAGGAGACGATTCGCGACACGCGGCGTCCCCCGGGACCTGCGCGCGATCTCGAGCGAGCCGCCGTCGTCGATCGGAACGCCAAGGATATAGGCCGAGCGCGACACGATACACGCGAGCTCTTCCGGCTCGTAGTAGTTGAGACGCTGCGCCACACCGAACCGCGACCTCAGCGGCGATGTCAGGAGACCCGCACGCGTTGTCGCGCCGACGAGCGTGAAACGCTCGAGGTTGAGCTTCACGCTCCTGGCCGATGGCCCCTTGTCCAGCACGATGTCGACACAGTAGTCCTCCATCGCAGGGTAGAGGTACTCCTCCACGACGTGCGACAGACGATGGATCTCGTCGATGAAGAGCACGTCGCCGCGTTTGAGGTTCGTGAGCACTCCGGTGAGGTCGTACGGCCGTTCGATGACCGGCCCCGAGGTCGACACAAGCTTCGTGCCCATCTCGTGAGCAATGATGTAGGCGAGCGTCGTCTTGCCAAGCCCGGGAGGACCGTAGAACAGACAATGGTCCAGGGGCTCGTCGCGCTTCCTCGCCGCCTCGATGAACACGCTCAGGTTCGCCTTGAGCGTATCCTGCCCGACGAACTCGCTGAAGGACGGCGGGCGCAGCTGCGTTTCGAACCGGACATCATCCGTTGAGAGGCTTGGCGTCGTTACGCGGACTTCCGACATGGTCATCGCTCCGTGGGTCGGTGTCGCACTACTTCCTCAGGGCCCTCTTGATGAGTTCCTCGATGGAGAGATCCTCGCCGCACTCGCGGCGCACGGCGAGCACCGCGTCACGCGCCGCCCCCTGCTGGATGCCGAGCGACACGAGCGCCCGAACCGCGTCACCCATCTCCTCACGCTGCCCCTCACCGGCGCCTCCGATCGACGAGACGTCCATCCCGGAGAGCTTGTCCTTGAGCTCGATGACGAGACGCTGCGCGGTCTTCTTCCCGATGCCCTTGATGCTCGTCAGGAGCGCCACGTCCTCCTGAATGACTGCCTCGTGGAAGACCTCGGGTGAGAGCCCCGACAGGATCGTCAGTCCGAGCTTCGGACCGACGCCGCTGACGGAGATGAGTTCCGTGAAGATCGTCCGCTCCGCCTCGGTTGCGAATCCGAAGAGGTCGAGCGCGTCCTCGCGCACGTTGAGATGCGTGAAGAGGTGCACGTTCTGTCCCTCGCCGACGAGCGAGCGGAATGTGGACAGCGGCACGAGCAGGCGGAACCCGACGCCGCCGACGTCGACCACGAGTCCCGACGGGCTCTTCCTGATCAGCTTGCCGGAGAGTTCCGAAATCATCTGCCGCTCCCCTCAAGGACTTCCGACCGCATCCGGTGCACGTAGCAGAGCGCGACTCCCAGAGCGTCCGATTCGTCCTCTCCAAGCTCGACGTCGCCGATGTCGAGAAGCCGGCGCACCATCGAGGCGACCTGCGCCTTCGACGCCGAACCGATGCCGACGACCGACTGCTTCACCTCGCGCGGTGCATACTCGTAGATGGAGGCTCCGCTCTGTGACGCGGCGAGCAGCACGACGCCTCGCGCGTGTCCGAGCTTGAGCGCCGATTTGACGTTCTTGGACTGGAAGACGTTCTCGACCGCGACGACGTCGGGCCGATAGGAACAGATCTGCTCGGTGACCGCCTCATAGATGGCAGCGAGCCGGGCGGGCAGCGGTGTGCGGGATGAGGTCTTCACCGAGCCCCATGCGATGACGCGGGACGACGACCCGTCGCTCTCGACGACGCCAAATCCGGTGATGATGCTGCCGGGGTCGATCCCCAGGACGACAACCTTCCCGGCCACAGGGCTATGCCTCGTTTCCGAGCTTCTCCAGGATCTCGTCGGGAATGTCGAAGTTCGCAGAGACGTTCTGGATATCCTCGTGGTCCTCGAGGATCTCCATGAGAGAGAGGACCTTGTGAGCGTCCCCCTCGTCGTCGATCTTCGCGGTCGAGCCGGGAATGCGCGTGATCTGCGAGCTCTCCACCTTGATGCCCGCCGCGTCCAGCGCGTCGTGCACTGCCGAGAGGTCCTTCGGATCTGTCGTGATCTCGAAAATGTCGCCCTCGGTCGAGATATCCTCGGCGCCCGCCTCGAGCACGATTTCGAGAATGCTGTCCTCGGTGTTCCCCGCGACCGAGACCGCGATGAGGCCCTTCTGCGAGAAGTTCCACGCGACGCTGCCGCCCTCGCCCAAGTGCCCGTCCTTCTTCATGAGGATGTGACGGATCTCACCGACCGTCCGGTTCTTGTTGTCGGTCAGACAGTCGATCATCATCGCCACGCCGGCCGGGCCGTACGCTTCGTAGACGATCTCCTCGTATATCACGCCCTGGATCAGACCGGCGCCCTTCTTGATGGCGTGGGCGATCTTGTCGTTGGGCATGTTGTCGTCCCGAGCCGCCTGCACCGCGCCGCGAAGCCGAACATTGATGTTCGTATCGGCACCGCCCGCGCGCGCGGCGACCTCGATGAGCTTCGCGTGCTTGTTAAATATCTTGCCACGCTTCGCGTCGGTCGCGGCCTTCTTGTGCTTGATGGACGCCCATTTCGAATGTCCAGACACCCGGTCCCTCCCCTTCGACGACGCCGTCGGCGTCGTCCTTCCGGCGCATCAGTGGTGTGTCTACTCCTCGTCTTCCTCGAGCTCGGACTCGGCGACGATCCTCGCCTGCACGTCCGGCGGGGTCTCCTCGTAGTGCGAAAACTCCATCTCGAAGTAGCCGCGGCCCTGCGTGATCGACCGCAGATTTGTGGAGTACATGTAGAGTTCCGAGAGCGGCACGAGAGCGGTCACGACCTGGTTGCGCCCCTCCTGACCCGTTTCGCGAATCTTGCCGCGGCGGGAAGATATGTCACCCATCACGTCACCGAGATACTCGTCGGGCACGACGATCCGGATCAGATGAACCGGTTCCAGAAGCACGCCCGAGGCCTCGGCGGAGGCCAGCTTGAAACCGAACGACCCGGCCATTTTGAAGGCCATCTCATTCGAGTCGACCGAGTGGTACTTGCCGTCGTACACGGCCACCTTGACGTCGACCATCGGGTAGCCGGCGATGACGCCCTTCGACATGCGCTCGAGGACACCCTTCTCGACCGCCGGGATGAACTTCGACGGAATCGAACCACCGACGACCTCGTTGAGAAATTCGAATCCGGCGCCGCGCTCATTCGGCTCGATGCGGAGCCAGCAGACGCCGAACTGCCCACGTCCGCCACTCTGTTTCTTATATTTGCCTTCCGCGCTCGCGGTCTTACGGATCGTCTCGCGGAATGCGATCTTCGGCTTCTCCCTGTCGACCTCGACGCCGTACTTCTCCTTGAGCTTGTCGACCATCACATCGAGATGAAGGTTGCCAAGACCGGAGATGATCGTCTGCTTGAGGTTGGAGTCAAACACAACGCTGAACGTCGGGTCCTCGTCATGCAGCTTCTGAAGACCGGCGCTGACCTTATCCTCGTCGCCGCTCGACTTCGCCTTGACGGCGACCGAGAGAACGGCTTTCGGAAACTCGATCGGTCTGAGGATGATCGGGTCGCTCTTGACGCAGAGCGTGTCGTTCGTGTGCGTCGACTTGAGCTTGACGACCGCGCCGATATCGCCGGCACTCACGGACTCCATCTCGCTGCGCTCGCGGCCGGTCATCGCGTAGACCGTGCCCATGCGCTCTGAGTGATCATTCGTCGCGTTGAGGACCTCGGTCCCGGAGCCGGCCGAACCGGAGTACACGCGGAAGTACGAGAGTTCGCCCACGTGCTGCTCTGCGACCGTCTTGAACACATGAGCGGTGAATGGACCGCTCGGGTCGCACGAACGCGTGATTTGGTCCTCGCTTCGCGGCTTCGTTCCGACAGCCGCAGGCATATCCGCCGGCGACGGCATCACGCCGACGATGAGATCCAGGAGCGACTCGACGCCGACGCCTCTCGGCGCCGCTGTCGCGAGGACGGGCACGATCGTGGCCGCCGCAACACCTGCCTTGAGGCCCTTGAGGATCTCGGCCGTCGTGAGGGTCTCCGAGCCGAAGAACTTCTCCATCAGCTCCTCGTCGCTCTCGGCCGCAGCCTCGATGAGCTGCGTGCGGAGTTCGGCGGCCTCGTCGGCCATGTCCGCGGGAATAACCTCCTGCTTGAACTTGCCGGTCCCGTCGTATATGTAGGCCTTCTCATCGATCAGATTGATGATGCCTTTGAACGACTCGGCCGCGCCAATCGGGATGGTCACGGGCGCGAGACGCGCCCCCAGCGCCTCCTGGCAGTCCTTGAGGCACTTGGTGTAATCGGCGTGCTCCTTGTCCATCTTGTTGATGCAGATGATGCGGGGACGCGCGAGCCTGTCGAGGAACTGCCAGACGAGCTCAGTGCCGACCTCGACACCCGCCGTTGCTGCCACGACAACGATGGCGCCGTCCGCGACAGCGATTCCCGCCTTCACGTCACCGTAGAAGTCCGCGTACCCCGGGCAGTCCAGGAGGTTGACCTTGGCATCTTTCCACTTGAAGTGACCGAGTCCCAGATTGATCGTGATCCCGCGCTTCTTCTCATTCTCGGCGTAGTCCAGAGCGCTGGAGCCGTCGTCCACCTTGCCCATGCGCTGTATGGCCTTACCCGCGAGAAGCATCGCTTCCGCAAGGCTCGTCTTGCCAGCATCGCCGTGCGCGACGAGGGCGATGTTCCTGATCTTGTCGGGTGACGGAGACTTCATTGCTCGTCCTTCCGGGAGTGTTCCCCATGCCATTGCTCATAACTCATCCGTAGTGTATCAAACGTAAGAAGATACCAAGCCATGGGCGCTTCGTCAACCTGAAAGTCCGACATTCCCCTTGTCTCGGGCGCCCCGCCGTGCTATTCTCCCTGACTCATGGCTGTCCATAATATTGTCCTTACATGGATCGGGATGGTCACAGGAGCGCACCGAGCCCTGCCGAAGCCGCTCCGGCGTGCTCGGAGCATCATGAACTGACAGGGATACCACTGCTGGTACATACGGGAGGCACTGGGCGATGCTGCAGGTACTGCGTGAGAAGAGCAAGTATATCCTCTGGATTGTCGTCGTAGGAGTCGTGTTCTGGTTCGGCAGTCAGGGATTCACATCCCTCTTCCGGCAGATCCGGGGCGAGACCCGCGCGCCGGAGCGTGGGATCATCGGCCGCGTGGACAACACGCAGATAGGCTATCAGGACTTCGCCGACGCCTACCGACAGCGCATCGCGCAGTATGCCGAGCGCACAGGCGGAGCCGAGGTCACCGACTCGACAGCCGAGGCCATCCGTGAGGAGACGTGGAACTCTCTTCTGGCCGAGGTCCTCATCAACAATGAGCTCGACCGTCTCGGCATCGACGTGTCCAACAAGCAGGTTTTCGACGTGCTCTGGAACAATCCTCCCGAGTACGTCTACCGCTCCCCCTCCTTCCAGACCGAGGACGGGAGGTTTGATTTCGACGCCTACCACCGTGAGATCCAGCTTCATCCCGAACGTTGGGAAGGCGTCGCCGAGACGTACCACCAGTCGCTCCGCCAGCAGATGCTGCAGCAGGAGGTCACGGCCGGCGCGTTCATCACGGACAACGAGATCTTGACCGAGTTCAACGCCCGGAACGAGAAGGTCCGCGTGACCTACGCGGTCCTCGACCCCCGCACGCTCGGATTTCAGGGCTTCACGCCGACCGTGGGCGAGGCGCGCGCCTACTTCGACATGCATCGCGCCGAGTATGAAGAACCGGCCACAGCAGTCTTGAGCTTCGTGGAGTTCAGCAAGGCTCCGACGGAGCTCGACGAAGAGGACGCTCGCATCCGGCTTCTCGACATCGCCGACGCTGTCCGCGGCGGCGAGGACTTCACTGAGCTGGCGACGTTATACACCGAGGACCCGGGCTCCCGTGAAAGCGGCGGAGACCTCGGCTGGTTTGACCGCACCCGGATGGTCGACGAGTTCACCGAAGTGGCCTTCGGCCTTCAGCCCGGTGAGGTCAGCGATCCGTTCCGCACGCAATTCGGATACCACATCATCCTCGTCGAGGAGACACGCGGCAGCGGTGAAGCGCGCGAGGTCAAGGCGCGCCACATCCTCGTCCGCGTGATGCCGAGCGAGGAGACGCTGGCGGAGCTCGAAGAGGCGGCCGCGGCGCTGCGCGATGCGGCGAACGAGTCATCCCTGGCAGACGCGGCAACGGCGAGCGGACTCACGGTTG
>CAZNHF010000035.1:0-16864 GCA_964572375.1 uncultured bacterium | reverse complement strand
TCTCAAGCGCAGTTCCATCATCAGCATCACCTCCTGTTTGCGAGCCGCGGATCGTGCGCGCCTCGTCGTCGGTGTTCCATCTGCTCGCGATCCCGATTCGACGGGACTGAACGCACGCTCGCGCGACTGCGTCCACGCTGCGTCCTGTCCGGCCGACGGCGCCCGAAGGTTTTCTGGAGCCTCGTTCACTATACTCCGGCCGTCGCCCCACGACCAGTTCATTCCGGTGGAGCTTTCTGCCGGCGGGCTCGGGCATCGCAGGCGCCTCGCCAACAGTCTCATCAACACGGCTCCAACAAACAAGCGGGACCCGACGGTAACGTCGGACCCCGCTCAACTGGCTCCCCGTGGTGAACGCTATTCGAACTGCCAGACCAACCCTCGCCGCCGCGAAGCTGCCGAACGCGCGGCGCTAGGCCTTCGAAGGCAAGAGGACCTTGTCGGTATAGGGATTCGCCATCAGTCGCACGAATGAGGAGTAGGCGACGCGGAAATTTATGGAGTCACCGACGGACAGTCCCTCCTTCTCCTCCCCCACGTTGAGGACGGTCAGGTCACTGCTCGCTCCCGCGATACGGAAGTTCTCGTTCATCGGTGTCAACCCGCCGACATCCGTGTCGACCTGTCCGACAGCGACGATGGCCCTGTAGCCGCGCTGCCCGGGGTCAGTCTCCTCTCCATCCTCGATCGGCAGGAAGGGCGTTATCTCGGCGATCTCACCCAGCGGCACCATGCCCTTCTCCTTGATCTCGACGATCTCCGCCTCGAGCTTGACGGCGTCACCTCTCAGCCCCTCGAGCGTTCCGCCCAGCATGAGATCTGTCCCAAGGAAGAGCGACTCGCCTACTCGGAAGTGGTTGATCTGCTTCGGCAGGCTGCCGTCCATGAGCAGGGGCAGCGACGAGCTGGAGCCGGCGGAAATCAGGGGGAGCTCGCGCTCGAACTTGAGCTCAAGGAGCTCCCGGTAGAGCACGAGCTGCATCAACTTATCTATGGAGGGCACGACTCCCCCCAGGCACCCGAGATTCGCGCCGATCCCGATCACGTTCGTGTACGGCAGCTGGAAGATCCGTTTGTAGGTCTGGGACAGCTTCCCGGGCAGGAGACCCTCTCTCAGGTCGCCGAGCTCTATCATGATGACGACCTGATGAACGACGCCCTGCCTCCCAGCCTCCTCGTCCAGCTCCTTGATGATCTCGAGCTCGCTGTTCAGCGAGACGTTGGACAGCCGCACGACATCGTCGATAGCCGAACTGTGAGGCGGTCTCAGGTACCAGGTCTCTATCTCCGGCGCGACCTCCCTGATCGTCTCGAGATTGTCGAGCCTGGAATCGGCCATCGACTCCACTCCAAGCTCTAGAAGTGCCTTGAGCGTCTCCCTGTGCCCGCAGAGAGCCTTGGTCACGACGGTAAGCGTTGCCCCGTGCTCGCCCACCAAATTGCGAATCGCGCTGAGATTGTGGTGCAGCGCATCGAGGTCGATTGTGATCCTATTCACGCGACCACCTCATCTCCAGGTACTTAGCCGTGAACCCACTGCGCTCATACAGGCGCCGAGCGGGATTGTCGTGCTCGACGTGGAGCTTCACCTGCCCCTCACACTCGTCGAACACGCGACGGAGAAGCGCTCCTCCTATGCCCTGCCCGCGGGAATCGGGGCCGACCGCTATGAACAGCAGCAGGTTCTCGGGGACATAGCCGCTCATTCCCGTGCGCAGCATCACTACAGCACCGAGCGGCCTCTTCTCTCTGTGGGCGACAATGACGAAGCCGTCCTTGCAGGGATCCTCGCCCAACGCGTAGTCTAGACCGTCCAGGATCACCTCGCAGGAGTCCTCGTATGGCTTGAGGCTATCGTGAAGGAACTTGCCGAGAGCCTCGCGAGACAGCCACGCAGGAAGTCCATCGTAGGTGTCGGCGCGGAGCATGTCCAGTGCATCTATCACCCCTGTCTCTTCGTTCTGAGCTGGCAAAGGTTCTCCTCTCAGTCGGTGTGCGGGGCTCCTGTGTCGGGGACAATCTCTCGGGGGATCTCCGAGGGCAACCGGACCAGCGCCTCGTAGTTGAGCACGTCAGCCATGCTGCTGAAGGAGGTCACGGAGATGGTGCCCCTTCCCTGCTTCCCTATCACCACGACCTCGTCTCCCCTCTCCACACCGGGGATGTGCGTGACGTCGACCAGCACTATGCTCATGTTGACGCGTCCTACGACCGTCGCGCGGCGCCCGCGAATCAGCATGTGTCCCTTGTTACTGAGGTCGCGAGGGAACCCCGTGAAGTAGCCGATCGGGACCGACGCGATGCGGTGGCGCCTGGTCGCCTGATATGACGTACCGTATCCTATGAAGTGCCCCGGCTCGACGTTCTTCAGCCCCATTACGCAGCTCTTCCAGGTGAGCACGCGCCTGAGAGGGTCCCTTCCGGTCGCTCCGTCCGTGCCCCCGTGACTGAGCATATGGTGCATTCTCGTCTCGGTGCTCGGCCAGAAACCGTACTGAGCGATCCCACAGCGGACCATGTCCATAGCGGTCTCAGGATACGTCAGGAGAGCGGCAGATGAAGCCACATGACGGAGCCCGAACTCCAATCCGCTGGAGTGAAGTCGCTCGCACAATTCCTTGAAGCGCTCAACTTGCCCCATGACTCTGACGTGGTTGCCGATACTCTCGGCACCCGCCAGATGCGTGCAGACACCCTCCACTTCTATAAGCTGCTTGTTTCGAAGCACCAGTTCAACGGCCTCGTCAAGCTCCCGGCCTTCGAGGCCCGTCCTGTACATGCCGGTCTCGAGCTCCAGGTGAATCCTCGCGGGCCTACCTATGCGCCGGGCCGCCTCAAGAGCTGCCTTCATCCTACCGCTCTCGAAGATGTAGAACGACACCCCCTGTTCAACGGCCCACTCCAGCTCCTCGTCGGCGATGAAGCCCAACACGAGAATCCGGCTGTTCTCCGTGCTCGCCCGATGAGCTCGCCATGCCTCGTCCGCAGTGAAGACCGAGAAGTGGCGAACACCACACGACTCGGCCATCGGCACGAAGGCCTCGATTCCGTGTCCGTATGCGTTGCCCTTGATGACGGACGAGAAGAGGACGTTCTTCCCGATCTTCTTCCTGAGAAAGCGCAGATTCTTGCGGAGCGCTCTCTCATCGAGGACTATCCGACTGCCTGCGTCCAACGGCTCTCCTCCAATTATCATCTCCCAATTCGTCCCATTGACAGGGCGTAGTCGACTATCCGTCGAAATAGATCCGCGCCCATCGGTATCAGCTCGTCCGGGAACACGTAGTCCGGATGGTGAAGCGATGCGTTGCAATCGCCAGACCCGAAGCCGAACATCGCTCCGCCGATCTCATCGGTGAAGTGCCCGAAGTCTTCGGCCCACGCAAAAGGATCCGCAAGATGTTCCACCGTGAGGCCCGCGTCGAGAGCGGCCCGTTCCACGACGCGATTCACGGAGGGGTCGCTTCCGGTGCAGGGGAACTCCTCAAGCCACTCCGACCTCACGGAGAGGCCGTGAGCTTCCGCCGATCGCTCGGCTAGGTACTGGCACCGCTCAGCAAGCCTCTCCATTACACCGTTGCTCTGCGCCCGCAGCGTGGCAATCGCTATCGCCTTTCCCGGACTCGTTCCGAGAGCGGGCTCCCCCAGACATGCGTGCACCACGGTAACAAGGCCCATCGACTTGACCGAATGCGGAGCTGTAGGCCAGATGCTCAGGATCTCCGCGAGAGCTGAGACAGGACTCAGTCCCCTGTCCGGCTCGGCTGCATGCGACGTCCTACCCTCGAGTTCCACGAGGAGGCTCCGCGCGGTGGATGCGAAGACGCCGTCCCTCAGCAGGACGCTGCCAAGCGGATAGCCGGGAACGTTGTGCAGAGCCAATGCCACTTGCGGCCGGATCTCCGAGAAGGCAGGGTCATCAAGGACGAGCCGAGCTCCGGCCCCGGTTTCCTCCGCGGGCTGGAACAGAAGCACGACCGAGCCGCGCGCTGGGGGCTTCTCGTGCAGAAGCTCGGCAAGCGACGCCACGATCGCCATGTGGCCGTCGTGCCCGCACTTGTGCGACACGCCAGGAGTCTCGGACGCGTCAGCGCGATCCGCCGCCTCCGGAATGGGAAGTGCATCAAGTTCGCAGCGGACCATGACTCGCGGCCCGCTCCCCACGCCATCGTAGACGGCCGCCACACCGTGCCCGCCCAGGCCGGTCAAGATGGCGTTGGGGGCCAGCGCGGTCAGGTACTCCCGTACGATGTCGGCCGTGTGTACCTCGGCACCTGAGAGCTCGGCCGTGCGGTGAAGCTCCCTCCGCAGTTCGATCGCGTCCGAAACCATGCTCATTTGCCCTCGTCCGGTACCGCAGCGATGTGCAGTGATGCCAGTGGTTGTGCGAACCCCGGCTCAGTTCCGTTCAACCTCCTCGACCTCCCTGTACCATCTGACCCTGTCTCCGATTCTCGAGCGCGCGCGCCACTTGAGGCTCTTGGGCGCATCGTCCACCAGACGCCTGAGGAGCCCGAGCCTCATGATCACCGGCTCCACGTCGTCGGGATCCAGATATTCGAGCACGAGTTTGGAGGTCTTGCGCAGGTTCATCGTCGCCGTACGCCAGAAGCCCCAGTCTGACCCGCACAGGGAGGCCAGATAGGCGCCGTCTATCTGGTGTACGTCGGAACCGTCCTCGGAAATCCCGTGCTGCCTGAGAAGCATCATCATGTCGACAAGGTCCTTGCGGTTAATCTCCACGATCTGGAGCTTCTCCAACAGCAGATCGACCAGGCTTATGGTCACATCCTCGATCTCGAGGCGGCCACGGAAGTCGATCTCGTGACAGAACCTCAGCTTGTCTATGAAGACGTCCGAGTGCACGGGCTCGCTCGGATGATAGAAGATGCGGCGCTTGTCCCCAAAGAGACGGAGGACGTTCTGGTTCTCGCTCCAGCCCAGGTCGAAGAAGGTGTCCTGAACGCGGTCGATCTCCTTGCCGTGGGCCACGAAGTCCACGTCGGTGAGGTAGCGCTTGTTGTCGTACTCGAGTCGCTTGAAGTCTGGGCAGGCCAGCCGGAACGCAAGAGAGCCCAGGACCCGCATGGTCGCGCCATGCTGTTCGGCCTTCTCGAGGATAGACCTGAGCATCTCGACGAACCGGCGCTCCTGCTCCTCGAGAACCGCCCGCGTCAGCTCTGCGCCCTCTGCGATGAGCGGAATACTGATGGCTGCTCCTATGCTTCGACCCTCCATTGATTGACGACGAGACCGTTCTCGATCTCTATGACGTAGCCGCGCAGGATGCCCTCTCCATACTCGGAACCGGGGTTGATCACCGGCGTATCACCGATCGAGTCGTGCCCGTAGGACTCGTGGATGTGGCCGTGCAGTCCCATGAGCGGCTGGTAGCGTTCGATCGCCTCGGTCACCGCCTTGCTCCCCACGTGCTCGAAGTTGACCTGCCCGGCGATCGTCACTGGCTTCTTGGTTGCGTCCAGCTCTGGCGCGAGGTCGAGCATCGTACCGTGCGGGGGCGCGTGCAGGTTGAAGATCGACCGACGCGGGTCGTCGAGCTGTTTCACGAGTCGCTGGATCCGCTTCGCCATGCCCTTCTCCGAGTCCTCGCGCGGCGTGTCCCACGGCGTCGGATTCACGTAGTCGAGACTGATCATCGGTATGCCCAGGACGTCGACCGGCCCGTCCAGGCACCAGGTGACGCCGCGGTCGACAAACGACTTGATGACCTCGTCGATGTCCCAGTCGTCGTCGTTCCCGGGCATCACGATGACGTCAACGCTCGAGAGATCCACCTGTTCGATCAGCATTTCCATCCACTGCGCGATACGGTTCTTGATCATTCTCATCATGAGCGCCTCGACCTCGGACGGGTCGTCTTGCAGCTCGGCAACTCGGTCGCGGTCGCAGCGGAGCGCGTAGGCCCCCGCATCGTTGATGCGCTGTTCCATTTCATCGACCTCGGTACTCGAACTCAGCGACCAGTTCTTCCCGAAGTAGAAGGCTCTGTGCGTGTCGTTCCCCTCGTCGATGATGGGAACCAGCGACTTCCCGGTCAGGTCACCGCAGAGCAGCAGGGCATCCACACCGTGATAGCCCGGCATCTTGAGCCACTTCCTCCAGACACTGTTCGCGCCGTGTACATCTACTGAAAAGAAAAGCCTCGGCAACCTGCCTCCCGTGTCTTGGATAATGAAGAGCTCTGGCCAGCGGGGACGGCCGGGCGGCGCGGCGTCGGGCCGTCGCGATGCACGCAGCGTTCGGCGGCGGGCGCGCAGTCAAGTGACGATCGGCCCGACCACACGAGCAGACTTGCGACTACTCGGGTGGGATCTGCGAGTAGATCTTGCTGACGTCTACGCCCTCCGCTCGGTTCCTGCGCTGCTGGTAGACGTAGATGATGAGACCGACAAGCATGAGAGCGATGAGGCATAGCATGACTGTCGGCGAGAAGTTCTTGAACGATAGGAACAGGAAGAACCAGCCGGCGGCGAACGTGAACGCCCCGAGTATGGTCATGAGGGGTATTCCACCCACCTCCCACTTGACCGGCGATCGCTCGTAAATCTCCGGCTTGTGGTAGGGCAAGAGCATGGCGCTCAGGCCGAAGGGCCAGAAGATGAAGAAGACCGTGAACGTGAGAACAGAGAGGATTACGTTCACGGACAGCGACATCATCAGGACGCCGAGGAAACAGAATACCGCATTCAGGTGGACCGCGTTCGTGGGCGATCCCGTTCTGCGATTCACTGCCGACAGGGCGGGCGGGAACGACTTGTCCATGGACATGGCGAAGGCCAGCCGCGAGTTGGCAAGAAACCCGGGCAGGATCGAGTTGGCGAACCACAACGCGATGGAGACCGCGATGACGAGCCCGAACCAGACGTTGCCCGCTATGGACATGAAGTAGAAAGGAATCGATGGCTGTACTAGCCCCCCCATGATCTCCTGGAGAACCTCGGGGTTGTTGTCATGCAGGAAGTCGTAGCTCCCGATGAAGCTGCCGAAGGCACGGTAGACGGAGAACACGATGACCATGTAGAACAGCCCTACGAAGACAGTGCCGGCCATGAAGCCGCGCACCATGCTCGTCTTGGGCGTCTTTATCTCCCCACCCGCGTAGTTGATGATGGTTATGCTCGTGTAGGCCCAGATGACGACGATGAGTGCGCTGACCGTGCTGGACAGCGAGAACTCTGAAGTTGCCCACCCGAGAGCGGCGGCCCTGGCCTGGATCGCTTCGAACGCGCCGGCGCCCCAGGCCTGATTGAAGGACGAGGCCACGCTCTCTATGCCACCGGAGAGGAAGAACCAGACGACTGCGATCACGGTGGCCACAAGCGGGACGAAGAAGATGGCCCTCATGATCGATTTCATCTTCCGAATACCTTTGTAGGCAATCGACCAGAAGAGCACGACGCAGAGAGCGCCTCCCACGGTCTGCCAGAGCTGCGTCTGCATCAGGCTTCCCACTCGAACCAAGCCTTCGAGGCCGCTCCCCAGGCCGGCCGTCGAGAAGCCCGAACCGATGAGCCCGATGACGATGTAGCTCAGGACGCCGCTCGATATGCCGTAGCCGACGAACAGCAGCCAGGCGCTCAGGTATCCGATGGTCGGCCCCAGCACACGGCTGACGGCGATGTACAGGCCACCGGAGCGCGGCATCGTCGCGGACGAAAGGGCTACAAGCAGGGTGATCGGGAAGAAAATGAGCAGGCCCACAAGGAACGCAAGCGGCAGGCTGGCTCCCGGGAAATCCGCAGCGGTGGAGACGGAGTAGAAGATGACACCGGAGGCGGCAGGACCCGCAACTACGAAGACGAAAACGTCGAACCAAGATAGCTCTCTAACGAGGCCGGATGCTCGTCGCGTGAATATCACGCCTTGTTCATCAGGCATTCCTCCCCCTCACTAGGAGCGGCTCCTGAGGGCAGACACGCATAGACCCGGAAAACCGCAGGTGGAACAGCATTGCTGGCACAAACGTCAAGACGTCAGACTCCCAAACTACCGTACCACGACAGCAACGTCAAGGAATGGTCCCCGCGTGGCACGCGGTCGGGCCGACCGTCGTCCGGCACGGCAGGCGCGTCGGGCACGGTCACATGCTACGGAGAGTGAAGCGACGCTGCTCCCCTAGCCTGGCGCCGCCCGCACACGCCATGATCTCACATTCGGCCGGCCGGATGACCACGGTCGCCGCAGTCGCCACCTCGCCGTACTCCCCGTCGTAATCCTCGTTGCAGACTGCGCCGTCTCCTCTTGTGGCGTCAGACAGAAGCTCCCAGCACAGACTCTCGTCCACCGGTCGCCCGGAGCGCCTGAACGCCTCATCGAGATGGCTTCTTCTCCACAGTGATGAGGACGTGTCGACCCCCTCAAAGGCCAGAACGCCGAGTTCGGGGGCAAGGTAGTGATTGGAATGTACGCGCACCCCGCTGTCGTGCTCGGTGCGCCTTGCCTTGCGGGCCGTCGTCTCAACATCGAGGACGGCCGCGCCGTCCGCCACCATGAAGGCGTGTCCCGAGAGGCGCTGCGTGCTTTCGATGATGTCCGCTGCCGCGTGTGCGCTTGAGGCCGTAAGGGCCCGTGAGATCGTGAAGAGGTAGCAGATGCCATCCCGGGCGTCGGTGGGAACCAGGTTGCTGGTGCAGACGCCCACGCCCTCGGAGTTGACTCCTGTGAGAGCCATGCACCCGACCGTGGTCAGAGACAGCGTGGCCGGTGCGTCTGCGGGCTCGCGCCGAACGACGAGAAGGAAGTCTCTGGCGTCAGGATGCATGTCCCATGTCTGACCGATGATAGGTTGACCGCCACATGCTTCGGCGGAGGCCCCGAAGGAGGTGCACTCGCCGGAATCGCGGCGGTTGCGCTCGCCGGTCGTACCCTTCGCATCCCCGCGAGGGTCAAGACCTCGGAAGAGCACCAGATCACGGATGTCCGTCAGCCCGTTCACCGCCAGGAGCTCTGCCTCGGACACATGCGCTCCTCGCGCGATGCCGCGGAACTCATCCCACAACTCCCGGTCGTAGTTCCTGTGTGAGTCGAGAAGATCCTCTGCGGTCGCCAGGATCTCCTCGCGACCCAGAGACCTGCCCGGATCGTACCTGCGGACGAATTCAGCAGCGTGAGCGATCCTCCGTGTCACGAAGTCCTGAATCTCGTCCCGGTATGTCTCGCCCTGCGCCTCCCCCATTGCGCCTGGGGAGCCACTTACGACCAGATATCTCAGATGACACATGCGTCCTCCTGCAAAGCGTGACCCCGGCCAGAAACGGCCCAAGGCGGGCGACGGTAAGAAGGGCGGCCCCGGCAGGCTAGCATGAATGTGTGTCCAGGTCGTCCAAGAATCGGGGACCAGGGCCTCTCCTGTCTGAGTCTACCTCGCAGACTGGACCGGTTCCAGGGGGTCAGATCAGGGGCGGGGCGGCGCAGCGCTTGAACTGCTACCTCCGTGAGTGTTACGCTCTCCGCGCCACCTCAGATTGTTGCCCAGCTCAGAGACCCGATTCCAATGGCAATCTCACCCAGACGAAGCGGAGTCGCTATGCACACCGAACAGTTGACAGCTCTTCAACGCCTCAGGGACCACGCCGGACCGCGCTTCACTCAAGGTCTCTCTGATGAGGTCGTCCTGCGGTTCCTGGAAAGCTCCCCCTCACTTGCCAGGGCCCTCGCGCTGGCCGTTGAGGCCTTTGACGCACTGGAAGATGAGGACCGGCGGCTGATCGCGCTTCCGGAAGATGAGCTATGCGAGACTCTGCAAGAAGACCTGCTCAACTTCTATCCGGAGGGCGGCATCAGCCGCTACGTGCCGCTCGGGGCCGCCGGGCCCTGGATCGTCACTACTCACGGCGCCGTTCTTCACGACTCGGGCGGCTATGGGATGCTTGGTCTCGGCCACGCGCCTGAGGCCCTGCTCGCCTCGCTAGCGCGCCCGTTTCCCATGGCCAACGTCATGACACCGGCGCTGGCCCAGCGCCGCTTCACTCAGCGCCTCCGGCACGAGATCGGACACACTCGTGGAAGCTGCCCCTTCACGCGCTTCATATGCATGAACAGCGGATCCGAGGCGATGAGCGTTGCCGCGCGCATCACGGATTGCCATGCGCACCGCATGACTGAACCCGGTGGAGAGAAGGGGGGTCGCAAGGTTCGGATCCTCGCGCTCATGCAGGGGTTCCACGGTCGCACCTACCGTCCCGCGCGCATGTCCGAATCTACACGCGCCACCTACAATCGAAGGCTGGCCAGCTTCCGCGAAGCGGACGATGTGGAGTTCGTGCCTGCAAACGATGTGGATGCACTCGCCGCCGCCTTTGAGGCCGCGGACAGGGACGGTGTGTTCTTCGAGGGCGTCTTCGTCGAGCCGGTCATGGGCGAGGGTGATTCCGGGCTGGCGCTGACTCGCGAGTTCTACGATGCCGCCCGTGCCCTGAGCCGCGAGCACGGGGCGCTGCTGATCGTGGATTCGATCCAGGCTGCGCTGCGCGCTTATGGCTGCCTCAGTATCGTCGACTACCCGGGCTTCAAGGACTGTGACCCACCGGACATGGAGTCGTACTCCAAGGCGCTCAACGCGGGCCAGTTTCCCCTGTCAGTGCTAGCGCTCAATGACCGCGCGGCTGCAGCCTACTGGCAGGGCACCTACGGCAATACCATGACGACTAACCCTCGGGCACTGGAAGTTGGCTGTGCGGTGCTGGACAGCCTGACAGAGAGCCTGCGAGAGAACGTCAGGGCCCGCGGGAAGGAATTGCTCGACGGATGCCGCGCCCTCGCCGACGAACACCCTGGAGCCATACGCGAGGTCCGCGGGACGGGGCTCATCGTCTGTGCCGACCTCGATCCATCCAGCTACAGAGTGGAAGGACGCGGAGGTTTCGAGGAGTATCTGAGAACCAACGGCATCGTCATGATCCACGGCGGCCACAACGGCCTTCGCTTCACGCCTCATCTTGAGATTACCAGTGAAGAGATCAGGCTGATCCTCGAGAAGGTGACCGAGGGCCTCAAGCACGGGCGGCTCCGGAGGTGACTCCGCTGAAAGGAGGCGCCTGGCTCTTGCCTCCAGCTCCAGTCTAGCTCGAAAGCTGGATAGGTCCCGGCTATCTCAGAAGCACGATCTTCCTTGTCGCACTCTCGCCCACGGCCTCCGCCACACAGAAGTAGACGCCGGCTGCCACCCGACGCCCCTGTCCGTCTCGGCCGTTCCACACAGTAAGATGGCGTCCCGGCTGTCTCACTCCGTCAACAAGCGTCCGAACCAGACGACCACTCACGTCGTAGATACGGATCGATACCCCACTCTCGTGAGGAACATGGTACGCGATCTGCGTCATCGGGTTGAATGGGTTCGGTACGTTCTGGAAGAAACGGAACTCCATCGGAAGCTCGGGATTCGACTCGACACCCACAGGATCCTGACCAACGGTCGCGCCCCTCGGAGTTATTATCAGGCTAGCGTCCGCCGGACCGCCGCCGGAACGCACTTCCCAACCGATGGCGCTGACTTGGAGCCGATCGAATGTGTTTATCGCCACACCGGCGGTGCCGTCCGGCACCGATTGGTCACCCGCCGTGTGTGGAAAAGGATTGTCCGACAAGCTGTAGCCTTGGACGTTGTCGAAGTCCAGTTTCGCTGTCGCCGAGTCGCCCATCGAAATGAAGACCTCATCCGATTTCCAAAACGTGTCGTTCGCCAACGTGTTGCTCGGCGCCCCACTCGGCCCCGTGAAACCGGTCGTCACAAAAAGCGCTACCGCCACCGAACCCGGACCTTCGTTGTGAAACGACAATGAATAGCCGGGAAACCACCCGAAGTCACCGCTCCCGTGCGACCCCGGTCTTTGGTCATAGCTTCCCACGGGGTAATCGTCCTTAAGTCCAGTGGCAATGTCGGGAGAGAGTCCGCTGTACTCGAATCGAGTTGAGTCCGCGTTGAGGATCGTTCGGCTGATAGACGCGGGACCGTAAACCGGATTCGTGAGCGTACTCTCCGAGCTCTGCAATATGTCCGCAGACATCGTGAAGTAGTGCGAGCGAAGCGGGTGAAGCCAGATGCGACTCGGAGCCGAGTCGGCAAATGAGATTTGATAGACGCCGTCTGGAGAGAGATGCCCCCCGTATAGCGTGATGGACTGGTGGTGGGGTTCGCCGTAGAGATGTTGGTTGCTGTCTCCGAGAACGTTGGGGCTCACTTCGTACCCGAGTTCCCCCAACTCGTTTTCGGGTCCATCGGGCCAAAGCCCCGATGTTCGCGCTCTGTGATGGTCGAAAGGTGTCGTCCCGGCTGCCAGCGCGGTGATCGAGTCGTACAGCGCAAACTCCACGTGGTCAATGTCCGTCTCCGGCCGAAATGTCCAACCGGCGATGTCGGAGAACTCGTACCAGCTGCCTATCGAGACGACCCGCTCTGCGGCCGGCGATGCGTTCGCTATGTGAATCGTGTGGGTGGGGTTGTTTCCGAATGCGGGTTGGACCCCGACTACGATGACCGCAGCCGCGCACAGCTGATGGATCTTGCTCATGGCCAGTTCCTCCTTTGCCGCGGAGGACTGCTGAGACGGCAAACCTACGCTGGGATATCATCGTACCATAGATCTGAGAATCGAGATGGAGGAAGGACCAGGCTCACTCTCCACAAGGCCACCCTGTCGCCCGATTGCATGAGAATGGCCCTACCCGGGGCTCTCCGTCGACGGCTCCAGGATCGTGGCGGCAAGGTGTTCAGCGACCCAACGATGAGCGAGTGCCGTCCAGTGTCCGTCACCGGGAATGAGCACGACACCTCCGGCGTCTGCCTGCCGTTCCTGGAAGCGCTCGAAGAGGTAGGCCGTCTCGATACCCTCGCACTCTTGCTGCCACAGGTCGACCTGGTCCGAGGTGAAGGGGAAGTCCAGCGTGACCACGAACCGGACGCCGCGAGTGTGGCACTCGCGCTCCATCTTCCGGACGAGGGCGCAGAACAGCCGGAAGGCGTGGAACTCGTCGCGCTCCGCGGCGGCTCCGGCGTCGCCGGGTGTGGAGTCGGTGCCCTGTTCCCAGCGCTGGAGCCTGAATACCTGGAGGCGGTGTCGAAGGAAGAAGGCCAGTCGACTGCTGCGGGTCAAGAAGACGAACAGCCGCTCGGGACCCGCGAGGCCGGGCACGGGGTGGCCCGTGAGCTCGAGCCGGCCGCCCTCACCGAATTCGAACGAGGGTTTGCAGTAGACCCCCGTGGCTTTCTTCGTCACGATGCCCTGGAGGTCGTTGTCGCACGCCTGATAGACCACCAGGTCGGGCTCGTAACGGAGTCCGTCGCCGACCAGATAGAGGAGGGTCTGATCGGTGCTGTACCCTCCCACTCCCGAGTTGATGACCTCGGCACGAAGCCCTGAGTCCTCGAGCAGAGACTCGAGCACGGTAGTGTAGATCTCGTCCTGCTCGACTCCCGCCCCCCACGTGAACGAGTCACCAGTGCAGAGAACCCTGAACGTCCCACTCTCCTTCGAGATACTCCGGTCCCGATCGCGGAATCCCGCCGAGTTCTGAGAGACATCGATCGCGTACTCCGGCTTCCGGAAGCGACAGCTGAGATTCGCTCGCCCTCGCCACCCCAGGTGTTCGTCGTACTCGATCTGGGGGATGTTGTCGTGCGGCGCGGCAATCCTCAGGACGACCTCGAGGACAACGAAGGTGAAGAGCACGGCTCCAGCCGTCAGAAGAAGCCGCGATCTGAGCGACCCGTGTTCCTCGCGGGATCCCGGCGTATTCGACTCGCTCTCGTTCAGCATGGAGGTCCAGCCTCACTTCGCCACAACGGGGAACCAACCGCCAACGTGCCAAGAACTAGAACAGCGCGTAGATGAAGGGCGCCAACGCGGACCCCTCGGTCAGAACGAGCAAGGCGCCGACCAACCCCAAGAGGATGAGAATCGGCGCGAGCCACCACTTCCTGCGGACGCGCATGTAGCTCCAGATCTCCTTGATCGTCGATGCCTTTCCCAACGCTCTCCCCCCTGACTCGCGGGCGCTTGCCCGTCGATCTCCCAAACCCAGCCGCCGGTACGAACGGTCGGCTCCGCTAGAACTGACTCTCGTATCTCTCGACGCCGCGGGTAGGTTCGGGCTTCTTCTCCCAGTAGCTCGCCCTGTCGCGGTCGAATCCGAGTTCCAGGAAGCGCTTGCCGAAGAGCCTCGCGACGAGAGCAACGGGCGTCACGCCCACGTAGAACAGGACGATCAGGATGACCCTCGTCATCACCCATCCCAGGACGATGGCGAACGACATCCACAGTCGCTGAACGGGCTTGAGGAGGACAGGCGTCACGAGGGCAGACCCAAGAAGGACTGCCGAGCCGCTGAAGAGCCACGCGCTGCCGCCCTTCCCCCGCCAGAGGAACAAGGCCCCGAGGACGGCAAGAGCGACCGCCATCGTCACGCCGAACGTACGCAGACTCGCCCGGTCGGTCCTGACTGCTCTGATCTCCTCCGCGATGGTCGCGAACCAGCCCTTCGTCTTCGCCACCGACCTGCCCTCTCATCATGTGCGCCGCCCGCTCGGCCGGGAGGCTAGTCGAGTTCGAACTCCTGTCGCCAGTCGACATCTCCGTCGAGCGGCTTCTGGCTCCCCTTCTCGAGCAGGAATCTCCCGAGCATCAGATAGTCCATCTCGGTCCGCATGAAGCACATGTACGCATCGTCCGGCGAACAGACGATCGGCTCCCCTCGGACGTTGAATGACGTGTTGATGATCGTTGGGCAATCGTGCTTCTTCCGGAACGCATCGATCATCGCATGATACTGTGGGTTGTCGTCCTTGGCGACGGTCTGGATCCTCGCGGAGTAGTCGACGTGTGTGACGGCGGGGATGCTGGACCGCACGACGTTGAGCTTGCTCAGCCCAAACCTGCTTCGCTCCTCCTCAGTCATCTCACGCCGTATCTCCCGCCGTACGGGAGCGACGAGGAGCATGTAGGGGCTGGGCCTGTCGATCTCGAAATGCTGTCCGACGTGCTCGACCAGGACACTCGGGGCGAACGGCCTGAAGCTCTCGCGGTACTTGATCTTCAGGTTCATGATCGACTGCATCTGCGGCGACCGCGCGTCGCCCACGATGCTCCGCGCCCCCAGCGCCCTCGGCCCGAACTCCATCCGCCCGTTGAACCAGCCGACGACCTTGCCGTCGGCGATGAGCCCGGCGACACGATCCGGGACGTCGCTCTCGGTGAGCTCCTCGTACGGGATGCCTCTATCCTCAAGGTACGTCAGGATGTCTTCGTCTCCGAAGGCCGGACCCAGGTAGGAACCCTTCTGGAAGTCGCGCCGGTCATCGGCAACCCTCTCGTTCCCGAGGTACTGGTGCCACGCGAAGAGGGCGGCCCCGAGGGCGCCACCCGCGTCCCCGGCGGCCGGTTGAATCCAGATGTCCTCGAAGGGTCCTTCCCGCAGAATTCGCCCGTTCGCCACGCAGTTGAGGGCGACGCCTCCGGCCAGGCAGAGGTACTTCTGGCCGGTCTCCTTGTGGACGTGCCTCGCCGTCCTGAGCATGATCTCCTCGACGACGTCCTGCACCGACCGCGCGAGGTCCGTGTCCCTCTGCGTGAGCTCGGACTCGGGCTTCCTCGGCGGTCCCCCGAAGAGCTTGTGGAACTTCCCACTCGTCATCGTGAGGCCGGCGCCGTAGTCGAAGTACTCCATGTTCATTCTGAAGGAACCGTCGTCCTTGACATCGATGAGTTCGCTCAGAATCAGATCGACGTACTTGGGCTCCCCGTACGGCGCCAGTCCCATCACCTTGTACTCGCCGGAGTTCACCCTGAAGCCCGTGTAGTAGGTGAAGGCCGAGTAGAGGAGACCGAGGGAATGTGGGAAGCCGATCTGCGCGAGGACCTCGATCTCATTTCCGCGACCGACTCCGTAGCTGGCCGTGGTCCACTCCCCGACTCCGTCGACAGTGATGAATGCGGCCTCCCGGAACGGCGACGGGAAGAACGCGGACGCCGCGTGGGACTCGTGATGCTCCGGGAAGAGCATGGTACCGTCGAACTCGAGCTCTCCCCGCAAGTAGTCCTTCATCCAGAGTTTCTTCCTGACCCAGAGAGGCATCGCCTTGACGAACGACGATACGCCGCGCGGCGCGTAGGCCAGGTAGGTCTCGAGGATCCTCTCGAACTTGACGAGCGGCTTCTCGTAGAAGACGACATAGTCGAGGTCGGAACTCCCGATGCCCGCCGACTTCAGGCAGTAGTCGATGGCTCCCCGCGGGTACCCGCGATCGTGCTTCTTCCGCGTGAAGCGCTCCTCCTGGGCGGCCGCGGCGATGTCGCCGTCGACGACCAGGCAGGCCGCACTATCGTGGTAGAATGCTGACAAGCCGAGAATCTTCACCGCGGGGGCGCCTCCTGATGGTCCCGGAGCTATATCATACTTCGAGTCTAGCAGGTTAGTGTGTGTTCCGTCAATCGGGCTCATCCGGGGAGTTGGCCAATTCAGATGGTGCTTCAGGTGTCGCGCGCGGCGCCGGCTGGCTCGCGCCCACGGAGACGCACTAAGCCCGATCCATGGTGGACCGGGCTCAGTTTTTCTGGCTCCTCGTGGTGAACGCCCCTCAAACGTCTGAGCGGGAGCGCTTCGCGATTCCATCAAGTGGGCGGATCCGTTGACCGGCCACGTCGCTGCTGCCCCGTTCGATGCGTTCCGGAACCACCACGCTACGGTCTGACGAGGTCGAAACGGTCGAGGTTCATTACCTTGCTCCACGCCTCGACGAAGTCGTGCGCGAACTTCTGCTGGGAGTCCTCGCATCCATAGACCTCCGCCACGGCACGGAGCTGGGAGTTCGAGCCGAAGATGAGATCGACACGGGTGCCGGTCCACTTGA
>CAZNHF010000034.1:16151-17091 GCA_964572375.1 uncultured bacterium | reverse complement strand
GGGTCGTATGTGCTGTCGGGCGTCGTTCGCAGGAACGCGCGTGCGCGGCTCGTCCGTGACGAGATGGTCGTCCATGAGGGCCCCGTCGAATCGCTGAAGCGGTTCAAGGACGATGTCCGCGAAGTGCAGACCGGCTTCGAGTGCGGCATTGGCATCGAAGGTACCGACGACATGCAGGCCGGAGATCTCATCGAGATTGTTGCGATCGAGGAGATAGCGCGGAAGCTTGGGAAGCCCAGCGCCGCGTAGCGAGAGCCTCCGCAGGCTCGCGAGAGCCGTCAGCGTGATCGAGGCGTACCATGATGATCGGCACGCTCAGAACCGACCTTCTGATCCGCGAGAGCAGGTCGTTGAAGGCACGGCGGCGCGTTGTCAATAGCTTGAAGGATCGCATTCGCGCGCGGTTCAACGTCTCAGTTGCCGACGTTGGCGACCAGAATCTGTGGCAGCGTGCAGTGCTTGTCGTGGCGGTCGTCTCCAATGACGGCCGCTTCGCCAATGAAGTGCTGTCCAAGGTGCTCAGGCTGATCGAATCGGAGCCGCGCGTCGAGATCCTGGACCAGTCGATGGACTATCTCTAGCCTCCGAGGGGGGCATTTGGACCCCGAGTGGGTCTGGCGTCCGGGGCGGCGTTGCCGGAGGAGGAGATGTGACACACAAGCGCGTGCTCAGAGTTGCGGAGACCATCCGCAGAGAACTGAGCGTCATCCTCGACCGAAAGCTCGAAGATCCGCGCATCGTGATGACGACGGTTACGAGGGTCGAGCTGTCGCGTGATCTGAAGTATGCGAAGATATACATCAGCCTGCTCGGCGACGCAGATGAGCAGACGACTTCGCTCAAGCTCCTCAGAAAGGCCGTCAAATTCATCAGGGGTGAGTTGGCCTACTCGCTGAACCTCAGAGCTGTGCCGGAGCTGACGTTCGTGCTGGACGATTCG
>CAZNHF010000034.1:0-16141 GCA_964572375.1 uncultured bacterium | reverse complement strand
TTCGGCAGAGAACTACATCCGCATCGCGACGGTCCTCAAGGAAATCCACAACGAAGCTGTGGATGTCCACGATGAAACTGTGGATGTCCACGATGAAACTGTGGATGAGGATTGTGAAGACACGGACGCGCAGCAAGAGCAGTCCGATGATCTCGGCGAGGACGGCGAGACGATGGGCGAGGGAGAAGAACTGAACGGTGGCGAAGAGGAGGGCAGGGATGGCGCGGACTGAGGACGCTCCGAGGAACGTCGAGACGGCGCGTGAGATCATCCGTATGCTCCGCGACAGCGGATCCGTACTCGTGGTTTCTCACAAGCGGCCGGACGGCGACGCGATTGGGAGCGGACTTGCGCTGGTCCGTTGGGTGGCGGGCATCGGGATTCACGCCCGCATGCTTCTCGAGGACGGCGTCCCACCGAACTACCGTTTCATACGCGCGGCCCGGGACGTGCTCACCGAGCCGCCGTCGGATCTCGGTGAAACCACACTCGTGGTCCTCGACACGACCGACATCTCGCGCGCCGGAGCGTGCGCGGAGGCCCTCAAGAGTTCCCGCAGGATCATCAATATCGATCACCATCCCGACAACACGATGTTCGGCGAGGTGAACCTCGTTGACTCCACGGCATCCGCCGCCGCGCTCCTCATCCAGGAGCTGGTGGAAGGGGACGGCGCAGACCTCGACCTCGAGACCGCATCGTTGTTGTACATAGGCCTCCTCGCGGACACGGGCGGCTTCCGCTACTCCAATGTGGACGCGCGCACGATGGCCGCTGCGGCGCGGCTCGTGACCGCGGGCGCGGATCCGCACGGGCTCGCCCGGAGCGTCTTCGCCGAGCAGCCGTTCTCACAGGTTCGCCTGCTCGGGATGATGCTCGCTTCGATGGAGCTTCACCTCGACGGACAACTGGCGCTCTCGGTCATAACGGACGCCATGCGCGTCGACGCCGGCGCCTGCTCCGAGTCGATGGAAGGGTTGCCGGGATACGGGAGACTGATTGCGGGCGTCAGGGTTTCGGGGCTCATTCGGGAGATCCCCGGAGGGTCGAGGGTGAGTCTCAGGTCGAGCGGCGACACCGATGTTCGAGAAGTCGCCGCCCGATTCGGGGGCGGCGGGCACCATGCGGCCGCGGGCGTCGAGCTCGACGTTCCGGTAGACGAGGCGCGGAGTCTGATTCTTGGCGCCGTAGAGGACCAGCTCGACGCGCAATCGTGAGCGGTATGAGCCGTTGATGCGCGGCGAGCAACAGCAGGGAGTGAGGCAGCCGTCTGGACCGCGTGATCGTCATAGACAAGCCGGCGGGGATGACGTCGCACGACGTCGTCCAGCGAGTACGGCGCGCGCTCAGACAACGCCGAGTGGGTCACGCGGGTACGCTTGATCCTGCGGCGACCGGAGTGCTCGTCATCCTGGCCGGCCGTGCGACCAGACTGTCGCAGTTCCTCACCGCGGCTGACAAGGAGTACGAGGGGCGTCTTGTCCTCGGATCTTCCACAGATACGCAGGATGCCGACGGCGTCGTCGTCGCAACGGGCGATTTCTCGGGAGTGACTGCCGAGCAGCTGCGGGAGGTCTTCGGCGCTTTCACGGGAGATATCATGCAGGTGCCTCCGATGGTCTCCGCCGTCAAACAAGACGGACGACGGCTCTACGAACTGGCGCGGCGCGGGGTAGAGGTGGAGCGTGAGGCTCGGCCCGTCACCGTGCGTCGGTTCGAACTCCTGGGCCTGGAGCTGCCCGATGCTCAATTCCGCGTCACATGCTCGAAGGGAACATACGTGCGTACGCTCGTCGCGGACGTCGGCGACCGACTCGGGTGCGGGGCGCATCTCGGCGGACTCCGTCGGACCCGTTCCGGAGATTTCGCGCTCGGCGAGGCCATCGCGCTGTCGGACTTCGAGCGGAGTACACCGCGCGAGCGACTTCCGGGCCGCTCACTTCTCGATGCACTGGCCGATCTGCCTGTGCTCGCGCTCTCGGAGAAACAGCTCGACCAGGTGCTCGAGGGCCAGGCGGTCGGTGCGGACGTCGACGCGGTGTCGCCGGTGGGGACTCTGGTGAGGCTAACGGGCGACGGGACGCACCTTGCCGCACTCGCGCGTGTGAGCGCTCACGAGGGTGATGAAGCCGGCGTGCTCCTGCGACCCATCCGCGTCTTCGGTGAGACCACAGAGCAGGAGTCGGAAGGGCGATGATCCGGTTCAGGCAGGTATCCTCGATCCACGAACTGGCCATCGGTTCCCCGGCGGGACTCGCCGTCACCGTCGGCAACTTCGACGGTGTTCATCTCGGACATCAAGCGGTGTTGGCGGAACTCGTGCGTGTCGCGTCCGAAAGCAGGCGCAGGGGAGTGGTCGTCACGTTCGACCCCCATCCGCTCGCTGTCGTAGCACCCGACCGGACGCCGGGGTTGCTGACGCCGCTGGGCGAACGGCTGAAGTTCATCGAGGCAGCGGGAGTAGAGGCCGCCCTCGTGATCGCGTTCACGGCTGAACTGGCTGCGAGCGACGGCGGGAGGTTCTTCAGGGACATCGGTGTCGGAGCGGGCAGCCACGTCATTCTCGGCTACGATTTTCACATGGGACGCGACAGATCCAGCGGCCTCGAGGCCGTGGGCGATCTCGGCCGCAGTGTGGGGTTCGACCTCGACGTCGTACCGCCGGTTCTCTTCGAGAACGAAGCTGTTTCCAGTTCGCGCATCAGGTCGGCGGTCGCGCAGGGAGACATGCGTGCCGCTCGCGACATGCTGGGGCGGCCGTACGTCGTTCGGGGCGCTGTCGTGCGCGGAGACGGCATCGGAGGACGAATCATGGGGACGCCGACGGCCAACATCAAGACGCCTGCCATGAAGCTCCTGCCGGGCGACGGTGTGTACTACGTCGAGGATCTCGAGGGTGGCAGACCCGGCGTTCTCTACGCGGGACGTAGACCGACATTCGGTCACGGCGAGAGACGCGTGGAGGTCCACCTGCTCGACGTCGAGATCGACCTGTACGGCACCGAGCTGGGTGTCGAGGTGCTCGAGCGGATCCGGGGTGACAGGCGGTTCGAGAGCGCACCCGAACTCGGGGCGCAGATCGCCGAGGACGTGGCCGAAGCGAGGCTGATGGCGCGCCGGAGGGGGGCGTCTACTGAACCGCGTTCATGTGTTTGAACGTGTCGTTCATTTTCTTCTTTGACATGCGTATGGCGCTGTGCTATCTTTCGTGTGATAGGGTCCATACTTGACTATGTAGAGACAGATTCAGGAGTAGAGGCTTGTCGCTGTCGAAAGAGCGGAAAGAAGAGATCGTCAAGCGCTTCGAAACGCACTCGGGGGACACGGGTTCCGCCGAGGTGCAGGTTGCGCTTTTGACGGAGCGTATTGAGACGCTCAGCAAGCATTTCGATCTGCACAAGAAGGACAATCACTCGCGCCTCGGTCTTCTCAAGATGGTTGGGAAGCGTCGCAGGCTTCTGAATTACCTCAAGTCGAGCAAGACTGACAGCTACAAGACGATCATCAAAGAACTCGGGCTGCGCAGGTAGCACTTGCTGTTGACTGATTGCGCAACCCAATTGTGCTGGCCCTCCCGCGAGCTGTCGGGGGGGCTTTGCTCTACCAGCCCGAGTCGTTTGGAGGAGAGAAATGCATCATGTGAAGGTTGAGAAGGAGTGGGCAGGTCGGAAGCTGACGCTGGAAACCGGCAAGCTCGCGAAGCAGGCTGACGGCGCCGTAGTCGTCCGTTACGGAGACTCAGTAGTGTTGGCAACGGTCGTGCATTCGAAGCACACGATCGATCGCGACTACCTCCCGCTCTTTGTGGAGTACAGACAGAAGTTCTACGCCGCGGGCAAGATCCCCGGCGGGTTCTTCAAGCGCGAGGGACGTCCGCAGACGAAGGAAATCCTGAGCGCACGACTCATTGACAGGCCGCTCAGGCCGCTTATCCCGTCGCACCTGAGGAACGAGATCCAGGTCTTTGTGAATGTCCTCTCGGCGGACGGCGCGAACGATCCGGACATCCTTGGTGTCATCGGATCGAGCGCTGCGCTGGCCATGTCGCCGGTGCCGTTTGCCGGTCCGGTGGCTGCCGTGCGTATCGGGATGGTGGGCGGAGAGTACATCATCAACCCGACGTTCGAGCAGCTCGAGGAGAGCTCTCTGAACATGGTTGTCTCAGGCACCGCGGATGCCATCGTCATGGCCGAGGGCGGCGCGCTGGAGGTTTCGGAGTCGGTGGTACAGGGCGCGCTTGAGCTCGCTCACGCTGAGATCCGGATCGTTGTGCAGGCCATCAACGAACTCATCGCAGACTCATCCGCCGAGAAGCTGGTCGCCGCGAAGCCCGAGCGTCCCGAGGGTCTTGAGGGACGCGTTGAGAGCGCGTACGGTTCCCGTGTTCGCGAGGCCATCCGCATCCAGGGCAAGCAGGAGCGCTCCGATGCTGTGAGCGCGATCAAGGAAGAGGCCCACGAGGCGCTCGCCGAGGACTACCCGGAGGACGCCGGCGCGATCAAGGGTGTCTTCAAGGACATCGAGAAGGCTGAGATGCGCCGACGCATCGTCGATGATGGCGTGCGTTCCGACGGTCGCAGGACCGACGAGGTCAGGCCGATCTGGTCCGAGACGTCAGTTCTCCCGAGGGTCCACGGCTCCGCAGTCTTCACGCGTGGCGAGACCCAGGCGCTCGTGGCGATCACGCTCGGCTCGACCAGCGATGAGCAGAAGATCGACGCGCTGGAGGGGGAGACGTGGAAGAGCTATATGCTCCATTACAACTTCCCGTCCTTCTCGGTCGGTGAGGTTCGGCCGATCCGCGGTCCGGGACGGCGTGAGATCGGTCACGGCGCTCTGGCAGAGCGCGCGATCGAACCGCTTATCCCGGTCGACGAGGTGTTCCCTTACACGGTCCGCATCGTCTCCGACATTCTCGAGTCGAACGGCTCTTCGAGCATGGCGACGATCTGTGCCGGGTCGTTGGCTCTGATGGATGCCGGTGTGCCGATGAAGGCGCCGGTGGCCGGAGTCGCAATGGGGCTGATCAGAGAGGGCGAGAAGTACGTCGTCCTGACTGACATCCTCGGTATCGAGGATCACCTCGGCGACATGGACTTCAAGGTCGCCGGTACACACGAGGGAATCACGGCCTTCCAGATGGACTCAAAGATCGGCGAGGTGCCGACAAACGTCCTCAGCGAAGCGCTGTCGCATGCCAAGACGGCCCGCGAGCACATCCTGGGCGAGATGGCCAAGGAGCTTGACGCTCCGCGGTCGGAGCTCTCACAGTACGCTCCGCGCATCGTCATGGTGAAGGTCCCGCAGGACAAGATCGGTGAGATCATCGGTCCAGGGGGCCGCGTCATCAGAAGGATGCAGGAGGAGACGGAGACTAAGATCGACATCAATGACGAGGGGACTGTCAAGGTGTCCGGCGCCTCGCAGGTGGGTGTCGACGCCGCTCGGACGATGATCGAGAACATGATCAGAGAGCCCGAGGTCGGCGAGGTCTACGAGGGTCCCGTCAAGAGCATCACAGCGTTTGGTGCCTTCATCGAGTTCCTTCCGGGACGCGATGGACTCGTCCACATCTCCGAGCTCGAGCACGGGCGCGTGGAGACGGTCGAGGATGTTGTCAAGATGGGGGATATGGTCAAGGTGAAGGTCATCGGCGTCGATGACAGCGGGAAGGTTCGTCTGAGTCGCCGCGCGCTGATTGAGCGTCCTGAGGGCATGCCGCCCGAGGAACCACGGCGCAGCGGCGGTGGCAGCCGCGGTGGCAGCGGTGGCCGCGGTGGCGACAGCCGCGGGCGTGGCGGACCTCGGAGACCGAGGTCGTAGGAGCGACGATTTCGCCGGAGCCGGCGTTCAGAGCCGGCTCCGGTTTCGTATAACCATCCAGGAGGCGCTTGGTGACGCCGCTCGAGGTGGAGGTAACGAGGCTCGACGGAGCCGACGATCTACCGCTGCCCCGCTACATGAGTGACGGGGCCGCAGGACTTGACCTCCATGCAGCGGTGACCGAGCCGACAGTTATCGAGCCCGGCGGGATTCGACTCATCCCGACCGGGCTTGCGCTTGCCGTCCCGCAGGGTTACGAAGCACAAGTCCGTTCGCGGAGTGGACTGGCCGCTCGGAACGGTGTCTTCGTCCTCAACAGTCCAGGGACCATCGATGCCGACTACCGTGGCGAGGTGGGCGTCATACTCGCGAACCTGGGGCAGGCGTCGTTCCGCGTCGAACGCGGCGACCGGATTGCGCAGCTCGTTGTCTCGCGGGTCGAGCGGATCAGCTGGACTGAGCGCAAAGAGCTTCCCGAGACCGTTCGCAGTGAGGGCGGTTTCGGCCACACGGGCACGGGATCGTCGGAGGACGTCTGACGAAGCCGTGGTACAGGAATTGCGTCCGGAGCTGCGCCATGCCGGATATCGAGAGAGAACGGTCGCACGCGGGAACAGAGCGGTCGCGAGATACGGGCATCGGCCCGGCGCGGCCGTTTGATTTTGTATTCCTGCTGCGTCCCGCTCTGATGGTGCCCCTCTGGATATTCTTCGCGCAGGGCGCGCGGCTCGCTTCGCACCGTGGCTGGTGGTTTGAGACGGTCGTCTTCCCGGGAGTTCGTGAGTGGCTGGGACTTCTTGCCATCACCGGGATTCTCGGGGGCGGGTACCTTCTCAACCAGATCGTCGACATTGAGACGGACCGCCTCAATGACAAGCTCTTCTTCCTTCCCCGGGGCATCATCAGCGGCCGCTCGGCGCGGGTCGAGCTGGCCATCGTCTGGATAGCAGCAATTGCGGTCGCTCTCGTGCTGGGGACACCCTTCCTCTGGGTGGCGGTCGCGGCGCTCGCGCTTTCCGTGACCTACTCCTCGAGGCCCGTCCGCGCGAAGACGCGTGGCGGGCTCGACGTCGTCTGGAATTCGGTAGGGTTCGGGCTCACCGCAGTGCTGGCAGGGCTTGCGGCGACCCGGGCGCCCGGTGCACACCTCGTCACAGGGGGTGCGGTCTGGTCGCTCGTCTCGTATGCTGCGGCCGTCGCCGGCGTCACGGCATCGACCATTGTCCTGGACCGCGACGGGGACCGCCGGACGGGGCTGAGGACGACGGCAGTTGTGATCGGGGAGCGTGCGACGAGCCTGCTCGGGGTCGCGCTCCTGGCTTCCGCGTTCGCGTTCGGTCTTATCGCCAACGACATCGTTGCGGTCACCGGCTCTGCCGTGTCGTTCGCATTAGCCGTTCGCGCTCATCGGCGGGCGGACCGGGCCTCCCGCATCGGCGCGAACCAGCTCGGTGTGGCGGCGTTCGCGTTCGCCGCGTCGGTCTTTTCCCCGTATCTTCTTGTGCTGCTCGTCATCGTCACCCTCGGAAGCCGGCTCTACTACCGAAGACGGTTCGGGCTCGTCTACCCGGGGCCGGACTCCCAGTGAGACCTGTAACAGCCCGTCAGATGGTATCTTGCGCCCGGGAGGACCCGCTCCTCATCGGGCGTTTTCCGTTGACACGCTTTGGAACGCGTCCGTATGCTACCGGCAACCGTGTCGGGGAGTCGCGGTACGGGCGTTGCGGTGCGTGCGGGTCCACGGGACGATAGCACCGGAACTCGCCGAGCCTGCCTCTGGAGTCGGAATGAACGGTGAGCGGCACATAACGACTGAGCAATTCACGGCGTGGCTCTCCCGGGTCATGCTGATCGTGGCGGCCATCGCGGCGGCCTCGCTCATCGCCGAATACGGGTTCTTCCTCGAACAGCGCTTCCTCCGGATTCTGCATGTCATCGACCTCGCAGTCGTCGGGATGTTCATCATCGACGCGGTGGTCCGGTTTTCGCTCGCCCGACGCAAGCTCTCCTTCCTCAAGGCCCGGTGGCCGAGCGCCCTGATCGTCGTGCTCATCGGCATTCAATTCGTCGTGGTGGCGCAGCTCCGAGGCAGGGGCTGGCTTGCGCCGTTCCTCGAGGAGCGAACCGTCTTCTCCATCGCGAAGGGCTATATCATCGTCCTCCAGATGTCGATCGTGTTCTTCATCGTGGGTGAGATGATACGCGTGAATCAGCGAATGGCCTCGCTTCGCGTCAGACCGGCGCGGACCGTCATGCTGTCGTTCATGTTCGTCATCATGATCGGGGCGTTGATGCTCTCGACGCCGCGCGCGACTCCCGACGGGGCGATGCCCGTTGTCGACGCGTTCTTCACAGCGACATCCGCCGTCTGTGTCACGGGACTCACCGTGAGAGACACCGGCTCGGACTTCACAACATTCGGCCACGGCGTGATTCTCGCGCTCATCCAGATCGGTGGTCTCGGACTGATCACGTTCACGGCGTTCTTCGCGATCGTGATGCGGCGAGGACTTGGGGTGAAGGAGAGCCTTGTCCTTCGCGGGATGCTCACGTTCGAGACTGTGGGGCGGATAGGCCGTACGCTCAAGTACATGATCGGTCTCACGCTGGGTATCGAGGCGCTCGGTGCGGCGGCGCTCTATTTTCTGTCCAGGAATGAGTTCGGCGGGACGGCAGAGGCCGTGCAGGTGTCGGTCTTCCATGCGATCTCGGCGTTCTGCAATGCGGGTCTGTCGCTCTTCTCGACGAGTTTCGAGCGGTACGCGGACAACATCCCGATCAACCTCGTGGTGACGGCGCTCATCATCGTCGGCGGCCTTGGTTTTCCGGTAATCATGAATGTCGTGGGTCGACGACCGCTCGCGTCAGGAAAGACATTCTCGCGGTGGTCGCTCCACACGCGCGTCGTCGCCGCGATGACAGCGATGCTGCTCGTCACGGGAACCGTGCTGTTCTATATCCTCGAGTATGATGGGGTTCTGGCAGGTGTTTCGGTGGGCGAGGGTTTGTTGAAGTCCTTCTTCGCGTCGGTGACGGCGCGAACAGCCGGGTTCAACACGGTGCGTACGGCCTGGCTCGGTCTGCCGACGCTCTTCATGCTCGCCGCGCTCATGTTCATCGGGGGTTCGCCGGGCGGCACGGCGGGTGGAGTGAAGACCTCGACGTTCGGCATCGTACTGGCGTCGGTGTTCTCCTCGTTCAGCGGCCGCGGCCGGATCGAACTCTACCACAGGCGCGTGCCGGAGCGTATCGTGCGGGAGGCGCTCGTGGTCGTCGCAATGGGCATCCTCGTTGTCAGCTTCGGCGTGTTCGTGCTGCTCACGGTCGAGGATTTGGCTTTGAGCGACGCGATGTTTGAAGTAGTCTCGGCTTTCGGGACGGTCGGGCTCTCGACCGGTGTGACGCCGGGCCTCTCGGCGGCTGGGAAGATAGTTCTCATGATCATCATGCTGACGGGTCGTATCGGCCCGCTGACGCTTGCGCTGGCCATCGGTCAGCGCGGCGAGAGGCATCTCTACGACTATCCTGAGGAGCGGGTGGTCATCGGATAACCGCCCGTCATTTGATGAGTCGGACGGGACGCGGAGGCGGCCATGAAGAAATTCGCTGTTATCGGGCTGGGACTTCTGGGGCGCACGGTGGCGAGGGAACTCGCGCAGCGCGGGGCCGAGGTCGTCGCCGTAGATCTCGAACAGAACCTCGTGGACGCGGTAGCGGATCAGGTTGCGTTGGCGGTGCGGCTGGATTCGACGAACCGCGAGGCACTTCTCTCGCAGGGGATCGACCAGGTGGACGCGGCGCTCGTCGCGATAGGGGAGAACTTCCAGGCTGCTGTGCTGACGACGGCGCTGCTCAAGGAATTCGGAGTACCGCGCGTGATCTCACGGGCAGTGACGGAGGAAGAGGCGAAGATCCTCAAGCTCGTCAACGCGGACGAGGTGGTGTTGGTGGAGGAGTGGGTCGCGAGGAAGCTCTCTCAGAGCATCATGACGCCGAGCCTCATGGACGTCGTCGAGCTGGCGCCCGGGATGAGCCTGGCCCGCATCCGCGCATCGCAGGAGATGTGGGGTAAGAGTCTGGCCGCGCTCAAGTTCCGGCAGCACTACCGCCTCAATGTCGTTGCGGTTATGAAAGCGCTGAGCGAAGGCCGCGATGCGCCGGAGACACTGCTTCCGGACCCCGAAGCGATCATCGAACAGGGCGACATCCTCCTCGTGGACGGGCCGGACGAGGCCATCGAGCGTCTCGCTTCCGAGGACAAGGACTGAGCCATGACCGACCGCATCTACATCGAGGACATTTCGCAGCATGAGGGCCAGGTGGTCACGCTGAATGGGTGGCTCGTCGGCGGACGGTCGAGCGGCAAGATCCTGTTCATCCAGTTCAGGGATGGGACGGGCTTCATCCAGTGTGTTGCCGGGCGCGGCGACATCGGTGACGATCTCTTTGCCAGGGTGGATCATCTTCCCATCGAGTCATCGATCCGGGTGACAGGTGTCGTCCGGGCCGATACGCGCGCGCCGAGCGGCTTCGAACTCGGTCTGACCGGTCTCGAGGTCGTCCACGAAGCCGCGGAATATCCGATCGGCCGGAAGGAGCACGGTGACTCGTTCCTTCTGGACCACCGTCACCTCTGGATCCGGCAGTCGCAGCAGTTCGCGGTGCTCCGGATACGCGCCACGATCGTGTCGGCGGTGCGTGAGTATCTGGACGGCCACGGATTCCTGAACATGGACACGCCGATCCTCACGCCGGCGGCCTGCGAGGGCACGACGACGCTCTTCGAGACGGAGTATTTCAAGGAGAAGGCGTACCTCACACAGAGCGGGCAGCTCTACAACGAGGCGACCGCGATGGCATTCGGCCGCGTCTACTGCTTCGGCCCCGCGCTCCGCGCGGAGAAGACGAAGACGCGGCGCCATCTCATCGAGTTCTGGCAGGTCGAACCCGAGATCGCCTATGCCACCCTCGACGATGTCCTCGACATTCAGGAGGAGCTGGTCTGCTTCGTGATCGAGCGGCTGCTCCGCGACAGGAAGCCGGAATTCGCGATGCTCAAGCGGGATCTGGCGCTCCTCGAGCGGGTCAAACCGCCGTTCCCGCGCGTGACCTACACAGAGATGGTAGAGCTCCTGCACGAGAAGGGCGTGGACTTCGAGTGGGGGGATGATTTCGGAGCTCCGGATGAGTCTGTGCTCTCCGAGACCTTCGACAGGCCGTTCATGGTGACCCGGTACCCGCGCGGTGTGAAGCCGTTCTATATGGCCGTCGACCCCGAGGACGAGCGGCTCACGCTCTCGGTCGACATGCTGGCCCCGGAGGGGTACGGCGAGATCGTGGGCGGCGGCGAGCGGCTTGCGGACCTCGCTACGCTCGAAGCCGCAGTCGATGCCGGTGCGCTCCCGCGCGAGGACTATGAGTGGTACCTGGACCTGAGACGGTACGGCTCGGTGCCGCACGCGGGTTTCGGCATGGGTATCGAGAGGCTGACCACGTGGGTCTGCGGAATCCATCACATTCGTGAGACCATCGCCTTTCCGAGGATGCTCAATCGGCTGCGCCCCTAGGCGCTTGCCATCTCGTGCGGACTCGGTCCAGCGATGACCCTGGAAACAAAGACAGGCCGGCGGTTCTCCGTCGGCCTGTCTTTGTGAGGCTAGCAGTCGAAGAAGAGTCGGTACTCTGTGGGATGCGGCCTCGTCCTGACCTCTTCCGCCTCTTGAGCCTTCTGCTCGATCCACGCGTCGACGAATCCCCTCGGGAACACGCCGGTCGCCGTGAGGAACCCGCTGTCCTCGCGAAGCTCCGTCAGGGCCTCCTCGAGTCGGGCCGGGAGCGGCACGATGTGCGAACGCTCGGCTTCCGGGAGCGAGTGCAGATCGACGTCGAACGGACCGTGGCCGTTCGTGGTCGGGTCGATCCTGCGTTCCATGCCGTCCAGCCCGGCCGAGAGCAGAGCGGCCATCGTGAGGTAGGGATTGCCGGTCGCGTCCGACGGGCGATATTCGATCGTCTTGGTGTCCGGCTCGGTCGCGTATCCCGGAATGCGGATGGCGGCGCTCCGGTTCGCAGCCGAGAAGAACAGATTGGTCGGCGCCTCGAATCCGGGGCGGAGCCTGCGGTAGGAGTTCGTGCTCGGATTCGTGATCGCGGTGAGCGCCCGCCCGTGTTCCAGAATTCCGCCGATGAAGAAGAGCGCCTTCTCCGAGAGTCCCGCGTAGCCCGACTCGTCGTAAAAGACGGGCTGACCGTCGCGCTCCAGCCTGACGTGGAAGTGCATGCCGTTCCCGCTTTCGGTCGCCAGCGGCTTTGGCATGAACGTCGCTGCGGCGCCCCACGCATCCGCCGTATTGCGGACGATGTACTTGCCCAGCATCAGATTGTCCGCCGCCGCGACGAGCGGCTCCGCGAGGACCTCGATCTCGACCTGTCCCGGCGCGCCGTTCTCATGGTGATGGTACTTCACAGGGATGCCGGCTTCGAGCATTGCAACGGTCATCTCATTCCTGAGATCCCATGTTCTGTCGATGGGAGGGATGGCGTGGTAGCCGCGGCGAGGCGCGATACGGTACCCGGGGTTGGTGCGCTCTTCGGGGTCGTACCAGCCGGCCTCAAGCGACTCGACGGAGTAGTAGGAACCCTCGTCGGCCTCTGCGTAGTCGACGCTCGTGAAGATGTAGAATTCGAGTTCAGGGCTCCACAGGCTGGTGTCGGCATGTCCCGAGTCCCTGAGCGCCGCAGCGGCGCGCGACGCGATCACGCGCGGGTCGCGCTCGAAGATCTCCCGTGTGTCCGCTTCGGCTACCGTGCAGAGCAGGAACACGGTTGGTTCGTCGGCGAATGGGTCGAGGTTCGCAGTGGTTCGGTCGGGGATGAGGACCATGTCGCCCCGCTCGACCGTCTTGAAACCCGGAACGCTCGAACCATCGAACCCGACACCACCCTCGAACGTCGCGAGGCTCAGCGTCGCGACGGGGAGCGTGACATGGTGCCAGCGTCCGGGCAGGTCGGCGAAGCGGAGATCGAGCATCGAGATGCCCGTTTCGTGAAGTAGCTGTATGAACTCCGCAGCCGTTGTGGCCGAGCGCAGGCGAGCGGCGGACTCGTTGAGGTGCCCCATGGGATATCTCCTGTGGCCGGTGGCGGTCGCTCGATGCACCGGGTCTTGCGAATTCGAGGGCGTGACCGTACGGCCCCGCCCTCAAGAGAAACTCCTCGCGAGTCCCGAGGCGAGCGATGTGCGATAGGTGCTCACCCGGGATGCTCCTGCGGGTCATTATAGCGTTTCTCGTGTGGCGCGTCAACCGGCCGGCGTGTGGGTGAAACGCCTTGACACCCGCTCCGGAGGGCGTTTAGATTGAATGCACGCGCCGGGTTGCGTGTCCTCATGCGTGTGGTCCTGGGCCTCGCGAGGGGTTCTTTCGCTCCGGAAGGGGCGATTCGCCTTGTGGGCGCGCGAATGCGAACGCGGGCTCGTGCGTCAAAGGGAACAGGGGCCGGAGCGACCCTTCGGCACGATGGCTATCAGACGGAACCATGGATCAGGGAAGATGAATCAGGGAAGGAGAACGAACATGTTCAGGAACCGCAACGCGGCGCTCGCCGTCGCCGTCACGGTCGCCACCGTGGCGCTTCTCACGCTCGGCGCCTGCGCCGATGATGAGACGTCCCCGTCAACCGGTGCGCGCATGGAGGTCGAAACGACAAAGTCAGCGCCGGCCAAGACCGCCACGGAGGAGACCACTGTGACTGCAACACTGACGTACTTCGATGGCGAGAAGGGCATGAACGCGACGGCGCAGACGAAGGAAGTACCCTATCTGCGGCCGGGTCGCAAGCTGGCGACGATGGAGACGAGCAAGGGCACCGTCGTGCTCGAACTCTGGGAGGACAAGGCCCCGAACACGGTCGTGAACTTCGTCTACCTCGCCAACAGCGGCAGGTATGACGGTGTCGAGTTCCACAGGGTCATTCCGGGCTTCATGGCTCAGACGGGCGACGTTGAGCGCAAGGGCGGATACGGCGGCCCGGGTTACTCGATTCCTGCTGAGTTCGACAAGTCGCTGAGCCACACGGAGGGCGTGCTCTCGATGGCGCGGAGCGGCGATCCCGATTCCGGTGGAAGCCAGTTCTTCATCATGCTCGACACGGCGTCGCATCTCGACGGCACCTATGCAGCTTTCGGAAAGGTCATCTCCGGGATGGATGTGATACACAGCATCAAAAAGGGTGACAGCGCGCGCAACGGTACGGTTGACGAGCCCGATGTCATCGAGACGCTTCGGGTTGTGACCGTTTCGGAGTAGATCCGGTCGGACGGGAGGCACGGAGGTATGAGATCAACGGGCACAGCCGCAATCGTCCTGTGCGTCATGCTCCTCGCGTCAGGCGCCCTGATGGCGCAGATCGTGTCGGGTGCGGCAGCGGGCGCGTCCACCGATGAGATCATCGGACGGATGCACGAGTTGGAGGCTCAGGTCGAGGCGAGTCCCGACGATGCGGATCTTCGCATAGAACTCGGCAACGTGTACTACGAATCGAACATGTACGAGCAGGCGAAGGAGCAGTACCTCGCCGTGACCGAGATGGACTCGACGCATGCCGGGGCGAGGTTGAACCTCGGCACGCTCTATACGGATATGGGCAAGATCGAGGCGGCGGTGCACGAGCTCGAGTTGGCGCTCTCACTTGATCCAGAGAACGCGATGGTCGTCACGAACCTCGGAAGCGCCTACTACGCGACACAACGGTTCTCGGACGCGATCGACATGTACCGGGTGGCTCTCCATCTGGACCCGGAGAACGTGGAGGCGCACTTCAACATGGGTGTGGCCTTTGCCGACGCGCTGATCTTCGAAGAGGCGGTTCGCGAATGGGAGCGCGTCATCGAGCTGGACCCGGACGGAGTGGCGGCGGGCGTGTGCCGCGAGAACATACAGATGATCAACGAGTTCCGCGGTGAGTGATCGGCAGAGCGGCGGAAGTCGGATCGTACTCGCACAGACAGGGGCGTTCCAAATGAATGTCAGAAGGATCTTCTCCGCCGTTGCTGTGATCGCGGTCGTGATGCTCGCCGGCTGCGTGCCGCCGCCTGAGGGCGCGGAGGCGACGACCGAGACGGCAACGACTGCGGCGGTGCCCGGCGAGGTGACCCCGGCGCAGCGCGCTTACACCAACGCGATGGAGTTCTACCGCGTCCGCGAGCTCGGGAAGGCGATCGAGAACTTCGAACGCGCGATGGAACTGGACCCAATGTATGTTGACCCGCTCTATGGACTTGGCAGGATCTACCTCGTCGATACGCAGGAGTTCGACAAGGCGCTCGAGGTGTACGAGCGGGCGGGGGCTCTGGCGCCGAACGACGCGTTCTCCCACTCTTCGCTGGCGTACGCGTATTTCGTGATGGGTCGCTACCAGGAGTGTGTGGACCAGTACGTCTCCGCAGTCCAGCTGAATCCCAAGGATGCGGACGCCTTCCTGAACCTGGGATATGCGTACGAGAAGATGGAGATGGACCTCGCAGCGATCGAGGCCTACCGTCGCGCTCAGGAACTGATGCCCGACGACACGCGCGCCTCGCAGTCACTCGCTCACATCTACTACCGCGCCGGTCTCTACGACCAGGCGATTCAGTCGTACGAGAAGGTCCGCGTGCGCGGACAGGCGAGCAACTACACGCTGTCGACGCTCGGTTTTCTCTACATGAAGGTCGGCCAGGGTGCGAAGGCTGAGGTGCTGTTCCTGGCCGTGCTCCAGCGGAGTCCGGAGGACGTCGCGTCGCGCGCGAATCTCGCGAGCGTCTACCGCGAGATGGGCGACTTCGAGAAGGCCATCGAGCAGTACGAGTACCTGCACCAGGTGCAGCCGCGCGACGTGTCGTACATGCTGGCGCTTGCGGACGCGTACAATGACGCGTCGCGGTTCGAATCGGCGATCTCGATGGCCCGCAAGGTGCTCGGGGTGCAGCCCGGGGCCGGGAGCGCGTACATCGCCTGGGCGAAGGCGCTCGAGAAGCAGCAGAACTACGAGGATGCCATTGCCAAACTCGAACTGGCGAAGGGTGACCCGAACTGGCGTTCGCTCGCCATCCGTGAGATCGAGCGCCAGAACCGGCTGATCGAGATCCGTGATCAGCAGCGGGCGCACGACAGGTGGAACCAGGGCTAGCAGACGCGCGGGGCCGCTGGGATGGGGGTGCAGAAGCATCTGACGGGCTTCCCTGTCTGCTCCCGACCGGCGCTCCGGAATAGGAACGAACGACTCGCGGCGGCCGGCCCCCCAGGGGCGGCCGGAGGGCGACACAAGAAAGGCAGCGGTC
>CAZNHF010000033.1:0-17092 GCA_964572375.1 uncultured bacterium | reverse complement strand
GCAGCCCGTGCAACATCCTAGTCAAAGAAGAAGTCGAGTCTCAGCGAGTACTCGAGGTTCCACGCTGTGACGTTCGCCTCAGGGTCTTCCCACGGATCTCCGTAGTAGACGCCTTCGTCGGTCAGCGTGTAGCTGCCGTACTTGAGGGCGACTTCCGGACCGATGCCGATGCGGTCGTTGGCGCATCGCCACTGGGCGCGCATGACAGGGCCGATGCTCCAGCCGCTCACGCCAAGCTCGTACTCTTCATCGGCGCGGTTGTAGGAGTCGGTCTCGTACGTCGCCTTGGCGTTCAGATAGGCGAAGCGAAGGCCGACGTCGATACGGTTGCCACCGGGCTCACCGGAGATCGGGTAGAAGCCGGCCAGCGACAGTGTCATGAAGCTGTACGTGGCCTTGTCGTCGTTGATGAAGCGCTGGGGGTAGTTGTCGTCACAGGTACACTCTGCCGACATGTTGTCGAACCCGAAGCCGAACTCGCCCTGGATCTCGTCACCGAAACCGACAACGAACTCGCGGGCCGTGAAGAAGCCCGAGTCATCGGTCAGCTCGAGATCGCCGTTGTAGCTACCGGCGCCGACGAGCCTGATGCCCGTATACGTCTCTGCTGATGCCGCGGGAGCAATCAGCAGAGCTGCAACGATGAGCGTTACGAAAAGAACGCGATGCATCTCTGTCTCCTCTCAGCGTCTCCGGTCAAGTCGAACCGGAGAGCGCGGGATTGCTCCGCCCTAGTCGAAGTGGAAATCCAACCGGAAGCCGTAGTCGACGTTGAACCCGGAGATGTCGTACTCCTCCTCGTAGAACACGTCACCGCTCTGAGCACGCTCGTATGTGTACGTCAGACTTGTGTACTTGAGGAAGACCTCGGGACCGATCGTGATGGGCAGGTCGCCCAGCCACCATGAGCCCCGGACGAGCGGGCCAAACGACCAGCCACCGAGCTTCTCGGTGTCTTCCTGGCTTGTCGGGTCCCACGTCCATGTGTAGCTTCCAGTGTGGAACTGGAAGCGCGCTCCAGCATCGACCTGGTAGCTGCTTCCCTCCATGATGGGGTAGAAGCCGGCGAGGCCGAAGTGGAATGCCGACCAGGACTCCTGCTCATCGCCATCCACGCGGAAACCGTCTCCGCCGTGGTCGGCCCAGGACTCATTGATCGAACTCCAGCCGAGCGAGACCTCGCCCTGGATCTCGTCGCCGTAACCGACGACGAACTCCCGGTACGTGAACCATCCCGAGTCGTACAGGGGGCCATCGAGGTAGTCGAAGTTGCCGTTACCGGCGAACCTGAGGCCGATGTACGTCTCTGCTGATGCGACGCCTGCCGATGCCATGAGCAGGGCCACGAGGCAGAGAACAAGACCGCGATGCATGATCCCTCCTTGCGGTGAGCCCGGTGGTGGGCGCCGCGCTGCGGCACCCGCCAGTGTGCGTTCCGGCCCGACTGCGCCCACTGCAGGGCGGGCCGTCCGTCCACCAGGCAGCCAATATCGTCTCTTCATGTCACGGGCCTGAGAGTGCCCGTGACATCTTTGCCGCGACCATACAACAGAGTGGACGGCAGTCAAGAGAGAAAAGCGGTTTCCTGTGGAAAACAGAAAACGGGGGGCGTGATGCCCCCCGTTTCAAGAACTCCGGACCAACGCGCCCAGCCTGGATGCGCGCCGGACCATGAGTGTTGGCGCAGACTAGAAGTAGAACTCCATCCGGAGCGAGTACTCGAGGTCAATGACGTTCATACCGGGACCGTCAGTGCTGTCACCCGCGAGTTCAACGCTGGTGGAGTACATCGTGTACTTCGGGTAGATCTCCGGACCGATTGCCATGGCGCCATCAGCCAGGTACCAGCGGCCGCGGAGGACCGGGCCGAAGGAGAGGCCGGTGATGGACGCCTTGACCTCGTCAGCGCGAATCTCGGGGATCTCCACTGAGAGCGCCATCGAGAGGTACTGCGCGCGAGCGCCAAGGTCGAACGAGTACTGCGAGTTGTCGGCCATCGTGAAGAACACGGCCCCGCCCAGCGACATGATCGTGATGTCCGGCTCGGGCACGGCCTCGTCGAGCACACCGATGCCCCCGATGAGGTCCATGATCAGGTCGAGGTCCGAGATAGTAGCCTTCGTGTAGCCAACTGCGATTTCAGCCCCGAGCTTCTCGGACTGGGTTCCGAACGCGAACTCCTTGAGGTTGAACATCCCGGCATAACGCAGGGCTCCGTACATGTCGGCCGACGCCGAGGAGGCGGCGAGCACGATTACAAGCAGAGCGATCGCAACAAAACGCTTCATCACATCCTCCGTTGTTCAGTCGGAGCTGTCGCCCCGACGGTTCCCTGGAGGGCGACCCGCCCCCCGCTACCGATTCATGCGCGCAGAATGCTCCATATACTGCGGTGCGTCAAGCAGAAATACGCACGTTGCGCGGGTTATTGTCCGACGTGCCGCGCTCGATCACGGCATCAGCCCCGGGGGTCACGCGTCGCGCTCGACGACCTGCTCGTCCTCCTCGCGCCACGCGGGGTCGACGATGCAGAGGAACGCGAGCGGCATGCGTCCGGCGTTCTCGATCCATTGGACGTTTCCCGGGGGGATGTAGATGGCCTGACCGGGATGGACCGGTTCGATCTCGTCACCGATGCGCATCGTCCCGACGCCCGAGAGAACATAGTACACCTCGGTCGTGGCAAGTTTGTGTGGCAGCGACTTCTCGCCCGGCGCGACCACGGCCAGCGCCAGGCTGTACCGGAGTGCCACGTTGTCCCTCTCTGGGTGCAGGATCTCCCGGAGCTCCGTGTAGTCGGCTGACTGCACGTCGGGCAAGTGCGCCACATCCTTGATGAGCATGATCCCTCCCGAAGAGTGCCAGTGTCAGGCGTGTCCCACGAATGCATTGACACTGGCACGGGGATGATGCTATATGCAAGGGTGAAGGGCGTCACCGCCCTGTTTGTCTCATGTGTCATGCTAAGGGGGAGCAGCGGCCCGAGCGCGTGCCGGCGCAGGTGGGGGAGCCGCTGTCCAACGGAGGAGGGAACAGATGGTGCGAGTACTGGGACTGGCCTTGGCCGTCCTTCTGGCGTTCGCCGCAGTCGCGACGGCCGATGTCGCCTGCGACGATCTCGGCGTCGGTGTGAACTTCGGTATGCTGCAGCCGTCCGGAGGCGAGCAGGAGTACGAGGACTCCGGTATGGTCATCGGCATCACGATCAAGAAGCCGTTGGCCGGCAGTGTATGGGGTGCGTTCGAGTACACGCACGGCGTGTCCGCGAATGGCGAGGCAGTGCCGACCGTGACCCCTGGCAGACTCCAGGGCTTTGGCGCAGCAGACGAGTTCAAGACGGTCTGGAACAAAGCGCAGCTTGCCGCGATGTACATGTTCATGGACGAGGGGAAGGTTCTCCCGTACGTGAGCGCCGGGCTCGGCCTGACGTTCTGGGAAGTTCAGGACTGGCAGGACGACATCGACGAGGGTGCCATCCCGGAGGGATACAACGAGGACGGCAAGAGGAAGACTCTCAACGGCACGAACATCACCGCCAGCGTCGGTCTCGGCGCTGACATCTTCGTGACCGAACGCCTCGCCGTGACGCTGGGCGGGCGCTACAGCCTTCTCATCGGGAGCGACATCGACAACGTCGGTCTGAGCTCGGTCGAGGGTCCGGACTGGGTCGATGCCAACGACTCGATGCTCGAGGTCTTCGGCGGTCTGACGTACTACTTCGGCCCGGGCGACTGTGACGGCGACGGCATCATCGGCAAGGATGATGAGTGCTGGAACAAGCCCGAGGACTTCGACGGCTTTGAAGATGAGGATGGTTGCCCGGACTTCGATAACGACATGGACGGCATCCTCGACGTGAACGACATGTGTCCGGACGACGCCGAGGACTTTGACGGCTTTGAGGACGAGGACGGGTGTCCCGATGTCGACAGGGATGGGGACGGGATCATGGACATGGACGACGCGTGTCCCGATCAGCCCGAAGATCCTGACGGCTTCGAGGACGAGGATGGCTGCCCCGAATTCGACAACGACGGCGACGGTGTCCTCGACAATCTCGACATGTGTCCGAACACGCCGAAGGGCGTGAAGGTCGACGAGCGCGGGTGTGAGATCAAGGTCATCCCGCCGGCGACGGCCGCTGATGATATCTACCCGGTCGGCGTGCTCTTCGAGCTGAACAGCGCGAACCTCATGACCGAGGCCAAGGGCAGGCTCGACGAGTTGGTCGTCATCATGACCAACCACCCCGAGCTCCTGGCCGAAGTTAGCGGTTACGCCTGCGACCTGGGCGACGACGATTACAACATGGCTCTCTCGAAGCACCGGGCGGAGTCCGTTGTCAACTACCTCGACGTGCACGGCGTTGGTGCGGAGCGGCTCGTGCTCAAGGCGTTTGGCGAGACTCATCCCGCATTCGCGAACGTCAACGAGGAGAATCGGAAGAAGAATCGCCGCGTGGTCATCACGCCGGTGAATCCGCCGATGGAGTAGGCGCGATGCGCCGGAGGCGCATCGCGAAGGCCCAACGCGCCTGCGGCGCGTTGGGTAGCATGGTCAAAGCTGTGCAGTACGTAGTGACCAGCAGTGCAGTGGGGTTCAGAGGGGTGAGGCTTCGTGCTTCACCCCTCTGTCTTTGGCGGACAGCCCGCCGTGTGCCGCCCGCCGTGTGCCGCCCGCCGTGCGCCGCTCGCCGTGCTCTGAGAGGCCCGCGATACGGGGCTTTCCGGTTCGATGCCGTGGCACGCTCCTTGCTTTCTCATATGGCAGAGAATAGGCATTCGGGCGCATCTTCTGAACGCACCGTAGGAGTGCGCGTTCCGGTGGTGTGGAGGGTCCAGGAGATCCCGCCGCTGGGCGAAACGCGCGCTGGTCCGTGCAAACTGCCAAGCCGGATAGGGTCCATTGTGAGCGGGAATACGCTCGCGCTACCGCCGCCCGCGACGCGGCCATGGGGGAGAGGATGGCACGGCGCACCGAGAACACGCACAGGAAGATATTCGTCGGGGCGTTCGAGGCGCGCGATTGGCGTTTGCTCTCCGACCGGCTCCGGTCCGCGGGCTACGATGTGACGCAGGCGACGAGCATTGACGGCTTCGTGGGTGAGGCTGCGACCTCGGGGGCCGACCTGATCATCATAGATCGCTCGACCAGCGTTGTGGCCGAAGCGCATCTTGAAGACCGCCTCGATCGGAATCCGACGACGAAGGGACTCCCCATCCTCGTGCTCTGCGCGCTGGACGAGGGGCGGACCTCCAATGTCGATCTTGTTTTCGGCCTCACCGATTATCTTCCTAGGCCGTTCAGCGCAAGCGAGTTTGTTTCGCGCGTGAAGGCCGTGCTCAGAGTCGCCTACTGCGAGAACGGCGGCGCGCCGAAGCAGAAGCGCGACCCGGTGACGCGCCTGTACAACCGGCTCTACTTCGATGAGCGACTCGAGAAGGAGCTCGACCGCGCCAGAAGGTACGGTCGCGAACTCTCGGTCGCCCTGATGGACGTGGACAACCTCGAGAAGATCAATACGGATTTCGATCACAGAACCGGCGACGCTGTTCTGCGTTCGCTTGCAGATATTCTTCTCTCCGGAACGCGGATCCCAGATGTGATGTCCCGGTTCGGCGGAGACGAGTTCGCCCTCATACTTCCCGAGACAAGGGCGACCGACGCCGGTATCCTCATTGAGAGGCTCAGGACAACGTTCGCTGACCGCACTCTGGCGAGAAGCGGCGGCGAGGTGCGCGCGACCGTCACATGCGGCATTGCGTCGTATCCTGACCACGCCGGCGATGCGGAGACGCTCATGAGGATGGCCGACTCGGCTCTCTGCCGGGGCCGCGCCGAGGGATGGAACCGGAGCGTCATCGCGTTCTCGGACCGCGGGGAGGCTGCGTGGGGTGCGCTGAACACGGGCCCGACGATCCTGCTCGTCGAGGGCAACGACTACATCAGGAGCGTGGCGTCCGTCGTGCTCCGAGCGAACGGCTATGAAGTCCTGGAGGCGTCGGACGCGACCTCCGCGCTGGCGCTGGCGAAGTCTTCGCACCCCGACCTCGTTCTCATGGATGTCTGTCTGAACGGCCTGGACGGGCTTGAGGTGACACGCCGTCTGGTGTCGATGACGGAGATGCACGACATTCCCATTCTGGCGCTGACGTCGAACGACATGCCGAGCGAGCTCGAGAAGCTCGTGGCGGCGGGCTGCCGGGGCTACATCACCAAGCCGATCGATACCAACAGCCTGGCAGCGCAGATAGAGCCGTTCCTGACGTAGCTGGGGCGGGACGCCCGGCGCGGGCGAACGCGCGGACAACAAGGACATCCCAAGGCCGGCAGCTGATGCTGCCAGCCTTTCTGTGTTATGGTGAGGTGTCCGCCTCCTAACCATCAGACCGGAGGTCACGATGCAGAACCGATGCGTGCGACGACTCGCGGTGACACTCACGCGCAATGCGCTCATGGCTGTCGGGGCGACTACCGTCGCGTCGCTGCTGATGCTCACCGGTTGCTCCTCCGGCGTGCCGCACGTTGGTGAGCCCGACACCGACGAGAAGAAGGACGAGGTCCCCATGGATGCGCCGGTCTGTCTGGTGACCGAGGGCAACCCCGACGTGATCCCCGAAGCGGTGGATTCGGTGTGGTGGCAGGAGGGTGGGACCATGCGGTGTGTCGCGTCCACGCCGCCGCCCGCAGGGTGCGGCGACAGCGCCTTTGCTCCCACTCGTGACGAGGCCGTCGCGCTGGCGGCCGGACGGCTGCTGCCGGGCGCCTTCGAGATGCTCGAGCGGCGCGGCGCGTCGCTGAGTCCGGTACGTCAGGAGGAAACGGCCGATGGGTTCGCCGTCGCGGTCGCGCGGGGGGAGAGCTCTGAGTTTCCCCGGATCGCCATCCGCGAGGCGGTCGTCGAGAGTTGCGAGACGCCAGAGGGTGGCGAGCATTGGAGGGCACGTCTCTTCGCGGAGTATCCCGTCGGCGTGCTGAAGGGCGACGCCACGCACGCGCAGTGGGAGGAGCGGCGGCTTCGCCGCGAGATGGAGATGCGCATCGCATCAGCGGACGGCCTGTTTGCTGACGGGCGTTGGTTGGAGGCCGTTCTCCAGATGAAGAGCGCGCATCGTCTTCTTGGTCGGCTGGGGGCTGGGGAAGTGCAAACCGATCTCGGGGCGCGGCTCCTCAGTGACTTCCAGGACAGTGAGGGGGCGCTCGCTCCAAGGTTCGTCTCGCTCCGGGGCCGGGATCCTCTCGTCGTTCCTGCAGGAGGACGGGAACCCGTTCGGTATCGGCTTGAGTACCGTCTCGGCGACGCGTGGGTGGCCGCATCGGGTGTCCCCGTGGAGATCGAAGGCGGAAACCTCGTTCGGCCGACGGCGGGCGCGATGGAGACGGATGCGTCAGGCGAGATCGCATTTGAGTTGGTGGCAGGGGCCGAAGAGGGAGACGACCACTTCCGCATGACCGCACGGGTCTTCCCGAGGATGAAGACACTCCTCCCGCACGGCTCCGTTGACCAGCCCGACGTTGCTGCCGTGATCGTACAGAATGTGATCGTGCTGTCGAAGCGTGAGGCGACGGTCTGTGTCGAGATCGATGCTGAACACGAGACCTGCTCGGAGAGAGTGCGCGAGGCGCTCTCGAACGGACTCGCAGCGCTCGGTTCGGCGCTCGTCGATTGTGGTCCGGACGCGGACCTCGTCGTCTCAGTGGACGTTTCCGTGTCGACACAGGAGGTGCATGGTTCGTGGCTCGCCAGAGCGACGTGCGAGATCAGAGTGTTCGATCAGCGACTGGCCGATGAGACCGGGAGCACTGTCTTCGAGGTGACGGAGAGTCTTGAGAGTTCGGCGCGCGATGCGGAGCAGCTTGCGCTTCGTGAGACGGGTCGGCTCATTACTGTCTACCTTGAGCCAAGGCTGGCGGAGCGTTAGCCGGGCGCGCGGGCGCGTGCGCCGGCTGCGCGCGCTAGCCGGGCGCGTGGGCGGGCGGTGTGTGCGCTGGCTGTCGTGTGCGCTACTTGCCCGCGGGGTCGTTGACCGAGAACTCGAAGAGGCAGAGCGAGTCGTAGTAGGAGACCGTGAAGAACCCCCACCCTTCTCCGGTGATGTTCCCGTCGCTCCCGCCGTCAGGGAACGGACCGGTCGTAGCTCTCACCCAGCCTGACGCGATTCCCGTCATCGTGATGTCGTCCGGGTCGAAAGACACGGTCGTATCTGTTGCCGAGCGCATAAGGACGAGGGAGTCGTTCCTCGCGCCTCGGATGACGCACCGGACCGTGTAGTAGTCCGCACTGTCGGAAGGCTCCCATGCGAACGTGAGCGCGTCACCGAGCGAGATGTCCTCCGGAGCCTGGACCGAGAATGGACCAGGGACAATCTCGGTGGCTGTTGAGAGACCCGCGTCGGTGTTGACCCGCAGCGAACATCCCTGTCCGTGCTGCCAGACAACGGCGGTGTCATCGAGCGTCGCAACAAGCGCGAGCGGGAAATCGAGTTCTACATCGGTAATCTCGCGTCCGGTTACGAACACCACGAACTGGTCAGGGAGCGGGTCCGCCACGCAGTGAACGCTCACGAGTGTGCGTTCGCCGCTTGCGAGGCGCGACTCGATGACCGACGCCGTGATCGACGGCGCGATGACGACCGTGTCGCCCGGGCAGACGATGTCGTCGCTGCATGAGGCCAGGCCTATGGCGATGAGAATCGCGGCAGCCGCAGCGAGGCGCGAAGCGCGTCTGGTGCCTGATTTGCGTCCGGTGTGTGGTGTCGTACCGCTTGTGAGTGATGTCATCTTCGATCCCATCCTTGGGGACGGTGTTCTACCCCAGACCGGGGAAGCGCTTCTGATTCAGCAGGAGGTCTTCGTGGCGCCCGCGCTCTCTGATGAGGTGCATCTTCCCGCCGATGACGAGTACCTCCGAAGGCGTCGGATGCGAGAGAAAGAGCTCCGGGCTCATCGTGTACCCGTACGCGCCGGCGTTGAAGATGCCGATGAGGTCGTCGATGGCGATGTCGCCGGGGACGCTGAGCTCGTTGGCCGTTACGTCGATGGGAGTGCAGAGCGGTCCGGTCACCCTGGCCGTCGCCACACCTTCCGCGCCCAGTCTGTTGAGGACCGCTGCCTGGTGCTTCACCTTCATCAAGACGGGTCGGATGAACTGGTTGACGCCGCCATCGGTGATGACGTAGCGCTCGCCGCGCGACTCCTTGAGCTCGAGCACGCGCGACATGTAGACGCCACACTCGGAGACGAGGAACCGTCCCAGCTCGAGGATGAGCCGGAATCCTTCCCGCTCGCGGAACGGCTGGAACACGTCCTCAACCCGTGGTCCGAGTGAAGAAAGGTCGAGCGGCTTCTCTTCTTCGTAGTGCGGGACGCCGAGGCCGCCGCCGAAGTCGATCGACTGAAGCGGGACCCCCATAATCTCCTCGACCCGGAGCGCGGTGGCCGCCGTACGTTCCGCGTTCGCGACGATCTCGTCCTCGTGGAGGATCTGGCTGGCCGTGTAGACGTGGAGTCCCACGATCTCGATGCGACGCTTGTCCCAGGCCTCGGCCAATCCCTCGAGCTTCTCTTCGTCGATGCCGAACTTGCTCGGGCCTCCCGCCATCTGCTCGTGGAGCGGACCGGCGGAGCCCCCGCCGACCTTGCCAAGCCCGACAGTCGTGTTGATCCTGAGCGCCGCGCGCACCGGGATCCCAAGCAGCTTCGAGATGCGCGAGAGGCGCTCGAGTTCGCGGAGCGACTCGACATTGACCGCGAAGACGCCGTTGATGATGGCGTCCTCGAGTTCGCGGTCGGTCTTGCCCGGACCGGCGAACACGATGTCGAGCGGATCGTAGCCGAGCTCGCGCGCGAGGAAGAGCTCCCCGCCGGACGCGATCTCCGAGCCCGCGCCGAGCTCCTGCAGGAGACCGGTGATAGCGAGCGACGGGTTGGCCTTCATCGAGTAGAAGATCTCGAACGATGGGAACGCGGTGCGAAGCGAGCGGAATCGCTCGCGGATCATGTCGCCGTCGTAGATGTACGTGGGCGTGCCGAACTCGCCAGCGATTCGCGCCACGGAGATGCCGCCGATCTCGAGAATTCCGTTGGTGTGTGAGAAGTTCCTGAGCAGGGTGTCCCTCCGGTCGTCTGGGATGTGTCAGGTCATGCGTGCTCGTTCTCTGCCTCGCCGCGACGGGTCCCCGCGCTACTTCCTGCGGTAGATGTCTATGCGCGTCGAGCCGCCGAAGATGTAGAACGGGAACGGCTCGGCGACCGCGCTGTCGATGCCCAGCTTGACGTATTCCTCGCAGAGGTTGGCGCCCGTCTCGCAGAACATGACGAGCTTCGTTCCGCCGCGCTTCGCGGCATCGAGGATCTCGGTCATCGTCTCGGTCGAGGCGATCATCCCCGTCATAACGGCGACGTCGCATTCCTCCACGAGCTCGACCGTGCGGTCCTCGCCGTAGACGGGCGAGCCGTCGATGTCCTTGCCGACGACCCTCGGGTCCTCGTCGGTCCCGACGACGTCGACGCCGCGGTCGTTGAGCATCTTGATGATGTTGCCGATGACGCCGACATTGACGACGCGGCCGGGTGATGCGTCCATTGTCTCGAGCAGCCGCATGACCTCGGTGACAACAATCCCGCTCCGCCAGAGCGCCTTCTTGCGCGCGGGGCCCGTCATCGTGTGTGACTCATCCGGATGCTTGTCGAACACTGAGTACATCGCATCGGTGGTCGCCACCTCAAAGCACCGGTAGCTGTGTTCCACTTCGCGACAGTCCTTCCCGAGCAGGCGTTCGCCCTCGGTGAGCGCCGGGATGGTCGCACAGTAGCACGCGCCCTCTCCGAACGTCTGAACGAGGAGGTACGTATACTCGAACGTGCGCTCCGCCTCGTTCGGCTTGAACATCAGGTCTGTGCGCCAGAGGCCCCGAATCTGGAACGATTCGTCGGGATAGTCCTTGCTACGCTCGATACCTTTCCGAGCCAGCTCTTTGATGTAGTCCACGCATGGTCCTTTCGTGTGAGCATTCGTGTGCGAGGAATATAGCACGGCGGCGGCTGACGGGCAATCAGCGCAGAACGACGGCGGAATCGGCGCAGGGCGAAGGGGCGCTCAGCGCAGAACGACGAGCTTCCGCTCGAGCGCGTGGGGACCGAAGTCGGCCCTGACAAAGTACACGCCGCTGGCCACCGTGTTGCCGGTCTCGTCGCGCCCGTCCCACGTCGTTTCGTGCCGCCCGGGCCCCGCCAGGCCGTCCAGGAGCCTGCGGATGAGGCGGCCGCCCGCCGAATAGACGCCGATGCGGACCCATCGATGCTCATCGGCCACCGCGTACGAGAGCGTCGTCGGTCCCGGCGTCGGGTTCGGGTGAGGCCGCCCGAGACGGTCGAGCGAGAGGTCCGTCGGGACGTCTATCGTCCACGGCCCATGTGTCGTCTGCCCTCCCCAGATCTCCGTCACGACGAGGCGGTATTCGTAGCCGGCTCCCGGCTCGACCGTCGCATCGATGAAGCGGTACCTGTCGTCCTCATCCGGTGTGATGAGCGTCGCGCCGAGCGGCGTGAACAGATCGTCGCCTGGTGCGCGCCTCTCGAGCATCGCGCCCTGCGGCCAGTCGGCGGGGGAGAGATACCAGACGAATAACACATGGTCACGCTCAGCGTCCCACGTGAAGAACGCCAGTTCCGCGGGGTCCTGCCACTCGACGATGTCGTCGAGCGCCCTGTTGAGAGTCACACGCGCGGGTTCCGCCTGGATGTAGCAGAGCGGATACCCGAGAACGGTGACTGCGCCGCAGCCGACGCTCGAGAGTCTCTGCGTCGCGCACGGTCTCTCGTTGAGCCCCTCGTTCAGATAGGAATCGAACCAGTGGATGCGCCGCGCTGTTCCAAACGTGGAATAGACCTCGCATGAGGGAAGGCCGCCGTACGCGGCGTACCCTTCGGCCCACGTCCCGAGTGAGTCGACGGGGGCGTGCGGGTACTCCGGCGGATAGATCGAGTGCCCGCCAAGAAACGCGTAGCCGTACGTCTCCGGACTCTGCGGGTCCGACTGGGCGCCCGCGTTGCGCATGCTGTCTATGCCGGCATACTCGTAGATGAAGTCACCTGGTCCGAACGAGCGTCCGAGTTCGTACGGACCGACCGCGGCGAACGCGGTGAGCGTCGAGTGTCCCTCGATGACGAGATTTCCTCCAGCGCGCACAAACCCCTCGACCGCGTGGTATCCGGACTCCGCCTGCGCCAGTCGGAGCAGCGTCGCACTGCTACCGAGCGTCCAGAGGACCGTCCTGTACTGACCGAGTTCCTCCATCGTCGGCAGTTGCGGCACACCACCCTGGAGGTGCTGGTACGGATCCCACGTGTCATGCGGACGACCCGCGAGCAGCGCATCGTAGATGGCGTCGTGTTCGAACTCGGGCATCTCCTGCCCGAACCAGTCGTCCACATGGAGGAGGGGCAGCGCCATCGGAGCTGCGACCACTTCAAGTCCGATCGTCCCCGTCGTCGTTGAGCCATCCGCGTCGCGGGCACGGAATCTGATGCACGTGTCCCCGGCGGCCGGCCTGACGATCACCTCGATCGTGCCGCCGGCATCCGGTTCCACGGGATCCGGCCACTCCTCATCGCCGAGCGCCCACATGACCGCGTCGACGGCCGAGCAGTAGTGATCGGCCGATGCCGTCACCGTGAAGACGAGACGTTCGTTCTCGAAGACACAGAACGTCGTGTCGCGCTGCTCTGGTCGCGGACGCCCATTGCCGCCGGGGAGGATCGCGGCAGCCGCGCGGCGTCCGAACGCTATGGGAGTCGGCCCACTTCCCCTGAAGACCAGCGGCGCTGGTCCGAACTCGGGCGTGACCGTGATCCGCGGCGCGAGCGCGCTGTCGACCGTGAACTCGTGCGATGCGGGCGTCGCGTCGGGCTGACCGTTCGAGTCGATGGCCCGGATCTCGAACACATGAGGACCGTCAGCGAGCGCCGGAAGCGTTATGCCGGTCGAGTCGGCCGGGAGCGTTTGCCACGCGGCCCCGGTCCGGTACTCGTAACACGCCACGTTCCCGTCGAAATCCACCCCCGACCACTCGAATCGGGGAGTCGTTCCCAGCGTGTCGTGGAGCGCCGAGCAATTCGCGATGAGAACCGTCTCGGGCGGGAGGTTCTCATCCTCCCCGACGACGATAGCAAGGGCGGCGGCGGCCGCGACGTTGACGGCCGCAAGCGCGCGGCAAAGTTCGAGGTCGACGTGGTCGATGATATCGTTCGGCGTGTGGTGATAGGGTGACCAGCCGGCGCCGCTGGAGGTGTCGAGCACGTTGAAGCCCTGCTCCCAGAAGCTGTTCTGGTCGCTAGCGCCGATCGGCTGGACGGTCGTGACGCAGTCGTACGGGGTGTGGTCGATGATGAGGTCCTGCATGAGCCCGGCGATGGCGAGCGATGTCGTATCGCAGTAGACGACGGCGACCGGCGGGTCCTCGTCGGTGTATCCGATGACGTCCATGTTGAGATACGCGACGATGTCCATACCGGCGTCGACGGCATCAGCGACCCAGGCGCGGCTTCCGCGAAGCCCCACCTCCTCGCCGGACCAGAGCGCGAAGATGACGCTCCGTTCCAGCTCGAGCGGGGCGAGGATGCGTGCGGCCTCGAGTACGCCGGCGACTCCGGTCGCGTTGTCGTCGGCGCCCGGCGCGTAGGCGAATGGATCGTGAAAGTTCTCGGTTGAGATGGAGTCGTAGTGTCCGCCGATGACGACGTACTCATCGGGTCGCGTCGCCCCCGGTTTGACCGCGATGATGTTCGCGGCGTCGACCGTGTCCTGGTACGACCAGCAGCGGAATGTGTCGTAGGAGACGTCCACGTAGCCTGACTCCGCGAATTCGTCAGCGAGCCACGTGGCGGACGCCAGGCAGGAGTCGCTCACGACGTACCGCGTGCAGAAGTCCTGCAGCCGCTGAATTGTTACGGTGATGTTGTTGAGTTTCACCGAGTCCATGAGCGATGCGAGGAACTCGTCCGGCGGGATGCGGGGGAGGAGGTCGCCACGGGCGTCGCCGGATCGTGGGTCGGCGGGGAACCCGCCGATGCCGTCGCCTGCAGTGACCGTGACCGTGCGCTCCGAGGCCGGCCAGGGAACATCGCCGGCGAGCATCGCCAGCGGCGCGCGCACGGTCGGCGGTGGCGCCGGTGCGCCGGACGCGGACGCCGGCAGAGCCACGGCAAGCAGAAGAAGAGGAAAGAGCGCAAGGACTGAATGGCGAGTCATCTCATCTCCAAGATGCGACCCTGTGGTGGTTTCAGTATACACGAGGGGATGTCTGACGGCACCGCTCATCAGGCGCCGCCCGGTCATGTACCGGCTATCCGGGCGACGGGCCAAAGCTGTTCCCGCCTCACTAAAAAAGTTGTACTATGGGGACGTAACCTGCAGGGGGCAATTCGACCGGCGCACTCCAACCAAGGAGGCCGCAAATGCGCTTTGTGATCGTTGTCCTGTCGCTCGTTCTGCTGTTCAGTGCAGCAGTCGCCAACCCGCTGCCCGACTGGCCCGCTGTGTCGCTGACGTTCACCGACAATGGCGCGTACGAGCCGGAGATCTACCAGGCGCCGTACACGAACAGCTCGGCCTATCTGGTCATGACCTGTGGCCAGGGGGGCGTGTACACCAGTCTGTCGACGATCTCGTTCGCCATCGGCTACACGCCCGGATCGATGGTCGCGACCGGCTACACGAGTCTCATCTCGAATGTCGTCATCACCGGCGACTGGGAGACGGGCATCACACTGGCCGCCACGGAGCCGATCACCACTTCACAGGTGCTCGTGGCCCGGATCGATCTCCTCTACATGACGCCCGGGTATCTGATGGTTCTCGACCATCCCGACTATCCTCGCTGGGTCACGACCGGCATGGGTGAGATGTACCCGTACTGCCTTGTCAACAACGCCGGCCTCGGTCAGCCGCATCAGATCGTGGACGACTACTGCTGGTTCTGCGAACCGATGAACCCGGTCGACGAGGTCAACTGGGGTACGATCAAGGCGCTGTATCGGTAGTGAGACGCTGTACGAGCAGTCGCGGCCCCGCCCTGCATCGTCGAGAACGGGGGCGCGACTCCACAGGGAGGCGCACATGCGCGCAGCAATCGCTGTACTGACTCTCGCCCTTATCGTCTCCGTCGCCGCGGCGAACCCGGTGGTCTACTGGCCCGCCGCAGGCATCACGTTCGATCCGACGGGAAACTTTCTGGCGCGCGTAGACCCTGCTGCCTACACGGCGGGCACGGTCTACATCGCAGTCACGTGCCCCCAGCTGCCTGAACACAATGTTGTGACCATCTCCTTTGCGGTCTCGGTGGACGCGGGGGTGAGCGCGCCGGCAAGCTGGTCGAGTCTGCTCCCCGGAGGCCTTGCCATCGGCGACTACACCACCGGTATCACGCTCTCGTCGACGGAACCGATCTACGACGCCCCGGTAGTCGTTGCCAGTGCGAGCTTGTTCTACCTTGGGGTACCCGGTCAGATCCGTCTGGTTGACCATCCGGACTATCCGCGATGGATCACGAACGGTGCGGGGGACGTCTTCTACTACTGCGTCGCGTCGAACGGCGGGGTCCTTATGGACCCGATGCCGACCGTCGAGAACTGTGGCTGGTGCGACGATTACGACCCCGTCGAGAACTCCAGCTGGGGTGCCATCAAAGCGATGTACCGATAGTCTGAACTCATGCGGCGGTCTCGATCAATCGGGGCCGCCGCATTGCGTCCGTGCTATGCTCGCGCGAGCCTCCTTCCATAGTCATTCGGAGTGAGTCATGCCCCGTATCTACGTCGATGGTGACGCGTGCCCGGTCAAGGATGAGGTCTATCGCGTTGCGAAGCGCTATGCGATCCCCGTCACGGTCGTCGCCGAGGCGTGGATGCGCACGCCGGACTCCGATTCGATCGAACTCGTTGTCGTGAAGGGCGACTTCGACGCGGCCGACGACTGGATCGTCGAGCGCGTCAGCGCGGAGGACCTGGTCATCACCGCTGACATCCCGCTCGCCGACCGCTGTCTCAAGACCGGGGCCCGCGTCCTCGGCCACCGGGGCCGCGAATTCACCGCGGAATCGATCGGGGAGGCGATGGCGCGCCGCGAGCTGTCGGCGGAGCTCCGCGAGATGGGCATCCAGACCGGGGGTCCCAGCCCGTTCGACAAGCGGGACCGTTCGCAGTTCCTCCAGGCGCTTGATGTTATCCTGAGCGCCATGAGCTGACCGGTGCCCTGCGCGATGCGATGAGCCAGGGATGGACGGAACATCGACCCCGCGCTGGTCGCTGCCCCCTTGCGTCATCTCTCCCTCACTGCTAAACTGACCCCACGGTGACGTTGTCGAATCCAACGTGCTGCACGGATTCGGCATCGACGCCGCCATAGAATGACGACGAACCGCGGCGCGGGCCCACGAACGGGCTGGCGCGGCGGCTATATGTGTTCATATGCCACCGGGAGGAGCCACATGACAGATGAGACCAAGGGCCGCGGCGACCTCGCCGCCGTCGAGGCGCTCGCCGGAGCGCGCGACCGGATCGTGGGTGAGATCCGGAAGGTCATCGTTGGACAGAATGCGGTGATCGAGGAGCTTCTCATCTCCATCCTGGCCGACGGGCACTGCCTGCTGATCGGTGTGCCGGGGCTCGCGAAAACGCTCATGGTGAGCACGCTCGCCAGTGTTCTCGACCTCTCCTTCAAGCGCATCCAGTTTACGCCGGACCTCATGCCGTCGGACATCACGGGTACCGACATCATCGAAGAGGACCCTGTCACGCACGGGCGGAGCTTCAAGTTCATCCGCGGCCCCGTCTTCGCGAACGTCGTGCTCGCCGACGAGATCAACCGGACGCCTCCAAAGACTCAGGCGGCGCTCCTCCAGGCGATGCAGGAGAAGCAAGTCTCGACCGGCGGGAACACATACTCGCTCGCGCTCCCGTTCTTCGTGCTCGCCACACAGAATCCGATCGAACTCGAGGGGACCTATCCTCTTCCCGAGGCTCAGCTCGACCGGTTCATGTTCTCCATTATGGTCGACTATCCGACTGAGGCCGAGGAGAAGGAGATTGTCGA
>CAZNHF010000032.1:0-17277 GCA_964572375.1 uncultured bacterium | reverse complement strand
AGATCGTGAAGGGACTTCTCGACTTCGCCAGACAGACGAAACCGGAGCGGACCGAGTCGAACCTCAACCTCGTGCTCAACGAGGTCATCGCACTCCTCGAGCACCAGGCGATCTTCCACAACATCGAGATCGTGAAGGACTACAACCCGAGCGTGCCGCTTCTGAACTTCGACGTGACGCAGATGCAGGAAGTGTTCATAAACATCATCCTGAACGCGGCGCAGGCCATGGACGGCAAGGGCACTCTAACGGTCGTCACGGAGATCATCGAAGAGGGACGCTCGGTGCGCATCGAGGTCCGCGACACGGGCCCTGGCATTCCCGACGACCGCATCGAGAAGATCTTCGAACCGTTCTTCACGACGAAGGAGGTCGGTCGAGGCACCGGCCTCGGCCTCTCGATCGCGTACGGCATCGTCGAGCGACATCACGGAGAGATCTGGGTGAAGAGCGAGACCGGGGTGGGAACATCGTTCTTTGTGAAGCTGCCGGTCGGCGAGTTGTCCCCGCCGCCTATGTAGGGCCGTCGCAAGCGACGGATTGGCAGTCGCAAACTGTGCGACTGCGCGGCCGCTTCGCGCAATCGTCAGGCCCGTCGCCAGTGGCCACGAGGCTTCGACCCTACCTGCTCCGCGAGATGAGCCTCCGCAGAGTCCGTCCGTAGAGCGCGAAGTCCTCTCCCCTGACGAGCGTGCTCTCGACCACGCTCTTCCCCGACAGCCTTCTGAAGAACGCGAGCATGAGAACGCTCTGGAGTGTGTACGCCGCGGTCGACGCCCACGCAGCACCCTCTATCCCCCGCGCTGGAATCCACAGGAAGCAGAGCCCAACGTTCAATGCGAACGCCACGCCCGTCGCGGCCGTCTGGTAGAGCCGCTTGTCGCGACCGGAGAAGTCGCTCGAGAGGATCTTCGCTGCCGAGAGCATGACGATCCCGGGGATGAGAATCTGAAACGCCTCGAGCGCCGGGAGAAACTCGGTCGAGTAGAAGAGCACCAGGAGTGGACGACTCAGAAGATAGAGAACGACTCCCGCAACGGCCGTAATGAAGAGGGAACTCCGGAGAACCCGAGGCGTGAGTTCGTTCGCCTCGTCCACGCTCATCGACGAGAGTTTCGGGAAAAGCACCACCTGTACCGACTGCGGGATGTGCGACAGTTTCTCGGCCATGAGAACCGAGATCGAATAGAATCCCTGCGCGTGTACGCCGACGATCGAGAGAACGAGAAACATATCGAATCGATAGGTGAATTGCGTGAGTATGTTCCCGGCATGTCCCTGAACCCCGTAGACGATCGACGTTCTGAAGAGCCCGCGGGATGGCCGGGACAGCAGGGGTTCCGGCGCTCCGTTCTCGCCCGCCGCGCACGACGCTCTCACGGCGGCCCAGAGTCCGACGACGACGACCGCCATCTCACTGATGAGGTATGCGACGAGCGCGCCCATCACTCCGCCATCGAACACGAAGAGGTTGAGGCACATCAGACCGAGAAGCCCGGCGGCCTGAATGAAATTCGCAATATTGAACCAACGGATGCGCTGAAGACCGAGGAAGAGCGCGACCGAGAAGTACTTCGCGAGGAGCACCGGAATGAGAAGCGCTCCAAACGTCAGGCTCGGCCGTAGTATCGGCTCGGCCGCGCCGTCGTAGAAGTGGAGGAAGATCAGGTACGCCGTCACGAGGACCACCGAGAAGAGCAGGGTCAGGATCAGACTCTGCCCGTTGATTGCGGAGAGCGGATAGCGCTTTCTTGACAGCAGATACGTGTGCGCCGAATCGACGCCGAGGAGACCGATGAACGCGAACATCGAGGGAAATATGATGGCCGACGCATAGATGCCCTGTCCGTCAACGCCGAGCAGGCGCGCCACGAGGATCGACGTCGGGATGTTCACGAGGACGATTGCCATCCTCGTCCCGAACGTCATCAGGCTGTGTCTGAGAACCGTCCGACCGTGTCCCTCGCCGTCCTGGCCGCCGGCAGCCACAACAGGATCGACCGTGGTCTCGCGCTCGCGCCGTTCGCTCACGTCGCCTCCGTCCCCGCGTGAGGTCTCCGCGTTCGGATGACCTCGGCTACCACGTCGACTTCCATCCGCTGCCGCTCCTCGACGGTCGGGAGCCGCACCTCCGCATCAGCTGCCGCCGCTCGTCCCAGCCTCTCGCGCCGCTCGCCATCTTCTAGGAGATCGGCGAGCATCCCACCAAGACGCGTCACCGCGTCTCTCGCCACGAGTACGCCGGTCTCCCCGTCGCGCACGACCATAGCCGTCCGTCCTGTGTCGAGTGCTACGACCGGTAGCCCTGCGGTCATCGCCTCGTGAAGCGGGTTAAGGACGTTCGTACGCTCCGAGAGCGTGACGAAGACCGAGGCGAGATGGTATGAAGCCGCAAGCTCCTCACGCTCCAGAACGCCTGAGAACCTGACGCTCCCGAAAACTCCGAGCTTCACGGCCAGCTCGTCGAGCTCGCGCCGTGCGGGGCCGTCACCGGCGATTAGGATAATGGCGGTGGGGACGCGGCGCAGGAGTTCGGGCGCCGCCCTGAGGAGCCGGTCGACTCGCTTCTCACCGTCCAGCCGGGAGACGGAAAGCACTACAGGCGCCTCGGCCGGGATCTCGAGTCGCCTGCGAAGCCCGTCGGCAACAGCCGGGCCGCGCAGAAGTTCCCTGTCGACGCCGTTCGGCCAGAAACGCAGGGCACCCATGTCGACGCCGAGCATCCTGGCGATCTCATCACCACCGGAGCCGTCGTCACAGAGAATGATCGCGTTCGCCGGTGTGCGGAACGCGTTGATCTCGCGGTAGCGGAGGCGGTACTTGAGTGGGTGTCCGAGAACCTCTCCGATCGATGTGCCGAAGAGCCTGGTCACGTTCGGTACATCGAGCTCCCGCGCGACCACGCGGGCGGCTGGAGCTCCGAGTGCGCCCATCCCGAAGAGAGCGTCCGGCTCGACGCGCGAAGCGACCGCGCGGAGCGCCGGGACGGCGGCGGCCATCCACTGTCGATAGGACGTGAACATCCGCCAGTGCTGTACCAGCTTGCCGGACGAGGCGTCCGGCATGAAATCGACAGTGGTCGGGAACCTGTAGAGCGTCGCCCCGTGGTAGTCCTCCTCGGCCGCACAGCCCGGAAGCCCCGGCATCACAACGTGCATCTCGTGGCCGTGCTTCGGGAAACTCGTAACGGAGAGGAAGAAGGACGGGGCGCCCCGTCCCTCGCCCATCGACCAGAACGACGGCCACGGATATGCGGCGAGTACCTTCATGCCGCGTAGCCTAGCATGCAGGCCTTTCGGGAGCAACAGACTCCGGACACGAAGGAACCGTAGAGACCGCGTCCTCGGGATGGCGCTCGCCAGCCATGTCACAGCGATCAAGCGGGCCGGGATAGTCGTGGGGGTGCTCCTGGGGTACTACGTGTTCAAGGAGAGGAACCTCAGGTTCCGCATCGTCGGGGCCGCGCTGATGAGCGTGGGGGGCGTCGTCATCGCTCTGGGGTAGGTCGTCGCCATGCCACAGGACAGCGCCGTTGCGCGACTCGTCGCTCCGGCGCAGGCTCTAGCCATGAAGCTCCCTGACGCCCCTGGCGAGTTCCGCGTGCCCGCTCTCATCGAGCGCGCCCGCGAGCGTGTGTAGCGCCTCGGCGATGTCGGGTCTCCTGAGGAACCCGCCTCCGATGGAGCCGCTCTCCGCGACCACAGCCGCTGCCGCCGACAGGGCCGAGCGCACGTGGACGGACGGGTCTCCGCCGGTACGGGCAACGGCCACGCCCACCGTCGCGTGAGCCAGCACGGCGAGACCCCGATCGGCCAGCACTGCCTCACGCTCCGCGGCTGACGCCGCGCTTGCCAACGCCTCATCAAGCCGCTCAGCACGAAGCAGAACGCCAGCGCGCCGGAGTTCAGCCTCGGCAGCGATCGAACCGAGCCGGAGCCCTGCCGCCTCCTTCGCCGTCGTTCCGAGTGTCACGAGCGCGGCATCGACGTCGCTCTCCCTCCCGAGCGCATGCCCGAGTTCGACGGCCACCTTGAGCCGCGACACCGTCGCGCCGCCTGCTTCCGCCGTCGCGCCCGCCAGCCTCAGATCTTCGAGCGCCGCCGATGCGTCGCCCGCCATGAGCCGCACACGCGCGCGCGCAAGGAGTGCACCCGCGACGAGGTCCTCGTTGTCGACCTCCTGCGCCAGCTCGTATGCGCGTCCAGCGGTCGATAGAGCATCGTCGCAGCGTCCGAGCGAGCACTCCACCGACGAGACGGCGGCCACCGTCACGGCGAGGCCGTTGACATCGCCAAGCGCCTCGTAGATCGCCGTGGCTTCCTGATGTGACTCGAGCGCGGCTGCGTAGCGGCCGTGCGCTGCCATGACAGTCGCCATATGCGAAAGCGTTTCCGCCTCGCCGCTCCGCCACTTGATCTCACGCACGAGACCCAGAGCCTCGAGGTAGCGAGTCATCGCCCTGTCGTGCCGCCCGCGGAGCTGCTCGATGTTGCCGAGACAGTTCAGAGAGATCGCGATCCCCTTCTTCTCCCCGAGCTGACGCCGCGCATCGAGCGCCCGCTCTATGTAGACCTCGGCGTCGTCGATCCTGCCCTGCGTGATGTAGAGGTTCCCGATATCGTTGAGGCAGAGGATCTCCGCCATGCGATCACCGAGTTCCGACTCGATCGTGAGCGCCTGCTTGTAGCTCTCGAGTGCCTCCTCGAGCAGGCACTGCTCCTCGTAGACCGTTCCGAGATTGATGAGATTCTCGGCCACGCCCTGCCGGTCGCCCAGCTCCTCGCTGATCGCGAGCGCCTCCTTGTAGGTGGTCACCGACCGTTCGTACTCGCCGCGGACCTGATAAACGACGGCCATGTTCGATAGCGTTGCGCTCATGCCGCGGCGGTCGCCGATCTCTCGCTTGATCTCAAGGCTCTGCGCGTAGTACTTGATGGCGTCCTTGTGCCGGTCGAGCCAGAAATGCGCGAGCCCGATCGCGTTGAGGACGGTCGCCTCGCCTTCCTTGTTTCCGGCGAGCACATTGAGTGAGAGCGCTCGGTGCAGATAGTCGAGCGACGCCTCGCAGTTTCCCTCCTTGATGTGCACCCGGCCGAGTGCGAAGAGCGCAGTCACGAACTTCGGGTCGAGTTCGACGACCCGGCGCAGGTTCTTCGTGGAGAGCGCCCATTCGCCTTCGAGCTCGTAGGCGAGGGCGAGTTCGTAGATCGCGCCGAGGTTGTTCGGCAGAAGACGGGTCAGCTCCTCAAACGCCTCGATGGCCCTCCGGACGTCGCCGGACGCCATCGCCTCTCGCGCGGTGATGAAGAGTCTGTCCGGCCGTGAGAGTCGACCGGCAAGCTCAACCGCCCTGCCGAGCGCCTCCCCGGCCTCGGCGTCGCGTCCCAGGTTCAGGAGCGCCTCGCCGAGATACGTGTACGCCATCGCGAATTCGGGATCGCTCTCGCTGGCATCCGTCAGAAGCGCCACGGCTTCGATGTTATTCCCCTGGTGGAGCTTCGCGAGACCGTCAACGTACGACTTCACCGCGCCGGGGCTCCCAGATCCTCCTTCTCCCACCATCGTCGCGACGAGATCCCGGTCGGTCCCGGTCTCTATCGAACGAAGGATCTCGGCCGCGATGTGAGCCACCATTCCAAAGAGCTCGGCCTCGTCCTTCGACTCCACCTTGACGTGCGCCTCTTCCGCTGTCCCCGGTCTCGTGATACGCACATCGATCCGGCTTGCGGGACCCAGCTTGAGGTAGCTGCCACTGACGATGGTGTCGACGTTGAGGAACTCGCTCACGGACTTGACGGTCACGTCATCGAAGAGAGAATCCGGCCCGAGCTTGAGATCCGCGAGAACCGCATTGAGGCGGTCCGGCTGGACGACCCGGACGGTCGGGATGTGTGTGAGGTCGCTCGAGAGCATCTCCTGGAGACCGGAGCGCATCCAATCGGCGTCCGGAGCGCCGGTGGTGTTCTTGAACGGGAGAACGGCGACCGCGTGGCGCGGCGACTCGGGACCGGCAGCGACGACCGTCATGCCGCCCGCGTGAGGGACGACACCGGTCGCGGCCGTCCATGCCTGACCGGTCCGCGCGCCGGCGGCGGCCGCACCTGCCGATGCCGCGCCGGTCTTGACCGCCGTGAGCGCACCGGCGAGCTCGCCACAATTGGCGTATCGGTCGGATGGGATCTTGGCGAGCGTTCGGGCCAGAATGTCGTGAAGCCCGGCAGGGTATGTGCCATCGGCGGCGATCGGCTCGGGCGACGCGTTCACAACCGCGTAGAGGAGCTGCATCCGGTTCTGTCCGTCGAACGCGGGATGTCCGGCGATCATCTCGTAGATGAGCGCGCCGACCGAGAAGACATCGCTCCGGACGTCGACGGGCGCGCCCTGCGCCTGCTCCGGCGACATGTACCTGGCCGTCCCCAGAACGACGCCTGCCTGCGTGAGCTCCATTGCGCCTGTGGCGTCGGTCTCTCCGCTCGATTCCGTGAGCTTCGCCAGACCGAAGTCGAGGATCTTCGCGATACCGTCCGGGCGGACGATGACGTTCTCGGGTTTGATGTCGCGATGAACGATACCGAGTTCGTGCGCCTTCGCGAGCCCGGAGCAGACCTGGAGCGCGACATCGAGCACGCCGTCCGGTCTCATGTCACCGGCGTCCATGCGGGCCCGGAGCGTGTTCCCCTCAACGAGCTCCATGGCGATGAAGGTCGCCCCGTCCGCTTCGTCGATCTCGTAGATTGTGGCGATGTTGGGATGGTTGACAGCGGACGCCGCCTGCGCCTCACGGACGAACCGCTCCACACGCTCCCGGTCGCCGGTCACGTCGCGAGCGAGCATCTTGATCGCGACCTTGCGCCCCAGCTTCATGTCCTCGGCGACGTAGACGACACCCATGCCGCCTCGCCCGAGTTCGTCCACGATCCGATAGTGTGTGATCGTCCTGCCGATCATCGTCAACCCTCGAAGTGTGAGCAGCAATCACCCGGACCGGAGATTACCAGAAAGCCTACCGGAAGTACCACCCCCAAGAGAGGATGGCTGGCCAATATGCGGCGACGCGGCCGGCGTCACCGCCGTCCGCGCCACCACGAATCGCAACCGCTTTGCGTAGGCCGCTACCTGATGAGAACCAGCTTGCCCGTCGCAGCCTCCGCGCCGGCCATGACACGGGTCAGATAGACGCCCGATGCGACCTTCCGACCCGAGCTGTCAGTGCCGTCCCAGATGAGCTCATGGCTTCCGCCTTCGAGCTCGCCATCGAACAGCGTAGTCACGAACCGCCCGCTCACGGTGTAGATGGCCGCCACGGCACGAGCGCCCGCGGGGCCCGAGAGCTGCATCCGGCACTCGCCGTACACCGGGTTCGGCGCCACGAGAGCCAGCCGGTCGATCGGCTCGTCGATACCGGCGTCACGAACCGAGTCGGTGAGCAGACCCAGGCTGAACATCAGCGTCTTTGACAGCGACAGGAGATCTCCCGCAACGTTGCCGTACGGGCTCTCGGATGAGTTCGGGATGCGCCATCCGGCGAGCAGACGGATGTCGGCGTTCATCATCGCTAGCTCGGCAATGGCACCCGGTTCATTGCCCTCCACATACAGCCTGTACGCGCGCAGCGTGCGCCTGAGAAGATACTTGCGGACATAGATAAGGTTCTTAACCGCTGAGGGCGAATCCTGCTCGCCGGCCAGGATCGCGACGAGTCGCGCGAACTTCGCGTTCACCACCTCAGTCACAGCCCGCGTGTCCTCGACGAGGACGAACTCGGTCGGTCCTTCGGTCAGCCTGTCGCCGGTTGGAACGCCGACCGGCGAATCGAACCGCGAGATCACACCACGCGCGTCCTCGATGCTCCCGACGACGGTCACATCGTAGAACTCCCCGCCCGTACCCTGCGCGACGAAGAAGCGGCTGCCCGGCAGATAGATGTCGACCTGGATGAGGTTCTCATAGACGGCGCTCGTCGTGGCGCTGATGTACGTGAAGTCAGTGCGTCCTCCCGGCGGATTCGCAAAGGCGGGAATGGTGTTGCCGCCGGGGCTCGTTCTGCTGCTCGTCTCGAAGGTCTGCGCGGACGTGTAGCCGCCGTTGGTGACCTCCTCGAACAACACGTCGACGTTGGAAAGCGGGTTCACCGTGACGTTCGACCCGGACGGCGTCGGAACGTAGCCGACGGCCTCGATGGCGCCACCCTCGACCGGACCATATAGCGCCGGGAATATCTGGTTGCCCGCCTGGTCGAACCTGAGGACGTATCCCATGTACGAGTCATAGACATAGATAGTCCCGTCCGCGCCGACGCTGATATCTACGAGGCCGGTGGCCTGGAGCGAGCCGAGCTCGGCGATGTAGCCGTCATCGAGATCGTACAGCGTCATCCCGTCGATGAAATCGATCACGATGACCGTCCCGTCGGGCATGAACGAGAAAGCCTGCGGATTGCCCTCCCACATCGTTTCGACCGTGTCGATGATGGAGAATTCGTACGCCCCCGTGCGCTCCACCTCGACGAGCTTCGGGTCGACGCCGTACGAGTCGAGAAGCACGAGGAGGTTGCCGGCGTGCGGACCGTACGGGATGACGTCAATGTCGAGAGGCTGGTCGCTGAACGAGTAGGCTACCTGGCTCGTGGTCTGTCCGTCGAGAAGGACCCAGAGCTCGTAGTACCCGGTCCCGTTGATCCAGAAGATGTCGCCGGTCTCGCCATCCTCGCAGAGCTCACCGACGTTGTACGCGTACGGATCCAGTATCTCGACATCGGCGGTCGCCGGGTCGATGTGCGCGATCCCGTCGAAGTACTGCCCGACGAGAACGCCGCCGTCCTGGCTGATCGCCAGCGACGTGATCGAACTGAACGGTACCTGCGCGTTAATGACGGTGCCGACCGAATCGGGATAGGCCCAGATTAGCCCGTTGGTCTCGTCAGCCCAGTACAGGCCGTAGTTCACGTACTGCCCAGGCGCCGCGGTCGAGAGCAGCGCGACAACACCAAGGACCAACAATACGAGATAGCGATTGCGCATCGTTCTACTCCTCCTGAATGACACCCGCGTGACTTCAGCCCAGACACGCAACGGCCTCCGTCCCCCGCAGGCTCGACCCGCGGACAACGGCTCCAGTTCTCTCTCTCATCAGGATGGTGGCAACAACAAGATAATACCCAATCCACACCGACTTGTCAATGATGTTCAGTCAGTGTGGCGTACCACACCGCGTCTCCCCACCACAGCATCCCGCCCGGCCGCACCGCGCTTCCGGTGAACCCCACGGCTGGCAAGCCCCATGGCCGGCAAGCCCCGCGCCCGGCAAGCCCCGCGCCCGGCAAGCCCCGCGCCCGGCGGCGATCCACAAAGAAGAGGGGGCCGAGCGTATGCCCGACCCCCTCTCGTCATCTTCAAAGCGACCGCGTGACGCCGTCGCTCCCCTGCCGTCGTCTCAGACGCGTCATGCTACTTCAGCATCACCATCTTGCGGCGCTCGGAGACACCCGGCGCATCAATGCGGTAGAAATAGACGCCCGACCCGAGCTGCCTGCCCTCGTCGTCTCTGCCCTGCCACACGACGGTGTAGACGCCGGCGCCCTGCGACTCGTTGACGAGGCTGCGGACCATGCGGCCCTTCAGATCGTAGATCGAGAGCACGACCTGACCCGGCTGCCGGATCGCATACTGGATCGCGGTCGACGGGTTGAACGGATTCGGGAAATTGTGCGTCACGAACGCCTTCTCAGGTGCGCCCTCGCCCGGCACGCTGTTCGAGCATTCGGTGTAGATCTCCGTGTGAGCCGAATCGGTCCACGGAGTGTAGTCGACGAGCCCGTAGAACCACGCCGCCTCCACGCAGGCGTCACCCCAGTAGTTGTACTCGGCGTCCAGCTCGACCGCCGCGAGGTTGAACACGTGGAAGTACGCGTTGTTCGCGAAGTCGCAGGCATCGGCGAGAGTGCGCCCGATCTGAGGACCCGGAACGCTCTGGTTGTAGACACCGGCGAAGGAGTTGTCGCTGAATGTGCAGCCCGAGAAGAACGGTGCCGCAGAATCCGCAAGCGCCGCTCCGTACTGACACAGTTCCAACGTCGTGCCGCTGACGGTCGGCTTCGCGCCGAAAGTCAGGTTCACTCCGTTGTTGCACCCCGTGATCACGCAGTCCTGGACGCGGATGACCGAGTCGATGATCTGCAGACCGTTCATGGCCGTGCCCTGCCCGTCTACGGTGAACCCGTTGAGCAGCGTGAGGTCACCGAGACCGGTCGCCGAAACGACGTTCCCGCTCGACGAGCGGATCGTCGTCGTTACCGGACCGGCGGCGCTCATCACGAGCACTCCGTCCTTGAGCGTGATGTGCTCATCGTACGTTCCGGCCGCCACGAGGACGGTGTCGATCGCGGCCGCCGCATCGATGGCCGCCTGGATGGTCGCGTATGGAGCAGGCACGGCAAGTGTCTGGCCGATCCCGAGCCACACCATCTCAGAGTAGACGCTCTTCTGCGACTCGGCGTCGCTCGCAGCAATGCGATAGAACCACGTCTTGTTGTGGTTCATGTCCGTGTCGACGTGCGTCGTGTCCGGAATGAACGCGACGAGACGGTCGCTGTCGATCGGATCGGAGAACGGAATTGTGTCGCGATAGACCCAGTAGCGCCTGAAGTCGCTCTCGCAGTTCCAATTCCAGTTGAGCACGATGTCGTCGACGGACCATTCGATGGTGATGCCTTCGGGCGGTGACGGTGCCGGATCGACCGAGGCCTGCGCCGACGGCTCACCGTGCCAGCCGGTGTCATAGACGGGAACGATCTCGTAGCGGTAGTTGTCCCGCGGACACCCGCTCGTCGCCACGTCGACGAAGTCAGTCTCCGCAGCCGACACGGTCGCGAGCGACTCGGGCTCGGCCAGAACCGTTCCCCGATTGACGATGTAGTGATCGATGGAGCCGGTACCCGCCGCCCACGAGAGTTCGTTCGCGCCCTCGCTGAACGTCGCTACGAGCGATGTCGGACCGGCGTAGCAGAGCTCGCCGAACACCTTGTTCGACGGCGCGCCCTCGAGACCACCGTCATCGACGGCGGACACGCGGTAATAGTTGAGCTCGCACGCAGGGATCGTGATGTCGGTGAACGACGTCGCCGGCGCATCAACCGTTGCCACCTGGATCGTCGGGATGGCAACCGTGTCGCGGTAGACGACGTAGTAATCGACGGTAGCGCGCGATGCCGGCGGCTCGTTCCATGTCAGCTCCAGCGAAGCGCCGTTCTGCGCGATCTCGAGATCCTGCGGACCTTCCGGACAACCGATGCCGAGCGCGCCCATGGGCACGCCCGGGACGCCCTGCGTGAGCGTCGGGGAGGTCGCGTGAACCGAGTAGACGCCGCCGGTGGCGTCGCAGAAGATCGGGTCGACCGAGATGTCGCCCGCTCCCGCGGTGCAGCCGTTGTAGCTGCCGCTCGAGTTGTCCCAAACGTCGTTGTACGAGATGTCGGGGGTAGCGCTCGTGCATGTGATGCCATAACCGGTGTTCGACGCGATGATGTTGTTCTTGATCATATTGCCCGTCGAGGATCTGAGATCGATGCCGCCCTCGATACCGTTGCCGGCGAACGTGCAGTTCTCGATCGTGACGTCGGTCGAGTAGGAATAGATACCGGTCGCACCGTTGTCATACGACGAAACATAGTACAGACGCACAGCGGTGTTCGGAACGTCGTTGAGGAAAATCCCCGCCCCGGTGTTGTCGTGGAAGCTTGAGAGCTCGACGATGACGTCGCCGGTCGGCGCGTGAGTTCCGTAGGTCGACGTAAGACCGCGCCAGCAGCCGTAGACTTCGACGTTCTGAATGGTCGCCGTCGTCCCCTTGACATAGACGCCGGAGTACGTCCCGGTCGCGCCCGTTACCTTCACGCCGTCGATAAGGACGTCGTCGGTATTCTCCACGTAGATTCCGTGGCCCGCGCCGCCCGCATTGATGATGACCGGGTAGACATCGGGGTCACGGTAGGTGAATGTAGGATCGTAACCCCCGATGACAGAGCGATAGTCGCCGAGAACGATTGCCTCATTGTACGTGCCCGTGGCAATCCTGATGACGTCGCCGCGGTTGGAGTTGTCGATGGCCGTCTGGATCGACGCGTACTCGTCGGGTACCAGAATCGTCTTCGGCGTGTGCGCATTGATCGGACGCATCGCGCCGCTGCCGATGCGGCAGGTTCCGTACTTGATGTAGAAGAACCCGTTCTCGCCGAAGTCCGTACCCCAGCTGTTCTTGCAGATCCACGCGCCCGCGCCCCCGCACATCGAATCGTCCCATCCCAGCATCAGCACAACGTGGTTCGTGAAGTCGGTACCAGGGTTCTCGTAACACCCGCTGTTGTAGTTGTAGAAGTCGTCGTAGACACACATGCCGACGGACAGCGGGCCGTAGGTCTCGATGGCGTTTTTGAGACTGGCCACAGTGTTTGAGACATTGGCGCTGCCGTCGATGATCGCGACTTTGTCGTAGCGACGCTGACGACAGCTCTGGTTGTCGTCGGCGAGGTACGGAATGTCCTCCTCGCTCACGGCGCCAGGACTCTTCTGCACCTCGTACGCAGCTCCGGCCCAGCCGCCGTCGCAATCGGAACCCTGATCATTGCAGTCGATGATCTGCTGCTCGGAGACGTCAACGATGACGCCCTCTGCGATCCGCACGTGAGCCTCGGTCGCGCTGGAAGCTCCGAACGCCCAGCAGGAACCGCAGTCCGCCTGGTCCTTGGCGGAGGTCACGCCGTCGTAGTCGCGCCAGTCGAAGCTCGTGCGGAACATCATGCGCTCGACCGCCGGGTCGGGCAGCATCGCCTCAAACTCCGCAAGGATGTCGGCCGGGATCTCGCCGCCAAGACGGCGCGCCTTCTGCTCGGGCGTCAGATTCGAAACGCCCGTCGGCCCCGCGATCCAGTCATAACCCAACTGCGTGTTGCGGTCGTTGAGCGCGTCGATTCTCGCCTGCTCCTCGGGCGTCACTTCCCGGTCCACTTCCGCGAACGCGATGAGTGGAAGGACAACCACCAGAAGCGCGAGAAGAGCGACGAGCCATGCACTTGCCAGCCTGTTCGGTCCGCGCATGCGATCCACACTCCTCACCTACCCCGAACGCCTCGGTGCGCAGCAGTGCGCCCGTGCGCCGGAGTCATGGGGTACACGCCCCCATCTACCGCTCGCGGGGGCAATCGGTCTCTAAATTCTTGACAGAGTGTATTATAGCACGTTTTGTGCCGTGTTTCAAGAGGCACTGTCAGGGGCACGGGCACACATACGCACCCCGCAGTTATGATGCGAGCAACCGGCCCCGGGTTGCGTTGGCAACGGCCCACTGGTAAGCTTCAGCTCTCTATGTCTAAACGGGAAAGGGACATACGCGACATTGTCGTTGTCGGAGCCGGCACCGGCGGGTGTGCGGCGGCCCTCTGGGCTGCCCGCGCGGGCGTTACGACGCTCATTGTTGATACCCGGCCGCTCGACGAGATCGGCACAAAGGCGTGCGGCGGCGCACTCTCGAACGACGGCATCGCGGCCATTGCCGAGTCGATCGCGCCGCCCCGACAGACAGAGATCGCCTCGACGATCACCGGGGGCGCCCTCCAGTCATCCGGCGGACGCTCCGTCGAACTGGAGGAGCCGGGCGTGATCCTCAACCGCGCCGTATTCGGTCAGCGACTGCTCGCTGATGCCGTCGACGCCGGCGCGGAACTCCTCGACAACACGACGTGCGTCGGGTGGGCCGACCGCGATAGCCAGGTGGTCCGCCTCCGCAACACGGAGGAGCAGGAGCGCGACATCACCGCGCGAGTCGTCATCGACGCGTCCGGCTATCGGTCGGTCCTCACACGTCACGGCGGTCCCACGCACTCCGATACACCATTGAGATCCGAGGTCGGCATCGGACACTACGCACTGGTCCCGCTCGCCGAGGAGCTCCGGCGGCCCGACCGCGTCCGCGTGCATATCGCGCCGGAGGGCGCGGCCGACGGCTACGGCTGGCTCTTCCCGGTCGGCGCCCGCATGGCCAACGTCGGTCTCGGCGGGACCCTCGCACGGGTCGGCCGGCCCGTCCGGTCCCACCTCGCCGGCCTGCTCGAGACGTGGGACGATGTGAAAGCCCTTCCACCGCTCCGGGCGGGCACCGGCATGCTCCCGCTTCGTCGACCGCTTGCGAGCGTCGTCGGTCCCGGATTCCTATCGGTCGGCGACGCGGCATGTCACGCAAACCCGCTCCACGGCGGCGGCATCGCTCCATCGATCATCGCCGGCGCTCTTGCGGGGAAGATCGGCGGTCGGGCGGCTCTCAAACGTGACGCCAGCGTCCAGGAGCTCTGGCCGTACGCCGTAGAATCGATGCGGGGCATCGGAGCGCCGCACGCCGCCCAAGACATTCTCCGACGACTCATGTCAACACTCTCGCAGGATGACCTCTCGTTCCTCGCCGAGGAACTGGGACGAGCCGGAGCGGCCTATCGTGAGCTCTACGGTTCGTCGCCCGGGAGGTTCACGCGCCACCTCATCGCCATCGTCGGCCGTGCCGCCCGCCGCCCGGCTCTGGTGACGGGTCTCATCTCAGCCGCACGACAGGCTGCAGCCGCCCACAAGCTCTACCGACAGTACCCGTCCTCGCCGGAACGGCTCGACGCATGGTCGCGCCGGGTCGGACATCTCTTTGGAGCCTCCGAACGGGACCGGCGACAGTGAGGCGGGGACTCCATATCGGTCACGCACCGGTCATGACCGACAACGCGCGGCGCGCCGCGCTCGCTATCATCATGGCGTCGCTCTCATTCTCGATGGTCGGCGTGATGGTGAGACTGTCGGGAGATGTCCCGGTCTTTGAGAAGGTCTTCTTCAGAAGTGTGGTGTCGCTCGTCGCGATGGGCGCCCTGGCTCTCAGATACCGCGAGAACCCGTTCGCGCAGGGACGGCTCGTCCCGGCCCTCATCCTCCGTGGTGTGTTCGGAACCGGAGCGATGACTCTGTATTTCTACGCCATCGAACACCTGAACCTCGCCGATGCGACGATCCTCAACAAGCTGTCGCCGTTCTTCGTGACAATCTTCGCGGTCCTGTTCCTCAAGGAACGTCTCGCGAAGCACCTCCTCCCCGCGCTCCTTCTGGCGTTCGCGGGAGCGATCCTGGTGCTCAAGCCCCAGCTCGACTACCGGGCGCTGCCGGCCGTTGGGGGACTGGTCTCGGCGATGTGCTCCGGCGGTGCATACACGGTCGTCCGGTCGCTCCGGGGAAAACTTCCACCCTACACGATCGTGTTCTGGTTCTCGCTCGTCGCGGTCGCGGCTGCCGCGGTCCCCACCGCGCTCGGCTACGCGCGGCCCACCCCGGCCCAGTGGTTCGCGCTCCTGGGCGCGGGCGTATTCGCCACGATCGGGCAGTTCGCCCTAACGTACGCCTACCACCAGGCGCCCGCCACCGGGCTCTCGATCTACAACTACGCACACGTCGTCTTCGCGGGAGTTCTGGCGCTCATACTGTGGAATGAGATGCCGGACACCGTAAGCCTCGTGGGGATCGGGCTCATTATCGGCGCCGCGGTGTGGAATCACAGACACATGGTCAGAGAGACGGCGGCGGCAGCCACGAGCGGGTAGTGATGGCGGACCGTTCTACTCCGGCAACCTGCGGACGACGAGCAGCGTCACATCATCCGACTTCGCGTGGTCACCCACGAACGCCTTGACGTCATCGCGGACTCCCGACACGATGTCCCGGGCGCAGCCTGAGCGCACGCGGTCGAGCACGGCAAGCAGCCGTTCCTCGTCGTAGAAACTTCCGTCAGCGTGCTCGGCCTCGGTCACACCATCGCTGAACGCCGCGAGCACGGACCCCGGCTCGAGCGTCACCTCTCCCGCACTGAACGGAGCTGCCTCGATCATCCCGACCGGCATGCCGGTCGCGGCGACCTCGTTGACAGTCCCGTCGGACGCGATGAGATACGGCGGATTGTGCCCGGCGTTGACATAGACGAGCCGTCCCGTGGGTCTGTCCAGCATCCCGACGAACAACGTCGCGTACCTGACCGCGTCGGTCGTCCGGAAGACCTGACGATTGAGCCTGCCGATCGCATCGACGAGTTCCGTCTCGCCCTCGAGGAGGGCATGCGTCATCGGCACGATGCTCGACACGAGGAGAGCCGCGCCCAATCCCTTCCCGGCAACGTCACCGACAAAGACGAGCGTGCGTCCGTCCTCGAAGTGCTTCACATCATAGAGGTCGCCCCCGACCTCAAAGCAGGATTCATGGAAGACGCAGAACTCGTATCCCTCGGCGTCCGGCAGCTCCGCAGGCAGGATGTTCGACAGAATGTCGCGCGCCGTTGAGAGCTCACGCTCGAGCCGCTTCCTCTCCTCCTCCGCGGCCGCAAGGCGGGACTGTGTGATCTTCACGGCTATGAGATTTGCAAGCGATGTGAACGCGCGGAGCTCGTCGTCGTTGTACCAGAAGGCCGGGTCGGTCGTGTCGGCGTAGAGGAGTCCGATAACACGCTCGTTGTCGTGAAGAGGCACCGCCATCGCCGCCTTGATCCCCTGGGCCACGACGCTCTCCTTGCCCTCGAACCTGGGGTCGCTCTGCGCATCGGTCGTAAGAAGCGCCACGCCCTCATCCAGGACCCTCCGGACCATCGTGCTGCTCAGGACCAGGCGGTCACCGTCGACACGCGACTTGACTCGCGAGGCCTTGACGACGGGCTCTCCACCGTCATCACGGACGAGCACGACGGCACGGTCACACGCAACGGCGCGCTCGACCAGATCGAGCACATCCTCATAGATGCCGTCGAGCGGTCTCTCGGAGACGAGAAAGGCGCCCGCGTCCGCGAGCACGCGGAAGAGGCTCGAGCCGCTCCCGCGGCCCTGCCCGGGCGTGTTCAGATCAGAGGGCGCCATGATGGCGCTGACGATGGCCGAGGAGTCAAGCTCACAGCCCGTTGCCCTCGACGCGTCGCGGTCGACGAGCGTCATGGAGACACTCGCAAATGATACGTCCGCGCCGGCGGGTACGTCGGTCTCGCCGCTGACCGCCTCGCCGCTCACGAACGTGCCGTTCCTGCTCCCGAGATCGACGACCGTGACTCGCGCCCCGTCCACGACGATGCGCGCGTGGTGACGCGAGACGGACGAGTGCCCGATCTGGATCTCCGACTCAGATGAGCGCCCGACGGTCTGCTCGCCCTCGCGTAGAACGTGCACTACGCGCTCGGCCCCCGACTGCTCGACAAGTGCGTATGACATGTCCCGCCCCCGATGCG
>CAZNHF010000031.1:0-17433 GCA_964572375.1 uncultured bacterium | reverse complement strand
TGACGGCGTCCGTCAAGTGCGCCGGGTGTGTGTAGAGGATGCGAACCCAGTCGATGCCGGTCCCGTCGATCGCGGCAAGGAGTTCAGGGAGCGTTGCTTGTCCTGCAATCTCCGTGCCGTAGGCCGTCGTATCCTGGGCGATCAGATTGACCTCTCGAACCCCTGCGTCGATGAGATCCGTGATTTCGCGTGTGACCGATCCCGGGATGCGGCTTCTGAGGTGTCCCCGGATCGACGGGATCGTGCAATACGCGCAGCGGTTGTCGCAGCCTTCCGAGATCTTGACGTATGCGATGTGGTCTGGCGTGCCGAGCACGCGGGGCGTCGTGTCGTCATAGAGGAACACGGGTTCGTGCACGGCGGTGACAGGCTGCCCGCGCCCCACGCCTGCGACAGCTTCCGCGATGGCGGCCACGTCCGAGCATCCGACAACGCCGTCGACACCGGGCAACATCGAGAAGACACGTTCCCCGTACCGCTGCGGCAGACAGCCTGCGACGATGACCCTGCCGAGCCGCCCCTGCTTCTTGAGCTCCAGACACCCGGCGACAACGTCGGTAGACTCCTTGACAGCGGAGGCAATGAACGAGCAGGTGTTGACCAGCGCGAGGTCCGCCCCGTCAGGGCTTGCGACGAGCGTGTGGCCGGCCTGGTCCAGAATGCCGAGCATAACCTCCGCGTCAACGAGGTTCTTGGGGCAGCCAAGTGTGATGAGGGCGATTCTCATGCCGGTGGGTCGCGGGGTCGTCAGGAGCCGACTTCGCCGTAGTCGTACGGCGAGCCGCTCTGTATGCTGACGCCCGGAGGTGGCGCGAGGCGAAACTCGCTGTCCGGGACGCTGATCCCGAGTTCGGTCTTCTCGATGACGTACGTGGAGCTGTCACCGGATGTTGCATCTGCCGACAGCCGGATGACCAGATGGGTCGTCCTGTCGATGGTCACGTCAACGCGCGAGGGACTCATGAACCTGCCCTCCGGCACGAGCCGCACGCTCAGATGGCGCGCATCCCACGCGGTGACCGGCTCGTCGGGGTGCAGACGGTAGCTCATGAGGATGGAAGCGGGATCGATGATGAGGCTGGTGGAATCGACGCGGGAGATGAAGAACTGGTTGGTCTGGGGGATGAACACCCGGAGAGTCCCTCCGGCCGCCACTATGCGTCCGCCGTCATCGTAGCGGATCGAGAGCGAACGCGGACGCTTCGACGTCAGGACCGCTCCGGTCACGACGCTTGTGTCAGCGAGAGCCCAGTAGTTCTCCTGACTGAAGTGAAGTCTGTAGCATTCCTCCCCGACGTAGGTCGAGACGGTCGCGTCGATCTCGGCGGAGACCTCCTCGATGCCCGGAGGATCACCGACCGACGCGGCCGATCCGGAAGACGAGAGTGCCGTCGCGAGGGCGAGCGTCAGCACGAGCAGCACCACGGACAACGGTCCGGATGCGGCGCTATGCCTCGTCATCTTCCTCTTCATCCTCGTCGTCTTCCTCTTCATCCTCGTCGTCCTCATCGCCGTCCTCGTATCCCTCATCGTCTTCATCATCACCCTCTGTGCTTTCTTCCTCTTCTTTTTCTTCCTCTTCTTCCTCTTCCTTCTCTTCCTCTTCTTCCTCTTCGTCGTCAGGGTCTTCCTCGAATTCACTGTTGTCGCTCGCGTGCCCGGGCCCAGGCTTGCCGTGGCGGGGTTCATCATCGAACGGGTCAGCCGCGGTCGCCACCGCCAGGGCGGCGCCGTGCTCGAGATACTCCGGACCGACGAGAACTTCGCGCGCCTTGCTGCCCTGGAAGGGACCCACGATGCCGTTGGCCTCAAGGATGTCCATGAGCCGCCCGGCGCGGGCATACCCGACCGACAGACGGCGCTGGAGAAGCGATGTGGACCCCATCTGCATCCCGACAACGATGTCGAGCGCCTTCTCGTAGTATTCGTCGGACGCCACCGCGGACATCCGTGCGACGCTGCGGGCATCCTCGAAGTCGAACAGGTACTCGGGTTTGCCCTGGCCTCTCCAGTACGCAACTATGCGAGCGGTTTCACTCTGTGACATAAAGGCTCCATGAAGTCTGATTGGCTCGGGACTCCCGGTCGGCAGGAAGAGCATGTCGCCGTTGCCGAGGAGTGTCTGAGCACCGTTTCTGTCGAGTACCGTCCTCGAATCCGTCATCGAAATCACGCGGAAAGCTATTCTCGAAGCAAAATTCGCCTTGATCACGCCGGTGATGACATCGACCGACGGGCGTTGCGTGGCGAACACCAGGTGGATGCCAACCGCGCGGGCCATCTGCGCGAGCCGCTGAACAGGAGCCTCCACCTCGCGAGGTGCGCGCATCATCAGATCGGCGAACTCGTCGACCACCACGACGACGTGCGGAAGCCTGTGGCGGTCCTCTTCCCTCAGCGCATCGATGTCGTCCACGTCTATGACCCGCTTGTTGAAACCGTACACATCGCGGACGCCGAGAAGCGAGAGGATATCATATCTACGATCCATTTCACCCACGAGCCACTGGAGCGCCATGGCTGCCGACTTGGCTTCCGTCACAACCGGCGACAGCAGATGCGGGATATCAGCATACCGCGTGAGTTCGAGCCGCTTCGGATCGATCATCAGGAAACGGACCTCGTCCGGCGTCGAGCGGAAGAGAATCCCGGTGATGAGCGCGTTGAGGCAGATGCTCTTGCCCGAACCTGTTGCACCGGCGACGAGGAGGTGCGGCATCTTGGCGAGATCCGCGCAGACGACCTTGCCCGTCGTGTCCTTGCCGAGCGCCAGCGGAATCTCACTCGCAAAATTCTGGAACGTGTCCGCCGCGAGCGTGTCCTTGAGATAGACCACGGCGGGATTCGCATTCGGAATCTCGATACCGACCGCTCCCTTGCCCGGGATCGGCGCGATGATACGGATCGCCGTCGCGCGCATGGCAAGCGCAAGATCATCCTGGAGGTTCGCGATCTGGCTCACCTTCACGCCGCGCGCGGGCTCGACCTCGAAGCGGGTGATGATCGGCCCCGGCTGGACCTGAGCGACGGTCGCCGTGACGCCGAAGTCGGAGAGCTTCTCCTCGAGCAGCTTCGAGCGCATGAGGAGTTCGTCGCGGGATACCTCCCTGTGTGCGTTCACGGGAGGATCGTCGAGCAGCGAGATGGAGGGGAGCTTATAGCTCGCGGTATTCCTCACCTTCGGCGCCGGGGTACCCCGACCTGCGTGGGAGTGCTGGACGATGGTCGGAGCCTTCGGCTTTCTCTGTGGCGCCGGTCTCTCGTGAACAGCCGCTGCGACTGCTTCTTCGTCGGGTTCGGCTCGTTTCGCCCGCGCCTCGACCGACCGGGTCGGTCGCTCCTTGGCGCGGGAGGGCTTCGCCGTGCGTGTCCTCCTGGTTCGGACCTGAGTGTGGGGTTCACGATCAAAGAGGCTCTCGAGGAAGGAGCGAGCCCACGCGGCGAAGGAGCAGCCCCACTCGACAAGCGTCTCGCCGATGCGAATGAAGGGATATGTCAGTGCGTCGATGTCGAACTCGGTCGTCAGAAGGGCGACCAAGACAATCCCACCGAGCCCCGCAAGGAATGTCCAGACGCGTCCGATGTGCTCGGCGCCGAGTTCAGAGAGGAATGCTCCGACGAGCCCCGAGATGCGCACCATCTGCGACCCTCCGACAACGTGGATGAGAGTCACGACGAGTATGCCGCCCGCGGAGAGGAACACGCTTCTCAGAGCCAGCGTCTCCGCCTCGCCGTCAACGAGACGGTTCCACCCCCATGCCACAAGAAGCAGCGGGAGTACCCACGCCACAATGCCGAGGCTCTCGAAGAGATACATCGAGACCGCGCGACTCGCATTCGCCGCATCCGGAGCCATGTTGTCCGTGAGCGCGAGGTAGAGGTGAGTGCCAAGACTGGCCACAAGGAGCAGTCCAAGGAACAGCAGCAGCACACCGAGAAACTGGCGGCGCCTGTCATCGTCCATATGATCGAAGAGCCCCATTCCGAGTCGCCTCCAGCAAACGTGGCACACATTCATCTTCAGACGCGCCCCGACGACTGTCGCGTCAGCGCGCGGTGGGATTGTGAATCGAGATCCTGCCGTCAACGACGACCGGTACGCTCGTGTACCGGTCGATCCGGGCGCAGAACTCGAGGTCCTGCTCAAAGCCGAGTTCTGCGAGCCGCCGGCCGTGCATCGAAGAGCGGATGACTGTCTCCGGGTCCGGCATACAGCCGGCCAGGGAACGCGCTGCGTGCGCGCCGTCGTTCATGGATACACCGGCCCCGAGCGCCGCGTGAAGACGCGCGACCATGTGCCCACCGCAGACGAAGTCTTCAAGTGAGAGTACACCGGACCGTCCGGAGCAGAGAATGGCCACTCGCTTGGGCGACGTCTCGATGAGACGACTGACGACAGCGGAGAGATTGAGAAAGCAGCCGATGGAGATGTCGGGCGCTGCGGCGCTCTTCGTGATCGCGACGGTTCCGTTGGTCGTACAGAAGATGAGGGTCTTGCCGCCGACGACTCGCTTCGTGTATTCGAGCGGCGAGTTACCGAGGTCGAACCCCCCTATCCTGTGGCCCTCCTGTTCGCCTCCCAGCAGTGTCTTCGCCCGCTCGAGAGTCGAGAACAGCTTCGTGGCGTCTTCGACCTCGGCGACCGGGATAATGCGCTCGACGCCGTTCTCGCATGACTCGACGATGGTGCTGGATGCGCGAAGCACGTCGATTACAACTACGTGCGCGCTCTTGGCGAGCGCCTCACTGAAGACCCGTGGTGAGGCGTAGAGATTCAGCTCCATGACGGTGCCTGCCCTCTCGGATGCGGTTTCGCGATGTGTGGCACCGTGCGCATCAGCGCTCGGCGCACTGTGCGCATCAGCGCTCGGCGCACCAGACGCATCAGCGTCCGGCGTACCGGACGCATCAGCGTCCGGCGTCTTCCAGAGACTCCGCCTTGCGGCGTTCCAGTGTTCCCGTGTCGAAACTGCCAGATACGAAGGCGGGATCGTCCATCATCTCGATGTGGAAGGGAATCGTCGTTGCCACTCCCTCGATCACGAATTCGCTCAGCGCCCTTCGCATTCGCGCCAGCGCTTCCTCCCGCGTGCTGCCGTGCGTGAGGAGCTTAGCGATCATCGAATCGTAGTACGGCGGGATCGTGTAGCCGCTGAAGACGTGTGTGTCGACACGCACGCCCGGTCCGCCGGGCACGTAGAGCTCGGTCACCACCCCCGGACGCGGCGCGAAGTCGTGCGCCGGGTCCTCAGCGTTAATCCGGCACTCGATGGCGTGTCCGAGAAGATGAATGTCCTCCTGCCTGAAGGCGAGCTCCTCCCCTGCCGCGATTCGGATCTGTTCCTTCACAAGGTCGATGCCGGTCACCAGCTCCGTCACCGGGTGTTCGACCTGGATTCGCGTGTTCATTTCCATGAAGAAGAATTCGCCGCGCGCGTCGAGTAGAAACTCGACGGTGCCGGCGCTCGCGTACCCGATGCTCCGCGCGCCGTCGACGGCGGCCTTGCCCATTCGGGCTCGGAGCTCGCCCGTCACTGCGGGCGACGGCGATTCTTCAATGAGTTTCTGATGTCGCCGCTGGATCGAGCAGTCGCGCTCGCCGAGGTGCACGACGTTCCCGTGGCTGTCCCCGAGAATCTGGAACTCGATGTGACGGGGCTCTATGAGGAGCTTCTCAAGATAGATCTCGCCGTCGCCGAAGGCCGCCTCGGCTTCCCCGCGGGCGATTCGGAAGTTGTTCGCGAGGCTCTCGCGGTTGCGGGCAATCCTCATACCTTTCCCGCCGCCGCCTGCCGATGCCTTGATCATGACCGGATAGCCGATACGCGCGGCTTCGATCTCTGCCATGGCGACGTCGTCGACAGTGCCTTCCGTGCCGGGGACGACGGGCACTCCCGCCTTCGACATCATGGTGCGGGCTTGCGCCTTGTTGCCCATGAGGCGCATCATCTCACCGGTCGGGCCTATGAAGGTGATACCGTGGACAGCGCAGATCTCCGCGAATTCGGCGTTCTCAGCAAGAAATCCATAACCAGGGTGCAGCGCGTCGGCTCCCGTCAGATCGCAGGCGCTCAGGATGGCCCGCACGTTGAGATAGCTCTCTGCGCTGGGGGCGGGACCGATACAAACGGTCTCGTCGGCAAACTTGACGTGGAGTGCCTCCTCGTCGGCCTCCGAGTGGACGGCGACCGTGGGGATGCCCAGCTCCTTGCAGGCGCGCATGACGCGCAACGCGATCTCGCCTCGATTCGCCACCAGGATCTTGCTGAACACGGAGCTGCTCCTCCCGCAGGGTGCGGCTGACTAATCGGGCTGCACCATGAAGAGCGCCTTGCCGAACTCAACCGGCGTCGCGTTCTGGGCGATGATCCGCACGACGGTGCCCTGAACCTCGGACTCGATCTCGTTCATGAGCTTCATGGCCTCGATGACGCCAACGACCTGTCCCTTGCTGATGTGGTCGCCCTGCTTGACGTAGGGCGGCGACTCGGGAGACGAGGCCGCGTAGAACGTTCCCACCATCGGAGACACCACCGGAAGGAGACCGGTGTCCGCATTCGGCTGTTCGTCCAGTGCCGTGTCGAGCGTCTCGGCCTGAGTGCCGGCGCCTGCGGGAGCGGAAGTCAGACCAACGGGAGATTCCGCAGCCGACGTGTGCGGCGCGACGACATGGGGCTGTGCTTTGACAATCCTCACAGACGTGAGGAGGTTCCTCACATGCAGCTCTTGGACGTCGCTGTCCTCAACGAGCCGAATGAGTTCTTCCAGTTCCTTCCTGTCCATCTCGTCGCCTCCACATACCGTTATGCGCAGCCGTGGTCAGGCCCGGGACACGTACTGTCCGGAGCGGGTATCGACCTTCACGACGTCGCCCTCCGACAGGAAGAGCGGGACTTGCACGACGGCTCCGGTCTCGAGTTTTGCTGGCTTGGAGCCGCCTGAAACGGTGTCGCCTTTGACTCCAGGGTCTGTCTCTGTGATCTCAAGCTCGACGAAGGTCGGCAGTTCGACAGAGACTGCATTGTCGCCGTCGAAGAGCATCTCGACCTCCATGCCATCCTTCAGAAAGAGTGCGTTGTTCTCCCCCACGGCCTGAATCGTGAGCCCGATCTGCTCGTAGTTGTCCATCTTCATGAAGTTGAGCTGGTCGTCCTTGTAGAGGAACTGCGCTGTCACGCGCTCGAGCCGCACGCTCTCGATCTTCTCCCCGGCCCGCCATGTCACGTCGAGCACTTTGCCGCTCTTGACATCCTTGAGCTTGCTGCGAACGAACGCCCCGCCCTTGCCGGGCTTGACGTGCAGAAACTCGACGACCGAGTAGAGCTTGCCGTCCTTCCGGATCACCATGCCGTTGCGGAAGTCGTTGCTGGTTGTGGCCATCACCCCACCTGTCCGAGTGTTAATCGTTCTGCCCATCGCCTGTTATGCTAGTACTCTGCTTGACCGCATGCAGAATACATCCGTCGCCGGCGGTCGTCAACCGGTATGTTCCCCGGCGAATGGACCCTGCCGGGGCCGTTTCGGGGGCACCAGGGGTCGAGGGGCCGCTTCATGCGCCGCGGTCAGGTGTACGTGTCCCGGCGAGTTCGTCGCCGGGATCAGAGAGTGTGCCGGGGTGTCTCGAGTCGCCGGTCAGCGCGATTCGGCCAACGCGCGCTCATACTCCTCAAGCCGTCGCTTCGCGTCGTCGTTGTCCGGGTTGCCGGCCAGGATCTGCTGGCAGACCTCCACCGCCTTGTCCGGGAGGCCCTGCCTCGCATATATCTCGGCGAGCGTCAGGGTTGCGATGCCCGTGAGCTCGCTCTCGCCTGCGCGTTCGGCTCCGTTCAGCGGCAACGGACCGAACAGATCCGAGAGGTGCGCCAGCTCACTGGTCAGCGAGACGGGCTCAGGGGTCGAGAGGGTGACTTCCCCGTTCGCACGCGCGTCAGGAGTCTGAGCCGCATTCGTCTGCACGGCGGCATCTGTCCACGCCCGGCCGATGCCCGGCGGGGCCGTATCCGCAGCGTACCCCGCCGGCTCATCCTGCCCCGTGATATCGACATCCGGGGCGGGTTCGAGCGGGTTCTCCCATTTGGGATCCGGCGTGGACTCCACGAAAACGAGAGCCTCCATGTTCTCCGGGTCCAGACGCGCGACCTCGCGGAATGCCTCACGAGCGTCCTCGGCCTCGCCCTGGTCGCGGAGCGCTCGGGCCAGCACGACACGGATGGAGATGCTGTCGGGATAGTCGCGAATGCCGTCGCGAGCGGTCGCTACCGCCTCGCCAAGTCTGCGCTCCAGGCGATAGGCTTCCGCCATTGGTGCGACGATCCTCACGCTGCGCCGTGTTGCAAACACGCGCTCGAGCCGTGATATCGCATCGTCGAGGGGTCGTAGCTCTCTCATGCTGGAAGCCTCTTGCGTCGCCTGATAATTTCGCGGCAGGTTCGGACCACATTCCGTCCGATGCGCGAAACGCTACCAGAGCGTTTCTGACGTGTCAACCCTCGCCGCCACCCGCTGGGTGAGCCGGAGCCTCGAACCACGTCACAGGCATCCCTACGGCCGGAAGGTCATCAGCACACCGTCGAGATGTCGCATCAGCGGCGCCTTGTCGATGCCCGGCGCAAACAGGCTCGCGTCGATGTAGTAGATGCGAGCATCATCGGGAGCGTACAGACAGTACGATACGAACGGTCCGCCTCCCCCCAGCTCTGTGTTCCCCCACCATCCCCGGAGCCTCAGAGCTGGAAGCCCGCCGAGCAGCACAGTATCGGCCAGGGCGGGTCTCCGTTCCTGGACCGTGTCGCCGTCGTGGTACAGCGAGCAGATCCGGTCGCGCTCGGCAAGCGCGTACTCACGCGTGACCTCCCCCGCCGCTCCGGGACGCCAGGAGACAAACACGTAGCGGTCGGGCCTTCTTCTGTCGAAGCGGATGAATCCATCCCGTTCCGCACCGGTGTCAAGTTCGTAGTCCTCGGGTACGCTGATCGACCACCCGAAGCGGTCTTCGAGGGCGGCTCCAAACCCCGAACTCGCCGCGTCCCGCCGGAGAGCCGTGACCAGTCGTGCGCGGACGTCCGTGATGAGCCGATCACGTACCGAAGCTCCTTGCACACGGAGAAGAGCGACGAGACGCTCCTCCGAGTCGGCCATCAGCGTGGCGACAACCTGTCGTCCCGCCCACACGTCGGTCGTGGTCGCGAACGTAGCGGCGTCCGTCAGCGGCACGCCGGGGATCCTGTCGCGAACGACCTCTCCGACCCGACCGTCGTTCCACGTTCCGCAGAACAGCAGGTTGCGCCAGTTGGTGTGGTCGGACAGCTGGTCCGGTGTGGCGAACACGACGTCGAATGCGGACTCACCAACGAGCCACGGATCGGGCGCCTCGAATACGGCCGCAAGCTCTCCTCGAAGCTCGGAGCCCGCGGCCTGGTCCATGATGATCACAAGGTCGTCGGTCTCACCGAATGCCGGCATCGTGGGGCCGGTACACCCCGCAAGAACCGTGACGAGCGCCAGCAGTGTGCAGAGAATAGTTCTCATGACTACCTCCAGAGGGCGAGGTCTCCCCAGGTGGAGACCGTCGTGCCGGGTGGGGAGACGACGTCGTGCGCTGTCCTGTCGACGTGGTCGCTCGACCGCAGGCGATCGAACTCGAACCGCAGCCGCGCCTGTGTTCTCCCCTTGCGGCCGAACTTCAGGATCGTCGTGCGTGGCAGCGGCAACGACTGCTTCCACCCGTGTCCGTCGTATTCACCGGTGAACCAGACGTCTCCAGGCGCCCGCAGAGAGAAGTTTGTGAGCCGGTAGGCATCGGACTCGACGGTGAACTCAAGCCTCAGTTCGCCGCGACGGCCAGCGAGCACGAGATCATCGCCACGCAGTTCTGCGATCGGCGACTCCAGCATGCGGATGTCGTCGCCGCTGATCAGACCGAACAGAAGAAGCGCGGGATCCGCGAACGGCAGCGGATCGATGCAGTCGGAGACCTCGAGGAGACTCGATGGAATGAACATTCTGGCGCAGGCGTTCTCTACGAGTACATACGCTGCGAAACCGCTCGGGGCAGCGGGAGACGATGGGCGCATGTCTGCTCGCAGCCAGCCGGGCCGGTCGTAGAGCGCCGCAAGCACGAATTCCGTTCTGTGGTCCTGTGTCGACAGAGATCCGGTGCCGCCGGCGCGGAGGGCGGACAGAAGTTCGATGGACTCGTCGAGCTTCGCTGCGATCCTCTCGATCTCGGTCGGAGCGAGCGGCTCTGTCTTGACGGGCGGCCCCCCGCACCCTGCCGCGACCAGCAGCGTGGCGAAGGCGAGCGCCGCGCAGAACCGGGACTGCACACGGAACCGGGAGCGTATCCGGGTGTCCTCGCGCTGAGGCTGTTTCGCTCCCCTACTGCTGTTCGGCGGAGTTTCCACTGGTGAGCCTCTGCCGCGTCGTGTTGCGGCCGGGATCGAGTTCGAGTGCGCGCGTCCAGGCCGCCCTGGCGTCGGTCTGGCGTCCCGCCGCGTCGTAGGCGTCGCCGAGGTGTTCGAGGACGACGGCGTCGTTCGCCCCGAGCGAGACGGACAGCTCGAGTTCGCGGATGGCGTCGTCGTATCGTTCCAGACGGAAGTAGGTCCATCCCAGAGTGTCCCGGATGAGCGGACTGTCGGGCGAGGCCTCGCGCGCGCGTATCGCGAGATCGAGCGCCTCGTCGAGTCGGATGCCGTTGTCGGCGTAGTGGTACGCAAGGAAGTTGAGCGAGATGACTGCAGAGGGATTCGACTCGATGATCTGCCTGTGGACGCTCACTGCACTGTCCACCTCACCCGCGGCGAAGTAGACCGATGCGCGCGCCGCCAGGAGCGGCGGTGTATCGCCCCAGATACGGGATGCATCATCGAGCGCGACCTGTGACTGCTCGAAACGTCCGCTCAGGGCATACGCGCGTGCCAGCGAGAGGTACTCGGCCGTCGTCGCATCTCCGCGGCGGACAAGCCGCTCGAGAACAGGAAGCGCTTCCTCGTGCCGGTCGAGCGAGCCCAGAAGACGCGCCAGCGTCGCCGCGGCGGCGCGGTTCTCGGGCTGGAGCACATGCGACCGCCAGAATTCCGCCACGGCGGTGTCGACATGCCCAAGTGCGAGGTTCGCCCGCGCGTTGAGGAAGGCGAGCTCCGGATCCAGCGTGTCGGCGAGCGCGGCGCCCGCATACAGCCTCTGCGCACTTTCCATCCTCCCCAGCGCCTCCAACGAGCGGCCGAGGAGTACGACGAGTCGTGTGGGTACGCCCGCCGTGTGCTCGAGGTCGTGTCCTGTCTCTCGCAGCACGCTCATGAGCGCGTCATGCGCCTCCGCCGGACGATCGAGCAAGAGCAGCGCACTTGCCTCGACCACCAGCGGCTCCGCGGCGTCTGGGCAGGCTTCCCGGGCCACACGCGCGCGTTCGAGCGCCTCTTCAGGTCTTTCCATTGCGAGGAGAACTCTGGCCATGGCCGTCGGCAGCTCACAGTCGCCGGGGTTCAGAGAGTAGGCACGGCGGTACTGAACGAGCGCTTCGGCGAGAAGCCCTTCCAGTTCCATCAGCCGCCCGAGGCTGTAGTGCAGATACCCGTCCGCAGCCGCGTCGATCGCTCGCACCGTCGACGGGGCGAACGCGTGCGTTGTGGCAGCGAGCCCGGTGATGAGAATGACGGCCAGCGCTGCCGCGAGAAGACTCGTGGGACGGCTCACCAGGATACTGTGGACTGCGCGATTACGGGTCATCACGGCTCCAGTTAAGAGATTCCAGGGAAGTCTATCACGGGCGCCGGAGGTTCACAAGCGGGGCCCTGCACGTCGAAGGTCGTTTCCGCCGCCACGCCCGTCCTGGGGAAGCCTGTTTGCCCGGCGAGCGCTCCTGTGCTATCTTGAATGACAGGACGTACGAGTCGTCGAATCGTTCGATGCACTCGCTGATCGCCCCGCGGGCTGCGCAGACCTTCGCGGATCTCCACGGAGGTGTCCGGCCCGGGGTTAAGGCGTCCCAAGGAGCCTCGATAATGATGCGTACAAGGATTCTGCTCGGCGCGGTCGCGGTCGTGCTCGTGGTCTCGCTTGCCGGGTGCTACACCGTACTCAGGCATCCGACCGGAACCGACACGGTCGCTGACCCGGCGTATTCGTCTTCCGGCTACCGCACGTGCGCCGACTGTCACGCAGACGCCACGTACTATCACCCGTACTACAGCTACGGTTCGAGCCATTACCGGTGGAACGACTACTACGGCTCGCCGTGGTGGTATGACAACGACTCGTGGTGGCACGGCGACGACTATCACGGCGACGTCGGGGAACCCGGTCCCGAGCCGGAGAGCGGTGTGAGACATCTTTGGGGAGCCGGCGGATGGCCGACGAAGGGTTGGGGATTCACTTCCCCCGCCGCGCCCCAGAGCGGGACGCGCACTCCTCCGCCATCTCCTCCGTCGCAGCCTCAAGCCAGCCAGCCTTCTACAGGTCAGGCACAGGAGCCGCCGAGTAAGCCGGCCCAGGACGACGATGACGACGACACCACTGACGACAGCGGGCTCTGGAAAGAGCGGAAGAAGGGATTCTGATGATGACTCTCAGGGACCGCACGATTCTCAGGGTGACCTCTGCCGTCGCTCTGGCGGCCGCGGTGCTGACGTTGACAGCGCCCTCCGCCCTGGCGTACGACGGGTATGTTGCTCCGCTTCAGGAAATCCCCTTCGCACACACAATTCTCACGGGCGCCAGGTCGCTCGGCATGGGCGGCGTTGCGCTGGCGACAGCGGATGACGGTTCGGCCATGCATACGAACCCGGCGGCACTCACGCGGCTCAGGCGAGTCGAACTCTCCGGTGGTTTCTCATTCGATGGACACGGCATCGACGGCGAGGCGCTCGGGAGCGAGTACAGCACGGATATCACGAGCACGAACCTGTCCGCGCTGCGCTTCGCATATCCGTTCCCGACCTTTCGCGGGTCGCTCGTTGTCGCGTTGGGTATGGAGCGGGTGTACGGGTTGGATGCGGATTTCCTCGCATCGTACGATGACAACCTGAGCTGGAGCGAGGTTGTAGGCGGCGACACGCTGTTGCTGGAAGGAGTCTGGGGACAGACCGAGGACCTTCTCAGCAACGGGGACATCTACGCAGGAACGGTCGCAGTCGCCTTCGATGCATCGGAGAACGTCTCGCTCGGCGCTGCCGTCTCGTTCATCGGCGGGACCTACGAGCAGACCTTCATCCATACGAATCGGGATGAGTACGGTGTTTCGGCAAGCTACGAGACACTGATCCGGGAGATTCACAGCGAGACGGACATCGCCGGACTCGGACTCAAGGTCGGCGCGCTCTTCTACCTGACCGAGCAGATAGCCGCAGGCGCCACCGTGACGCTGCCGACGACGCTCACATTCTCCGGGACGCAGACCGATCGCGTGATGAAGATCGGTGCAAGCCCCGTGACCTTCACGGAGATCGACGCAATTGATGACGAAGTGACGCTTCCGTTCATGTTCGGGGTGGGCGCGAGCTGGTCTCCGATCGACCTGGTGATCGTCGGGTGCGACTACCAGTATACCAACTGGTCCGAGATGCAGTACGAGGGTCCGGTCTACGTTGGCGACCAGTCGGATCGGCGCGACGCGTACGAGGCGACGCATGATCTCAACGCCGGCATCGAGGTCACGATCCCCGAGATGCCGATCAGACTCAGAGGCGGATACATGTCGCGTCCGCTCTCCTATCGCGGGCTGACGATAGACACGGACAGAGCCTACTGGACTCTTGGGGCCGGCATCCTCATCGACACCGTCCTCTCCATCGATTTCGCGTGGATCTCGGCGGCATACGAGCGCTCTGCCGAGGACTACGCTTTCAACGAGTCCATCAGTGAGACCGCTCTTCTTATTGAGGCGGCGTACCGCTTCTAGTACTGGCGGGTATCCCGGGGGGTCCCCCCGGTCGCAGGAGCTCATGGAAAGGGCCCGGCAGTGCTTCTGCCGGGTCTTCTCTCGTGCCGCAAATCAGAAGGCCCGACAGCTTGCTGCCGGGCCTTCCTCGTACTCATGGCCAGCGAATCCCACGGAGTGGGCAGTCTCCTGGTCCCCTACGCGGGGGCCACATGCTGCCTCACGTAGTCCTGCAGGATCTCGCGTGCCGAAGGATCGAGGCCTGTGAAGAAACAGGCGATACGATAGCCGCTGTCCTCGCTTCCAGCAGGCTGGCAGCGAACAACGACTGCATCACTCTTCAAGACCTCGTTCCGTGCCTGACCCTTCTTGTCTCTGATCGGAAGAACCATCGTCAGCTGGAGCTTCGTCAGCGGTGCGATGAAGTGGCTGACGTGGCAGTACACACCTTCGGCGCCGACGTTGAGACTCTCGGTCGTCAGAGATTCACCAGGGATCGAATCATCCAGACCGCAGAGCTGCAGCGCGACCTGCGCGCTGACGCGTGCTGACTGTCTGCGTTCCCGCCCCTCCCAGCTGCTGTCCTTCTTGTCAGTCATGGAACCTCCGGATGGTCCCGACCGTCTGGAAACCTAGCGGATCTTCTTCTTGTGACGGTCCTTCCTGCGCCTCTTCTTCAGCTTGTGCTTCGCCATCTTCTTGCGGCGCTTCTTCTTCAGACTCGGCATACTCCTCCTCACGCCATCGGATCATGTTCGACGGCTGGTTCCGGAGAACTCGTTCCGCGTTCCGCGGGATTCGTTCGCCTGTCTTCTGCCCAGTTGACCTTGTCCTTCAAAAACTTGCTCGGTTTGAACACCGGGACCATCTTCGCAGGAACAACGACCTTCTGCGAGCGATCTCTCGGATTGTACTTCATGCTCGCCTTGCGCTTCTTCACCTTGAACGTGCCGAATTCACGGATCTCGATGTGTCGATGATCTGCAAGCGCATCCTTGATGGCTTCGAGGAGCGCCTCGACGACGACAGCAACGTCCCGTTTCGTCAGTCCAGTACTGCTGGCAACGCGATCGACAAGGTCCGCTTTCGTCATAACCCTCAACCTCCGTCGTGGAGCCCACGTCCTGACGCACGTAGATGCGGAACTACTCCGCCCGCGCGTCACCGCGGCGCTTCGCGTCATCGGTCGCTCTCCGTACGGAGCCTCCCCGCCTGCATGCAGGGGGCCTTCCGGAATTCCTTGAGCTCTTCGCTCCTGGAGAGCTGTCAGAGTGCAGAATCTCGTCGTATTCTTCCGGGCGATCGCTGCTCGAGGACCGTATCGGGAGCGCACCGGCCGAAGTCGGTGGCCGCGCGCACCTTGACGAGTACGGCGGTCGCTCTGAGCGTCGCCACGGAATTGTCATTGCCAGATTGAGGCCCACAGCCTCTGGTCATATCCTAACAGGGCACCCCGAAGCTGTCAAATGCTTTTCTGAAGGTCACTTGGAGGGTCTGTAGAGATAGAGGGCACCGCCCGGAAGCGCCATCTCGGGAAGGATGCTCCGGAGGCTGCCGGTGAGTACGTCCATGAGCGTCAATCGCTCACGCTTGACCGGCTCCATGACGCGAGGGTCACCCTCGATCTCTCCCATTCGGCCCGCTGCCAGAACTGCGTCGTCGAGCGTTCCGAGCGCGTCCACGAGCTTGAGGGAGAGCGCCTGGCGGCCCGAGAAGACCCGGCCGTCCGCGATGGCCTCAACTTCGCTCTGTGAGAGGCCGCGGCCGAGCGTAACCGCCTCGACGAACTGCGCATGAATATCATCGACTGTGCCCTGGAGGAGCTCACGCTCCGCCGGGGTCATCTCGCGGCTCCAGGAACCGATGTCCTTGTACTCACCGCTCTTCACTACCTCCGTGGACATGCCGATCTTCGAGAAGAACTCCTCGAGGTTGGTGAAGCTCATGATGACGCCGATGCTGCCCGTAAGCGTCCCCGGGTTGGCGAACACGCTGTCGGCGGAACATGCGATGTAGTAGCCGCCGGAGGCCGCAACCGCTCCCATTGAGGCAACGACCGGCAGGCCGGTTTCGCGCAGCCTGTCGATCTCGTTCACGATCTCCTGCGTTGCGGCCACGCCTCCTCCCGGGCTGTCGATGCGGATCACCAGGGCCTGAATCCCTCCCACGTCTTCGAAGTAGCGCAGGTCCTTGATGACGCTCCTGGAGTCGGCGATGACGCCCTCGACTCTCACGAGTCCGACGTGAGCCCCGTACGTGGGGAACCTCATGCCGTCCCCACCGAGGAGCGACTCGATCATGATCATCGTGACCAGGAAGACAACAAGCAGCACGGCCGCTCCCGCGAGCCAGCCCCAGAGACATCCGCGCTTGGTCATGTTCTCTCCTCCCGATCTCATCGTAGGTGGGTTCCCGCTCAACCGGAGCGGCGCCTCGATATCTCCGCTATCACTGCCTGGACCAGTGACTCATCGAGTCCGTCTGAGCTCCTCTCGGAGCTCGTTTCGTCCGTGGACGTCACATCGGTCCCTGCACAGGCCCCACAGCTCATGCAGCTGTCAGCGGGAACGCGCACACCGAGCTTGTCACGCACCAGCGCGAGGTCCTCGACCTCTCCCGGTGTGAGCGGTGACGCTCCACCGAGCTGCCGTGCGGTCAGCGCGATCGTCGCGAAGTGTTCCACGGTCTCCATTCTGAAATACGCTTCCTCGAGGCTCTTTCCGAAGGTGAGCGCGCCGTGGTTCGCGAGGAGTATGGCACTGTACTCCTCAACATAGCGCGAGATGCTCTCTGCCACGGCCGCTGTGGAGGGGGTCGCGTAGTCTGCCGTCGGCACGGACCCGAGTGTGAGCACCACCTCGGGGAGAATACACTGCGCCAGCGGCACACGCGCGACCGCGTACCCGGTGGCGACGGGCGGGTGCGCATGGACAATAGCAGCGACGTCACGACGCCGTGCGTAGACCGACAGGTGGAGTGGCAGTTCGGACGTCGGCTCCCGTTCGCCGGCGAGCTTCCTGCCGTCGGGAGTGACGACAACGAGGTCCGTCGGCGAAAGGAACCCTTTGGAGAGTCCGGAGGGCGTCACGAGGATACGGTCCGCGTCGAGGCGCGCGCTGATGTTGCCGTCGTTCGAGGCGACGTACCCGCGCTGCCAGAGGCGGCGTCCGATCTCGACGATTTCGCGGCGCGCTTCGAATTCGCTCAACAACGCGTCACACCTCCACGTCGAATTGGTCGACGATGCCGATGATGACCGTGCGTATGGGAGGGTCCTTGAGACCCGTAACGATGGCCGCGGAGCCGCCCTCGTCAACGACCAGCACGATGTCTCCCACGCCGGCTGAGACCGAATCGACCGCGATCTGTGTGTCGCCCGCCACGGAATCGTCGAGGTTCAGACGATCGATGATGAGCAGCTTCTGTGCGTGGAGCGAGGCGTGCTTGATGGTCGAGACGACCTCACCGATGACGCGCGCGAGAAACATGTCAGGCGCCTCCCCCGTCGGTTGCGGAGTCGGCCAGAGAGATGTCGTCGACGATCCCCACGATGG
>CAZNHF010000030.1:0-17503 GCA_964572375.1 uncultured bacterium | reverse complement strand
TGCGCCAAGTCCCTCTTCAGAGTCTCCGGATATGTCACCATACCGACATGGTCGCTTCTGCTGAGTAGAAGTATAGGCGAGTACATCCGGTGGAGCAAGAGTTTTCTTGCGCACGTCACACCACCCGGAGCGGCGAATATGAGCCATCATCCATGATTGCCCTCCGCCCATCCTGCCAGCGACCTTGCCCGACGGGTGTCCGGATAAGGCCCAGGACAAGGGCCCTATGGCCTGCAAGAGAATTCGCAGAAGCATCTCAGCCCCTGACCCGACTCCCGTGTCTACTCGTGCGGAAGGAGGCAACTGATGACGAATTCCGGCAGTCCGATACGCCCCACCGCGTCCGAACTTGACATTCTCAGTGTCCTCTGGACCCGCGGCCCCTCCTCCGTCCGGGAGGTCCAGGAAGCTCTCCCGGATGAGCAGCCGGGAGGCTACTTCAGAAGGATCATCTTGCGGGTTTCCGCCTCGCTGTCCGCGCGCAGGCGGTAGAAGTAGGTGCCGCTGGCCGCGCGGCGCCCGCTTGCGTCGGACCCGTCCCAGACGACGGCGTGCTCACCGGACTCGACGAACCCATCCTCGAGCACCGCAACGACACGGCCCGCGAGATTGAGCACGTCCAGAGTCACCCGCGAGGGAACGGGGAGCGTGAACCGGATCTCCGTCCGCGGGTTGAACGGGTTCGGGATGTTCTGCTCGAGCGAGTGACGCTTCATGGCAGCGTCGTCGGACCCCGGCGCCGCTTCGGGAACCACTCCGGTCCCGAGTCCGCTCTTCACTGCCCCGAGCAACCACCAGAACGCTCTCCCCTTCTGATAGCAGTTGAAACAGTGCGAGTGCGCGCAGTCAACGCACGTCGGGCACTGATGAGTAGAACACCACGTCGCGCACCACGCGCAGCCGTCGCTCTCATCGGGATAGAACGTGCCGCCGGGGTCCCAGCTCTCGATGTCGGCAAAGTCGAAGAGCACCTTCCGGTTCGCCTCGCAGTACGCACGGATCTGATCGTTCCTAGCCCGGAGGTTCCCCACATCTCCCGTCCCGTCCAGGTGGCCTGTCATGTAGACGAAGATCACGTCCGGGTGGTCGAGTTCGAGCTGCGTCATCGCGTCGAGATAGATATCGATGCCGGCTTCCGTGTTGTCGGACGCACCTCCGCACCACGACCACACGACGACGTTGATGTCGTACGATGAACTCCCCAGGTACGATTCAGTGACCGGCACCCACGACACGTCGCCGTTGTGCCCGAGATCACTATCGTACTCGGTGAGCTGGAGCGTGCCGGCGCCGTCGTTGTAGGCGAGGTCCGGATCCTCATCGTAGAGCATCGCCATCCCGGTCACGATCTGGCTGCCGTGCGACGTGTGCCCGTAGAAGACGCGATAGTCGCTCTTGATGAGCTCGACGATCGATGGAGGGATATCGTCGAACGCTGCGCAGGACGTATGCTCCGCCGTGACCGCCATCGAGGGAAGGGCGAAGCCGCAGAGACAGATGAATGTGAGCAGGGCAAGCAGAGGAGATGCAGTGACGTGCGGGCGTCGGGTCCTCATGTTGGTCTCCTTCTCGTGATGCGTGGTCCGGTTCCCGCGATACAGGCTCCGCTTCACCTGACGCGGCTTTCCCGTTCGTCACCGCGAGCCGGACGTGTCGGTGTCGACCGGGATGCTAGTGTCGATCGGGACGTCGGTGTCGATCGGCACGTCCGGATGCGATCCCCACTCGATCCACGAACCGTCGTAGACCCTCACGCACGGGAATCCCATCAGTCTGAGCACGAAATACGTGTGTGCGGCCCGCACGCCCGCCTGGCAGTACGTGGTGATGCTGCGGTCGCGTGTAATGCCCGCCGCCGCTAGCAGCACCTCGATCTCATCGAGCGGGCGGAACACGCCGAGACCGTCATCCTCGACGGTCCACTCCCAGTTCAGGTGCGCGGCCTCGGGGATATGCCCTCCGCGAGCCGCCTTCGCGGTCTCACCGGTGAACTCCTCAAGGGTCCGGGTATCGACAGCGAGAAACTCGGGGTTGTCCAAGTGGTCGACGATCCAGTCGAACGTCGCAAGACGCTCAGGACGGACGCGCGGCGTGAAGGAGGCAGGTTCTCCGGTCGGACTCTCGGATGACGCTTCCCGCTCGTCCTCCGCCCACTGGTTCCACCCACCGTCCAGAACCCGCACGTCGTCGTGGCCGAGGTACTCCAACACCCAGAAGAGCCTCGCAGCCCAGAGACCGCCGGACTCGTCGTACACGACGACCGTCCCGCCGTCGCTCACGCCTACGCTCTCCAACGAACTCACGACGATCTCTACATGCGGCAGCATCTGCGGCGTCGCGCCGACCTGGACCATGGTCGCCGCCGCCGGAAGATAGGCAGCGCCGGGAATGTGACCGATCTCGTAATCCTCGAGCTCGCGACCGTAATCCACGACCGTGAGACCTGGGTCACCAAGATGTTCCTCCAGCCAGTCCCCGTCGACGAGAAGCTCTCGAACGTAAGGGCTGTCCTCCTGCCCCGCTGCAAGAAGCTCGGGAACGACGAGGCCATCCCCTGCCGCGAGCGACTCGCCGGGCTCCGCGGCAACAACGCGCGCGGGCGCAACACAGAACACCGAAACGAGCAAGGTGTATGCCACTGCCTTCATGTATCGAGATGTCACGATGCCTCCCTGACCGCTTCGGCCGCCAGTCGCACGGCGGCGCGGAAATCCACCTTGGAACTGCCGAGCATCGGAAGTTCATCCACGCGGACGAACGTCTTCGGTATCGCTACGCGCGGAAGGTCCTCCGCCATGCGACGCGCGACGGTCCGCTCATCGAGGATGCACGTCACGACCGCCGCGATCCGCGAGCCGCGTCTCTCGTCGGGCACGGCCACAACGCAGCACTCTGCGCCGGGAGGAAGATACCGATTCAGAATCTCCTCGACGCGCCAGAGCGAGACCATCTCACCACCGACCTTCGCACAGCGTGTGAGTCGACCCGAGAGCCATAGGTACCCATCGCCATCGAGGTAGCCCAGATCGCCCGTGTCGTACCATCCGGCGCGGACGGCGCGCATCGTGGTCTCGGGGTCGTCGAGGTACTCCTTCATGACCAGATCGCCAGCGACGAGGATCCTCCCAGTCTCTCCCGTGGAGCAGATTTCCCCCGTCTCGACGTTCTCGACGCGGATCTTGACCCCGGGAAGCGGCTTCCCCACGCTTCCTGGCCTGTCCGCGCCCGCGCTGTTGGCCGCGATGACCGGCGAGGTCTCGGTGGCGCCGTAGCCTTCCCACAACGCAACCCCGTGCTGCTCCATGCACTCGGCGCGCATCGTCTCCGGGCACTTGTCCGCGCCGACGACCGCGATACGGAGTGACTTGAAATCACCGACCCTGGACGCCCTGAGATACCCCCACCAGAACGTCGGCGTTGCCGCCACGATGGTCAACCCTTCCTCTCGGATCGACTTGCAGACGGCCGAGTAGTCGAGCGGCGTCACATGCGTGGCCATGGTGAGACCTCGCGTCGCGGGAATCCACAGATTGACCGTCAGACCGAACACATGGAAGAAAGGCAGGTTCGCCAGCATCGAGTCGCTGCTGCTCAGTCCATACACTTCAGTCATCGCCTCGATCTCGAAACCGATGTTCCGGTGCGTGAGCACGACCGGCTTCGGATCTCCCTCGCTCCCACTCGTGAACACGATGACGGCGGCGTCATCCTCGCCGTGGCGGCCGCGCCTCCGCATGAGCACGCATGGCGCCGACGTCTGGAGAGCCGCCGCGATCTTGTCGCGCCGCGAGAGGCCCTTCACGATCTCCTCGAGATAGACCATCCCGTCGAGCCGCGGACAGCCGAGTTTTTTCAGGAAGCTCTCGCTCGTCACTACGGTCGTCAGACCGCAGCGACGCATTGCGAACGCCGCGTTCCTCTCCGCGCCCGTGGCGTGGTTGATCATCACGGGGACGCGTCCGGCGATCAGCGAAGCTATGACCGTGAGAACCGACCCGGCGGAGTTTGGGAGCATGACGCCGATGCGCTCGCACTCGCTCAACCCAGGCTCGAGCCTCAGCCGGCGAGCCAGAGCGAGTGCGGAAACGAGCGCCTTCCCGAAGGTCAGTCGCTGCCCGAGGCTTCGGTCGGCGATGAAGACCTTCCGAGGGTTGGCTCGCGCAGCGCGGATGAAGGCGTGGTGCAGAAGCATCGGCATCCTCTACAGGAGATTCGCCGCGTCGACTCACATCCGCGCGGCTCACGACGGGATATCCTAGTATACCACGCTTCCGCCATCTGAAAACCGAGCGGTGCTTCACTTCCACTCTCCGGCATTACGGGTTGACCGCTCCCCCGGAACCCGCGAGACTCTGCGCACGTTGATATCTCAGAGACGAACCGACCGAATCATGGAGGAGACCATGTCGAGACGAACCGCTCAGTACAAGCAGCGAGCGAGATCACCGATCCGACAGGCCCTCGTCTGCCTGTGTCTGGCACTCTCCGCACTGGTGCTCGCGACCCCGGCTCGCGCGCAGACGCACGACTCCCCGCTGTTCGAGGAGGCCGACCGTCTCATGGCGGAGGCGAAGGAGGCGCACGCCGACGTGCTCTCGCCCGAGAGCTTCAGCGAGGGCGAGCGCTACTACCGACGGGCCGAGGTCAGCTACGAGCGAGGAAAGGGCAACCAGGACATCATCGCCGATCTCGCGAAGGCGATGGAGAGTCTGCAGCACGCCATCGACACGTCCGGACTCGTCCACACGGAACTCGCCGGCATGCTAGAGGCCCGCGACGACGCCCTCTCGGCCGGCGCCCCCGAACACGCGCCCGAGCTCTGGGGACAGGGCAACCGCGCGGCGAAGGACGCCGCGGCTGCCACCGAGTCCCGGAACATGGGCCGCGCGAGAGAGAAGGGTGACGACGCGATCAGCTTCTTCCGCGACGCCGAACTCGTCGCCATCAAGGCCGGGTTCTTCAGCGAGACCGAGGAGCTGCTGCTCCAGGCCGAAGATGAGCGCATCGACCGGTACGCGCCGGTTACGATAGTGCGCTCCCGCGCGCTCCTGGCAGAGGCCGAGGCAGCGCTCGAGGCCGACCGCTACGACACCGACCTCCCCCGCACGCTTGCCCACGACGCGCTCTATGAGGCGAACCACGCCTACCGCATTGCGGAGACCGCACGGAGCGTCGACCGCAGCGAGGCGACCGTCGAGAGCATCGTTCTCGCCGCCGAGGAGCCTCTCATAGAGATCGCCGGCGTCCTCGATCTGGTCCCGCGGTTCGACAACGGATACGGCGAGGTGACCGCGGCCGTCGTCAATGCGGTCGAGGATCTCTCGTCGGATCGGGACGGCCTGTCCCAGAACCTCTCCGAGTGCCGGACCCTGCGCGACGAGCTTGAACTCAGGCTCGGCGAGCTGGAGACGGAGCTGGGCGGGGTCTCCGAGGAGCGGCAGGCGATGGAGCATCGTCTCCTCGCCGAGGAGAAGGTGCGAGAGAGATTCGTGCAGGTCGAAGGCGTGTTCTCGCGGGAGGAGGCGCGTGTCATCCGCGAGGGAGACCGCATCATCATCCGTCTCGTCGGTGTGCAGTTCGACAGCGGATCGGACGTCATCAGGCCGGAGTACTTCGGGCTGCTGACGCGCGTGCAGGACGCCATCGTGCTGTTCCCGGAATCACCGGTCAGCGTCGAGGGGCACACGGATTCGTACGGCACTGACGAACAGAACCTCGCGCTCTCGATGTCGCGCGCCGAAGCGGTGCAGCAGTATCTCCTCGCCAACATGCGTCTCGACGCGGGGCGCATCGGCGCGGTCGGGCTCGGCGAGTCGGAGCCGATCGCCAACAATGAGACGCGCGAAGGCCGCGCGCACAACCGCCGCATCGACGTTGTGATCACGCCGAATCTCGACGCGGTCATGCCGTAGGCTCTGACTGGAAACAGACCGCGGAAGGACGACGGGGCGGGTCACGGTGCGTTTGGATGGCGCCTGACCGGCCCCGTCCTCATCTAGAAGTCGGGGTTGTCCATGGAGCGATTGGGTGTCCCCCACGCCAGCGGAACCTTCGAGATGACGTGACGGAACTTGCCGCGGGACGTGCGCGGGAGGTCGTCGACACGCACGATCGTAGCGTGCACGTCCGGCCCGAGCCTGCGGCTGAGATACTCGCGCGCGCCGTCGAGCTCGCTCTGCTCGAGCGGCTCGTCGCGGACGATCTCGATGAGGATCTCCTCGGGACGCTCCTGGGTCACACGCCAGAGCAGCACATTCTTGATGGGCCGCACGGCCCAGCTGATCATGCGCGACGGGAGCATCCGACCGTCAGGCGTCACGAGGAGATCGCCCACCCTGCTCATCAGCTCCTTCATCAGACGATGCGAACGGCCGCATGTGCACGGCTCCGCGGAGAGCGCTCCGACGTCGCCGACAACGTACCGGATGAGCGGCATCCCCATGTTGTGAAGCCCCGTTCCAACGATCAGCCCCGGCTCGCCCGGCGTGACCGGGTTCCCGTCCTCGTCGAGGAACTCGGTGATCCCGTACTCCGCGGCCAGATGCTGCCCCTCGTGCTTGTCGCACTCGCTGGCGAACGTCACCCGCTCCGCCTGCCCGTACGCATCGAATATCTTCGCCCGAAACCGCTCCTCGATCACCTCGCGCTCAAGCGCAAAGAGCGGCTCCCCGGTCACAATGAGTGCCTTGAGCGGCAGGTGCTCGCCGCGCGACTCGAGATACTTGGCCACGACGTAGGCACACGACGGATAGGTCTCGAACGCAAGCGCGCCGAACCGCCGAAGCTCCGCCACGTAGTGCCCGAGGTTCGCGTCGCTCAGGTGGAGCGTCGAAAAGAAGACCTGGTTCCACTTCGGGTTGTACCGCCAGAACGGCGGACCCTTCTGCGTGACCGGAACCGCCGGTCCGCCGTGCATCGAGGCGAACGGGACGCCGAACGGGACTCCCGCCCACCGCCGCGCGCGCATGTAGCAGGCGTGGTTCATCAGATCGACGGCGTGATCCCAGTAGACCGGGAGCGGCGAGTTCGTGGTCGCCGAGGTCCAGACCTGCCGGAGCGTCTTCTTCGGATAGTCGCGTGAGATGAGACGGTCGCACTGGGTGCGAACGTCTTCCTTTGTCAGAAGCGGGAGCTTGTGAAGGTCGGCGGCGCTGCGGATATCTGACGGGCGGAGCTTCCGCTCGTCCATCACGTCACGGTAGAACGGCACGGTCTCCCACGCGTGCGCGATGACCGCGCGGAGCCGCTCGTCCTGATACGCCCTGAGCTCCTCAAGACTGTACCGCTCGGACTCCTCGAGGAAGCGCGCGACGGGCTCGAAGTCGGGGCCGAACCGCAGACGGTAGATCTGACGCCCACGCCACGCCACGACCGCGTTCTGCAGCGCGACCGGGAGTCGGTGGTATATCAGTTCGCCCGGATGTGACGCCATCGCTCGAACCTCATTCTGGAGCCGTACTGGCGCCTTCCTACGCGGCACCAACATCAGAACCGACATAACCAGCAAGACGTGGGCCAGAGCCACGAAGACGCCGCAACGGCAGTCGCATGCGGTCTCCTCGAGGAACGCGTACTCGTACGCCCATCCTCAGGATTCTCATCGTGTGACCTCCATCCCCTGACCTGTCTCCGCATCTCCGTGTTCGGCCAGTCTCAGCATCTCACTGCCGGCGAGAAGGAACGCTCCAGCGCCGTACGGAGCCGTTCCCGCCTCCGACACCAGCCCCGGGCGTCTGCCGACCCCTTGCACCCATCCGAGTCTACCGTCCCCATCGACGGATGACACGAGTCCCCGCCACGCGCCGAGCACGGCCGGTGCGTAGACATCCGCGTCGAGCAGCCCCTCGTTGATACCCCATGCGAGGGCGTGGCAGATGAGCGCGGTACCGCTCGTCTCTCCGGGATACGCCTCCACCGGATCGAGGAGCGATGTGCGCCAGAGGCCGTCGTCGCCCTGGAGTTCGATGATGCGTTCGGCCATCAGCGCATACACGCGACTCAGGAGCGCGTGAGCTTCATGGTCCTCCGGCAGGAATTGGAGTGTCCGCGCGATGCCGGACAGAACCCAACCGTTGCCACGAGACCAGAACGCGCGGTTGCCGTGGCTCGAGAGCGGGGGCACGCCGTCCCGGTGGTCACGGGCGGCCGAGTCCCGGTGGAACAGCCGTTCCTCTCCGTCAAAGAGCGGGTCGGCTGCGTCCCACCACATCCCGGCCAGGGAGCTCACGAAGGTCGGATCACCGGTCACACTCGCGGCGCGCACGAGCGCCGGCGGCGCCATGAACAGCGCGTCGCACCACCACCAGATGCGGTCGGCGCTCTTCGTCGATCCGATGAGTCCTCGGAGCGTGGCATCCGTTGCGACAGTCCCGGACGTGTCGCCGGTCAAGCGTGCCAGATCGAGATAGACCTGTCCTGCGGCGTGGTCGTCCGCGTGAAGCTCGCGCGGCCCCAGCCGCCACTCGTTTGCCCGCGACCAGCGCTGCGCCGCGCCGAGGTAGACCGTGTCGCCCGTCGCCTCGTACGCCGAGACGACGCCGATCATGAAGACCGCCTGAAGCCAATCGGGCTCGGGTGATCCCAGATTCTCACATTGCCAGTCGAAGACGCTCCGCATCGCGCGCTCGATCTCGGCAGCCTCAGGCAGGGCCGCGAGAACTGGAGACGGTGGAACCTGTTCGACCGCCGGCTCCCGCGAGCCGCTCATACCGACCCGAGCGCCGCAGCCGGCCAGGATCGTCGTCAGGACGCAAACGATTCCGATGAAGTACAGAATGCGGCGTCCCATGGGGACTCCCTTCGCAGCCGGAGCTTCGATGCGGACCGATCGGGTCACGTGTCCGCTGAGCACAGTCGCATGGCAAGTACGAAGAGCATAGCACATTGGCACGCTGCGGACGAAAGAACCCCCGGGGTCGCGTATGCTGTCTGTGGTTCGCACAGCATTCGACACCGGGGGGCTCAAACTGGATTCACTGCGTCAACGCCTACTGGCGCTGTCCCCGCAGGTACTTGTACGCCTTGCCCTCACATTCGATGATGTCGCCGTCCACGAGAGCCCGGACTTCCTCGGCCGGCTCACCCGCGACGCGGGCTGACCCCTTGAGCACTCTGAGGAGCGGTGGCGAGCCGTCGGTCGTCCCGGCGAACTCGAAGAGCGTCTCGCGAAGCTCGGCGGCATAGTCGGTCCCAAGGCCGATCTCGACCATGGCAAGCCCAGGGTTCTCGAGCGGGATGTTCCTGTGCGCTGCGATAACGCCCTCCGGCAGAACCCTTCGGAGGTAGCCCTTGACGCGGATCTCTTTCTGGAGAAGCGGCTTGGTGAACGCGCCCGTCCACGCCTGATGGCGGTGGATGCCGATCGCAACGAAGCCCATCACGACACCGAGCACACCCAGGATGGACTGGTACACCTGGCGCCCGAGGCTCCCGAAGGACTGAGCGAGTGCGGTTTCCGCGCGACTCGCCCGATCTGGCTCCGAAGCGGAGGCCGACTCAACGATACCGTCGAGGAACGTGCTCGTGGTTCCCTCGCCGGACTCGTTCACCGGCTCAGCCACCATCAGCGCTTCCTCGCCACCGACGTCCGTCATGATTCCTGCATCGGCGACCGCGACAGGCGGTGCGATGACGTCTCCCATGATCTCCTCGAACACTCCCGCGAGCCGGTCGCTCGACGCGGCATGGCGATAGACGCCGCCGCTGGTCTTCGAGACCTGCGTCAGCAATTCACCCTCGACCTTCTCGGCCTGACCGAGACCGACCGAGTAGACGGGAATCTTCGCGTCCGCGAAGAGACCGGCCAGTTCGCGAAGCCTGCGCTTGCTCTTGCCGTAGATCGCGTCGTATTCGGAGTAGTCGCTGTAGTTGGGGATGAGCTTCCCATCCGTCAGCAGGACGACATAGGCCGATCCCGCCGGTGCCTGTCCGCCACTCGAGAGAGAGCGCGAGAACACGGTGTCCCTCTCCTGCCAGACCAGATCGAGCCCGCGAGTGATGTCGGTGCGGTCGGCTGCGAACGGCAGATTGAGCTTATCGCAGATCGCCTTCCGTTCGCTCTGCGGACCGACTGTGACCGGATAGGCCGCCATGGCCGGGAACGGCTCCTCGCCGTACCCGTAGACCGTGACCCGATCTCCGGTGTTGAGCGCCCCCACGAACTGCTCGATAGCTTCAAGCGTCGCGGCGCCCCTGCTCGCGTACTGCATCGTTCCCGTGCAGTCCACCAGCAGCACATAGTCGACGCCGCCCTGCTCCACAGCCCGGGCGCCCGTCGGCGCGATTGTCATCAGCACGCACGCCACAAGGAGCGCCGAGCTCACGCGAAATGACATCCCCGTTCTCATTAGTGTTCCTCCTGGAGAACCGTGCCGCGGCGAGCGAAGTCCGAGCGGATGGGCCCAACAGGGCACACGACGTATCCACATCGCGGATTCTCGCCAATATAGCGTTGTCTATGCACTGGTGCTGCCTCGTCCTCCAGGCATCATTGCATGAAGTATGCCTGAGGGAAGGGCTTGTGAGCCAGATCCACGATGTGAGCGGTGACACCGATGTGCGAGGAGTGCAGTGAAGCGGACCGACGGCGACGCTCAGGCGGAATCAGCACCTGTGTCCCGCGCGCCGGAGGCATCTGCCCGGGGGATGGTCTTCAGCGTGAGCAGATGGACGGTCACGCCGAGAACGACCGCGGCGAGAATGCTCCGCGCGGTCCAGGTTCGAACCACGAATACGGAACTGAAGACAACGCTGCACCAGAGGGTCGCGATGCTGGCAGCCTTTATCCTCAGCGTGGCTCCACCGCGCTCGCGGTAGTTCTTCACGGGCGGCCCGAGCCATCGGTGGTTGATGAGCCACTCGTAGAACCTGTCGGAGCTCCTGATGAAGCATGCGGCTGCGAGCAGGAGGAACGGGGTCGTGGGAAGTATCGGCACGAGAAGCGCGACCACGCCGATGATCACGGCGAGGATGCCGGCGGCGCGCAGCAGCCAGCGCACCGTCGCAGACTCAGCCTTCTGCGGCGTCTTCTCGCGCTCGGTCGGCGTATTCGGGGTGAAATCCATGCACAGCAATGTAACGCCAATCGGCGCGCGTGTGAAGTCCGGATTGTGCTCCACGCCCCCTTCCGCGGGACTCTCCCCTACCGCGGCGCTCGGCCACACGCTATAATGGCCGGCAGAGTGCTCTCGCCACCCGTGCACCTCAACTCCCGGGACCGCTGCGAGTCGCATGGTCCCGCGCCGCGCGACGACTCCGGCGAACAGAGCTGAAACGAGCGCAAGGGAGGTTTCTGATGCGACCGAAACTCCAGTTCCTCGACCTCGACCTCATCGAGCGCATCGTCAGCGAGGCGCTCGACCTTCTGGCCCACATCGGTGTGGAGATCCAGAACGGCAACGCCGCTGCGCTCCTCGGTGACCACGGCGCCGGTGTCGATCCGGCAACAGGGCGCATGACCCTTCCCGAGTCCCTGGTGCTCGATGCCGTGAAGAAGGCCCCCGCGGGTTTCGAACTCTTCGACGTCCTCGGAGACCGGACGCACGACCTCTCCGGTGACAATGTCCACTTCACACCGGGCTCCTCGGGCATCTCCGTCCTCGACTCCGATACTGGCAGGATGCGCACGCCGGTGACCGACGACCTCGTGCGCTTCACGAAGCTCACAGGCCGGCTCCCGCACATCGACGCGGCGAGCACCGCGTTCATCTGTGCGGACGTCGCGGAACCGGTCCAGGACAGCTACCGACTCTTCCTCTGCCTCATGTACTGCGAGAAACCGGTCGTGACGGGCGCATTCACCATTGAGTCGTACCGCCTCATGCGCGACCTCCAGATCGCCGTACGCGGCTCTGCCCACGCACTCGCAATGAAGCCGCTGACCATCTTCTCGTGCTGCCCGACAGCGCCGCTCAAGTGGAGCGACGTCACCGCGCAGAACCTGCTCGACTGCGCGGCCGACTCGGTCCCGGTCGAGCTAATCTCGATGCCACTGACCGGGTTCATGGGACCGGTGACGCTCGTGGGCAGCCTCGTCCAGCACACGGCCGAAACGCTCTCCGGCGTCGTCCTCAGCCAGCTGGCCAACCCGGGATGTCCGGTGCTCTACGGCGGCTCCCCGGCCGCGTTCGACATGCGATACGAAACGACACCGATGGGCGCTGTCGAGACACAGATGATCGACTGCGCATACAGCGAGATCGGCAAGCACCTCGGGATGCCGACGCAGGCGTACATCGGACTCTCCGATTCCAAGGCGCTCGACGCACAGGCAGGACTCGAGACCTCGATGGGCGCGACACTCGCCGCGCTCGCGGGGATCAACAGCATATCCGGGCCAGGCATGCTCGACTTCGAGAGCTGCCTGAGCCTCGAGAAGCTCGTGGTCGACAACGAGATCTGCGGGCTTACGAAGCGCATGGCCCAAGGCATCGAGCCAAAGGATGATTTCCCGGCGCGACCTCACTTCGAGGAGATGCTCCGCGAGGGCCATCTGCTCATATCGAAGCACACGCGCAAGCACCTCCGGAGCGAGCACTATTTCCCCGGTCCGGTCATCGAGCGCGCGAACCTTTCCCGCTGGCGCGAGGAGGGTTCGAGTACGATGGACCAGCGCGCGCAGGCCGAGGTGGCGAGACACCTTGACGAATATGAGCCGTCGCGGCTGAGTGATGACGTGAAGCGCGAGTTGGTCTCGCTCATGACCGCTGAGGCCGCACGATACGGAATGGACGCACTCCCGGACCGGGAGGCCTGATGCGCTGGGAGGGTGACATCCACCTGGATCGTGTCGTGCCGGAGCCGGCCGCTGTGCTTCGAGCGCTCGGCGTCCCCGACGCCCACGAACCAAATGAGCGGACCCGTGATGCCGTCGCGGCGGGGCTGAAGGAGCTCCGCGCAGTCGCGGCCCCTAGCGGCGTCTTCGCGGGAGTGAGCGCCAGCGAGTTCGCGCGCATCTACGAAGGTGAAGGTGGCAACGCCTCGCCGTCGCCGCTGGCCGACGTCTTCCCGCTGGCGAACGAACTCGCGCTCTTCGCGGTAACACTTGGCGCGAAGACGTCTGAGCGCATCATCAAGCTCTTCGAAGCCGGTGACTACGCGCTCGGGGGCGTTCTCGACGCGGCCGCCTCGGAGGCGGCAGAGCTCGCGGCCGAACACATCACGCGCAAGACTCTCGGCAAGGCGCGTCACGCCGGGCACGCCGGCGCACACACCCAAGCGCTCCGCTACAGCCCAGGCTACTGCGGATGGAATCTCACGGGGCAGCGCGCGCTCTTCGCCGCGCTCGAACCCGCGAAGATCGGCATCACGCTGACGGACAGCTGTCTCATGGAACCGGTCAAGTCGATCTCCGGCGTCATTGTGATGGGGCCGGTCGGGATCCACGATTTCGACGACGAGTACGCCTTCTGCGCGGAGTGCCAATCACATGAGTGCCGCGACCGCATCCGGCGCCTGACTGAACCCGACGAAGGCGCGTAGGGAGCCGTTGACACCTGACGGCTCGTCGATGTCCGATGAGTCGGCGACGACCAACGTCTCATTGACCCCCGACGACCCGCAGGCATCGAAGGAGAGACACGTGGACGTTCTTGAGAACATCAGAGCCCATCTCGAACGCGGTGAGGACATTGAGGTCCGTGCGCTGACGGAGTCAGCGCTTGCGGGGTCCATCGACGCGGCGACCATCCTGGATGAGGGGCTCATCGCCGGGATGCAGGTCGTCGGTGAGCAGTTTCGCAAGCACGAGATCTTCCTCCCCGACGTCCTCATGGCCGCGAAGGCGATGAGCGCCGGGCTCGAGGTTCTCAAGCCCCACCTTGGCGCCGCCGACATCGCGAGCCATGGCACGATCGTCATCGGCACGATGAAGGGCGACCTCCACGACATCGGGAAGAACCTCGTCGGGATCATGCTGGGCGGCGCGGGGTTCAGAGTGATCGACCTCGGCAAGGATGTTTCCGCTGAGCGGTTCGTGGACACGGCCGTTGACGCCGGCGCCAACGTCATCGGGATGTCGGCGCTTCTGACGACGACCATGCCGGGGATGAAGGCGGTTGTTGATCTCGTGAAGGAGCGCGGGCTCGAGGGCTCGGTACGCACGGTCATCGGCGGCGCCCCGGTCACCGAGGAGTACGCGAAACAGATCGGTGCGGACGGCTACAGCTTCGACGCAGCGAACGCGGTGGAGTGCGTGAAGAGGCTTATGGAACGATCATGAGATCGCTGCTGGCTCGAATCGAGAGTGGTCCCATCGTGGTCGCCGACGGCGCCATGGGCAGCCTGCTCATCGGGCACGGACTCGAGCCCGGGGGCGCGCCCGAGTCGCTCAACCTGGCCCGTCCCGACGTGCTCCGTGAGATCGCGGGCCGGTACATCGCGGCCGGAGCGGAGATCATCCACACGAACACCTTCGGCGCCTCCCCGCTCAAGCTCGCCGCGTACGGCCTCGACTCGCAGACCGAGGAGATCAACCGTGCAGCGGTCCTCGCCATTCGGGAAGCGCTTCGGACGCTCGCGAGCGGCTCCGAGAGAAGTCACAGCGGCTCCGCGGACGCCGCGCCCGCACTCGCCGATGACAGCACGCCGGCCGTCTACATCTCGGGGTCCATCGGTCCCACCGGGCGGACGCTCGTGCCGTACGGCGACACGGAGCCGGACGAGGTACGCGAGAGCTTCGAGAGACAGACCGCGGCGCTCATTGCCGCCGGCGTCGACGCGCTGACCATCGAAACGATGATCGACCTCGCCGAGGCGAAGCTCGCCATCCAGGCCGCGCGCAGCGTCTCGGCCAGCATCCCCATCATGGCGACGATGACGTTCGACGTCCTCCCGCGCGGCGCCTACACCATCATGGGCAACGACGTGCCGACCGTCGTACACGGACTGCTCGACGGAGGAGCGAACGTGGTCGGCTCGAACTGCGGCAACGGCACCGAGAGCATGCTCGCTATCGCACGCGAGTTCCGGAGCGCGACCGATGCCCGACTCCTCTTCCAGCCGAACGCCGGTCTCCCCCGCATAGTCGAGGGACGGACCGTGTTCGACGAGACGCCCGAGCAGATGGCTGCCCGGGCGTCCGATTTCGCCGATCTCGGCGTCAGCGTTCTTGGCGGATGCTGCGGTACTACACCCGCGCATATCCGTGCCCTTCGCGACATGCTGCACCGTTAGGGCAGCCGGGCGCCGCGATCCGGTCCAACCCGTGACTATTCGCTCAATCTATGCTATAATAAGGTCTAATCGTGCATTTCAACTTCCCGTCCACCCCGGCCGCGAAAGTCCCGGTCTCAAACCACCGGAGGGACCATGCAGCGAGCATTCGCACCAGCGGCACGCATCGCGATCCTGGCTCTTGTCGCTCTCGTCGTACTGACGACGGTCGCCGCGGCGCGCCCGACCTGGCTGGACGCGCGTGAGGCCGGCGACGCCGACCCCCGGGCCATACTGTGGGAGTCGAAGCAGGCTGCCTTCGAGCGGCTCCAGGAGCAGCTCGCTCTCCCGCCGACCGCGACACGCGCGTCACAGGACGAATACGATGTCACGTGGTACGACATCGACATCGAGATCGACGAGGGGCCGGAGACCGTTGTCGGCTCGGTCGTGATGCGGGCGACGAGTCTGGTCGACGGTCTCGGCGAGGTGATCATCGACCTGTACGACAACATGACGGTCAGTTCGATCACGCAGGGCGGCCTCCCGCTGTACTTCACCCACAACAACGACCTCGTCACGGCCTCGCTCAACCCGGCCGTGAACACCGGGGACGAGATCGAGCTCACGATCACCTACAGCGGCGCACCGATCGCTGACGCGCTCGACTTCAGCACGCACGGAACCGGCGACCCCATCATCTCGAGTCTCTCCGAGCCGATCGGCGCCAGACAGTGGTGGCCGTGCAAGGACAGGCCTGATGACAAGGCCGACTCCGCCAGGATCGCCGTAACGGTCGACGACGCGCTCATCGCCGTCTCGAACGGCATGCTCCAGTCCACCGTGGACAACGGGGCCACGAAGACCTACACGTGGTTCGAGAGCTACCCCATCACGACCTATCTCGTCTCAGTCGCCATCTCCAACTACTCGAGCTGGGTCGACTACTACACCCACCCGGGCGGCTCGATGCCGATCGAGAACTACGTCTACCCGGAACACCTCTCGAACGCCCAGGAAGACCTCAGTATCACCGACGACGCCATCATCGCGCTTGTGAACGCCTTCGGCGAGTATCCGTTCATCGAGGAGCGGTACGGCCACGCCATCTTCCCGTGGGGCGGGGCGATGGAGCACCAGACGTGCACGAGCTACGGACGCGTGCTGATTCGGGGCGACCACTACTACGACTGGATCCTCGTCCACGAGCTCGGACACATGTGGTGGGGCGACTCGGTGACGTGCGGAACGTGGGAGGACATCTGGCTCAACGAGGGCTTCGCCAGCTACTCCGAGGCGGTCTGGTTCGAGGACCAGGAGGGTGAGTCCAGCTACGATGACTACATCGAGAGCTACGACTACTACGGCTACTTCGATGGACCGATCTACGATCCGGACTCGACCTTCAACCGCACGGTGTATGACAAGGGTGCGCTCGTCCTTCACATGCTCCGACGCGTGCTCGCGCTCGCCGGCGGGACGCAATACCACTACCCGATCGACGCACTCGAGAGCGTCCTCGCCACATACGGCTCGACTTACGCGTACAGCTCGGCCATCACACCGGAGTTCCAGGCCGTCTGTGAGGCCGCGTACGGCGGGAGCATGGATTGGTTCTTCCTCCCCTGGATCTACGGTGAGAACCGTCCCGACTACGAGTATTCGTGGATCGCGACGAACCAGGGTCCGCCGCACAGCGTGATGCTCCACATCGACCAGGTCCAGACGAACGCCGGCCTCTTCACGATGCCGATCGACATCGAGGTCCATACGACGGCGGGCGACACGCTCGTGACGGTCTGGAACGACGAGTGGAGTCAGGACTTCTTCATCTCGGTCGACGCGCAGCCCACCGGCGTGAGCTTCGACCCGGGGAACTGGATCCTCAAGTACGTGGCGCAGGTCAGTCCGACCAGTGTCACAGACGATGCGGTCACATCCGTCTCGCTCCACGCGCCGGCCAACCCGACCCGCGCGGATGCCGAACTCGCGTACTCCGTGCCGGCTGCCGGTCACGTCAGCCTTACTCTCTTCGATGTGACGGGACGCGTGGTGGCAACGCTCGTTGACGGCACCGTGCCGGCGGGCTCGCACACCGCGAGCTGGGACGGGCGGACGACGGACGGCGCGACGGCCGCAGCCGGCGTCTACTTCGCGAGGCTCGAGACGGCGCAGGGCTCGGTCGCGGAGAAGCTCGTTCTGATGAAGTAGTAGGCTGGGATACGACACAGCGCGCGCATACAAAAAGACAGGGCCACCCGTAAGGGTGGCCCTGTTTATCTAATGCTGAATCACGGCTATGCCGCGACTAGCCTTCGATCTTCGTTACGTTCTCAGCCGCAGGGCCCTTCTC
>CAZNHF010000029.1:5445-17689 GCA_964572375.1 uncultured bacterium | reverse complement strand
GCAAGCTCAACGCTCGACAGGAGGGAACAGCAATGAAGTACTTCATGGCAACACTCGCCATCGTGGCGATACTCGCCGGCTCGTCGCTGGCGGGGCTTAATCCGGACTGCAAAATCTTCGTGACGTTCGACGGTTCGGCGACGGACTACGCTGGTGTTCAGGCCGGTGCGCGCACCGACCCGACCGCCTACACAGCGGGCACCGTCTACATCGGTCTGTGCGACTACGCTAGCTGGACGACGATTTCGGTCAAGGCTGAGGTGGACCCTGGCGTGTCATCGCCTCCGGCGTTCACGAGCCTTCTGCCCGGCGGCCTCGCGATCGGCGATTGGCTGACCGGCGGCATCACGCTGTCGTCGACCGCCCCCATCACCCCTGGCGTCAACGGCCCGTTCTTCTTCTTCGCCTCCGCATCGCTGTTCTACCTGGGCGTCGCGGGGGAGTTCAAGATCTTGGACCATGACGACTACCCACGCTGGGTTGTCGACAGCGAGGACGAGGTCGACTTCTTCTGCGTGTGGCAGAACGGTGGCGTGCTGATGGATCCGACACCGGTCGAGGTCAGCTGCTTTGGTGACGTCCCGGTCGAGGAATCGACCTGGGGCAGCATCAAGGCTCTTTACAGGTAGGGAGCTCCGCAGCTGAAGTCTCGGAGCAAGCAGGACCGCAGAGAGCTTAAGCATGCACGGAGCCTGCATGCGTGATCGCTTGCAGGAGGCCCGCTTCCGGCGGGCCTCCTGCCATGTTGCAGATCTCTTCGCTTGCCACATGGAGCTTGTCGTGGTAGCATGAGTCACCGGACAGGACATCGGGTTCGCCCCCAGGGTGGACCCGATATCTATGTTGTGCCCGAAAAGTTCACTCTTGCGGGCTTGATTCTTGCATCGTTGAATACGCGCGGCGGGCGTTCGTCGAATGCACGACGGTCGCCGGATTGGGCTCCCGGAGGAGGGAGTTCGAGCGGCCGGAGCAGGGGGGAAAGGGGCCATCCACAGGGCCCTTACAGCCGAGGCAACCGACCGTGCAGATCCCAAATTGTGCTTGCAAAGAAGTTCAAGCTGTGATAAGATTTGCACAGATTGGAGTTGGTAACGTCAGGTTATCAATGAAGGGGGGACTACTGTCAGAAAGGAGGACGATAGCGCCATTGTGGCGATCGTTTAGGGTCCGCGGCTGCGCGGCCCTGAAGTGCGTGCAATCCCAGCACGGAGAGTGGTCTAAAGGAGGTAGTGAAATGTCAAGAATACTGGCTGGTGTGCTTGCGGGCTGTCTTGTTCTCGCCTTCGCAAGTGTCGCCGGTGCTGGTATCCCCGATCCGACTCAGTCGACGATTGTCGCTGCGGTTGGAGCTCCGGGTGGTATGATGACGTGCCCGGCGGGCGATGCTGATGCATACGAGTTCCTCAAGGTTACCGCGAAGCGGACCGACTCGACCCCGATCCAGGGGATTCCGTACTCGAGCTTCTTCTTCACGACGACCGGTGGTGACTGCACCTTCACCGCTCAGTCCGCCGAGACCGATGCCAACGGCGAGATCCAGTTCGCCGTCGTTGGTGATGAGGCTGTTGCTCATCCGGCCGGCGACCCGGCTGTGGGCAGCCCGATCATTATCGACGTTCAGATTTACACGGTTGCTCTTGACGTCAGTTTCTCGCTGACCTGCAACACGGTTGATTACAATCTGGACGGCTTCGTGAACCCGGTCGACTTCGGCAAGTTCGCTGGTGATTTCAACCAGGTCGTGCCGAAGAGCGATTTCAACTGGAGTGGCGGGGTTGTGAACCCGGTCGACTTCGGTAAGTTCTCTGCTCACTTCGGTCACTAGTTCGTTGAGTTAGTTGATCGAGGAACCGTTCTTGCACGGGTGCTGATGATGTGGTGTGGCGGGCACAAGCATTGAGGCTTCCGTTCCTATTTCCCGACTCAGGATTTTGGAGCAGACAATCAATGCAGGCTCGATCGAGTGAGGTGATGCCCGAGCAAAGCTATATCACTTGATGTGATTACCTGGGCAGCATAGACGTTTCTGTTGGGAGGAGAACAAGCGATGCGTACTCTTCTGGCTCTTCTGATGGTTGTCGCGATCGCCGTTCCGGCGTTCGCGGCCGGCAATCCGAACATCGCGGCTTACGTGACGTTCGACGCTGGTGCTGAGGTTTCGCGTGTGGACCCGGCCGCGTACTCGGCGGGCATGGTCTACATCTGTCTCAAGAACATCGACGCTGGTTTCACGACCGTTTCGTTCGCCGTCGCGATCGATGCGGGCGTCTCGGCTCCTGCTGCATGGACCAGCCTCCTTCCTGGTGGCCTCGCAATTGGCGACTACGCGACCGGTATCACGCTGTCCTCGACGGACTGCATGGTCGGTGAGTACGTCTGCCTGGCCAGCGGCAGCATGTTCTACCTCGGCGTTCCGGGCACGGTCAGCATTGTTGATCATCCTGACTACCCGCGCTGGGTCGTCGACTGCCTGGACGGCGTCGACTTCTACTGCCTCGAGATGAACGGTGGGGTCCTGATGGATCCGGTCCCGACCGGCGAGGACTGCAGCGTGAGCCCGGTCGAGGACGCCACGTGGGGCGGCATCAAGGCCCTGTACAGGTAGTTCTCGAACAGCTCCAAGAACCTCCAGGGACGGACGGTGCTTCGGCATCGTCCGTCCCTCTTTGTGTGCCGGGGAGGTTCTAGGCGATTTCCATAGAGCGCAGACAATCCTTGCATGAATGAGGCGCATGTGTTATAGTACTTGCGCGCACATGAAGGCTCAGTGCTACGCGACGTGTGCTTTGACGGTCGAAGTCGCGGCCGGGGTACGGTTCAGAGGTGTGCGACCGGCGGTCGGACTCCCGTCCGGCGGCGAGTGGCCGCACTGACTGTGGCGCGCAGGGGCTTCGCCGGAGTCGCCCCGCGCAGAGAGGAGACAGAAATGAAGCATCTGCTCATTGCTGCTCTCGTGCTTGCGATCGCGGTTCCCGCATTCGCGCTGGGTGCGAATCCGAGTATCGCTGCATACGTGACGTTCGACGCGGGTACGGAGCTCCACCGAGTCGATCCGGGCGCGTACACCGCGGGCGACGTGTTCATCTGCCTGAAGTTTGTCCAGGGCGGCTTCACGACCGTTTCGTTCGCTGTCGGTGTCGACGCGGGTGTCTCGGCTCCTGCTGCGTGGACGAGCCTGCTTCCGGGCGGCCTCGCAATCGGCGACTACGCGACCGGTATCACGCTGTCCTCCACGGACTGCATGACTGAGACGTTCGTCTGCCTCGCCAGCGGCAGCATGTTCTACCTCGGCGTTCCGGGCATGGTCAGTATTGTAGACCACCCCGACTACCCACGCTGGGTGGTCGACTGCAACGATCAGGTGGACTTCTATTGCTACATCACCGGTGGTGGCGTCCTGATGGACCCGATCGCGACCGGTGAGGAGTGCCCGCCGCCGACCCCGGTCGAGGACAGTACCTGGGGTGGCATCAAGGCGCTCTACAGGTAGAGACTACTGGAAGCAGATTGGACACTCAGCACGAGAACAGATGCGGTATGGGAACGGGCGGCACATCGGTGCCGCCCGTTTGCTATGCCCGGTTGCCGCGATCGAGACGGGAAGGCGGGGCTACTAGACACACAGAGACAATTGAGCAGCATTCAGCCGGTTATGCGGAATGAGACGCTCTTGTTGCGGTGATTCGGGGTTGCATGGCGTAGCTTGCCATGATATAATTACTGTGTTGGCGAGGGGTGTTCGATCCTTCGTGCAGCACTGTGAAGATGGATGTTCGCGAGCGGACGCTCGCCCGACGGGCCGGAAACCATCGGGGTGTGCGAGCCGCGACGCACAAGGAACCGATGGAATCGCTTCTGTTGGGGCGACCCGTCAGTCTCAGAGGGAGGAAGCACAATGAAGCGCATGCTCCTTACTGCCCTCATCCTGGCAGTGGCCATCCCGGCGTTCGCCGGCGGCAATCCCTACATCACCGCCTACGTGACATTCGACGGCGGCGTTGAGATGCCGCGTGTTGACCCGGCCGCGTACTCGGCCGGCACGGTCTACATCTGCCTCAAGGACATCGAGGCTGGCTTCACGACCGTTTCGTTCGCCGTCGCGATCGACGCGGGCGTCTCGGCTCCGGCTGCATGGACGAGCCTCCTTCCGGGCGGCCTCGCAATCGGTGATTACGCTACCGGTATCACGCTCTCCTCGACTGACTGCATGACGAGCGAGTTCGTCTGCCTGGCCAGCGGCAGCATGTTCTACCTCGGCGTTCCGGGCACGGTCAACATCGTTGATCATCCTGACTACCCGCGCTGGGTTGTCGACTGCAACGACCAAGTCGACTTCTACTGCTACGCCAACGGCGGCGGCGTCCTCATGGACGCGGTCCCGACGCTCGAAGAGTGTGGCGAGCCGATCTCGCCGGTTTCGGAGAGCACGTGGGGCGGCATCAAGGCTCTGTACAGGTAGGCTCCTGACCGGGAAGATCTTTGGGAACGGGCAGCGCACCGGCGCGCTGCCCGTTCTTCTTGTTATGGCGAATGCACAGTCGGTAATCGCGGCATTGTCCGCTGTCGCCGCCCGGTCGGTGGAGGACAGGGCGTATCGATGGAGGGCCAGGCGTCATGGACGGGGCTTCACGCAGAAACTGAGCATTGCTCAGCCGTGAGCAGAGCGTCAGGCGCTACTTCTACGCCACTTGGCTATTGCACAGCGTAGCTTGCCATGCTACAATGAATGTGAGGGGCCAGAGTCTGTGGTTCATGATGTGGCCCCACGCTTGGAAGAGTGTTGGCAAGCGGCGCGCGCGTCCAAGGGGCCGGAGACCGTAAGGACCGACGCCGCGCGGAGTATAAGTTGGCGGCTTCCCGCGAGAGTGGAGAGGCCATCGGACCTCAGAGGGAGGAAGCACAAATGAAGCGCATGCTCCTTGCTGTTCTCGTCCTGGCATTCGCCATCCCGGCGTTCGCCGGCGGCAATCCGTTCATCACTGCCTACGTGACGTTCGACGGCGGCATTGAGATGCCGCGTGTTGACCCGACCCCGTACTCGGCCGGCACGGTCTTCGTCTGCCTCAAGGATGTTGACGCTGGCTTCACGACCGTTTCGTTCGCCGTCGCGATCGATGCGGGCGTCTCGGCTCCGGCTGCGTGGACGAGCCTCCTTCCGGGTGGCCTCGCAATCGGCGACTACGCTACCGGTATCACGCTGTCCTCGACTGACTGCATGACGAGCGAGTTCGTCTGCCTGGCCAGCGGCAGCATGTTCTACCTCGGCGTTCCGGGCACGGTCAACATCGTTGATCATCCTGACTACCCGCGCTGGGTTGTCGACTGCAACGACCAAGTCGACTTCTACTGCTACGCCAACGGCGGCGGCGTCCTCATGGACGCGGTCCCGACGGGCGAGGACTGTGGTGGAGTCCCGGTCGAGGAGAGCACGTGGGGCGGCATCAAGGCCCTGTACAGGTAGTCTCCTGATCTGAGCAGAAAGCAGTTCGAGCGGGCGGTGCTCCGGCGCCGCCCGCTTCGCGTTCCGGCCGGCACCCCCCCCCGGCAGATGTACGATTCGAGCGTGCTCCGCAGGCGGCACATCGAGTCGGGTCCGCATGCGGACTGGCCGCCGGTGGCTTGAAGGTTGTATGCTCGGGTGTCGTCGAAGCACCTGTCCGCAACGGGGAGGGAGACGGATGCGACGGTGTGGCACTGATGCTGATAGGTTCAACGGGCAGCGACGCGGGACGAGTGGGCAGGAGAGACTCGCGTCAATCTCCACGTTCATTCCATGCGCGCTCGCAGTGCTCGTATGCGTGCTCCCGGAGAGCGCGGCTGCCCATGGGGCCGCGGGCTGGGACGCGGACGCCGTGGCGGACACGGCTGCGCCGCTTGTCGTGTCGATCGATTTCGACCCGCCGAACGCTGTCCGTCGCGCTGACCCTGCGGTGTACACCTCGTTCGACGCGTACGTCGTCCTCAATCGTGCGAATCCCGGGAATCTCCCGGGCGGTCTCAGGGCGATCACCCTCAGGTTCGATGTTACGCAGGCGACGTCGTCGGCTCCTCAGTTCGAGAGCCTCCTTCCGAGCAAACTCGTGATGGGAGGGTGGCGGGAGGGGATCACCCTGGCGTCGGCCCCTTGCTCAGCCGAGGACCATACTGTCATCGGCGTGCTCCATCTGTTCTATCTCGGCAAGCCCGGCGCGGTCAGAGTCCTTGATCACCCGGATTTCCCAAGATGGGCCGTCGACTGCGAGGATGAGCGGCACACCTTCCAGATCGGCTCGCACGGCGGGATCCACAGCGACCCGCCGCCGGTAGAGTAGGCTCCCGGCTTGCACCCTGTCTCGGGGCGTGCTACTATGTTTGGAAAGGCTTAACGATCTGTTAGATGGGTTCTTGTGGGGTGATCGTGCGGTCGGCGCAGGATGTGTCGGGCCGCAGTCGTGCTCCGCTAAGGTCCACTGAGGAGGAGACAAGACGTGCTCAGACGAGCCATCTTCGTTGCGATACTGCTGGCGCTCGTGACGGCCGGCTGCGCCGTGAAGGAGCATGCGGCCGTGCCGGAGGGTCCTTTCGCCATCGCCATCCTCGCGACGACGGACACTCGAGGCGAACTCGAGCCCTGTGGCTGACACGGGGGCCAGAAAGGCGGGCTGGTCCGGAGGGCCGGCTACATCAACAGCACAGCAGCAGAAACACCGCACCGTCTGATCCTCGACGCTGGCGGGTCGCTCACGCGCAAGGACTTCCAGTGTGTCCTCGTGGACAACGCGAATCTGCGCGGAATGGCGATGATCGGGTACGACGCGACGACGGTCGGAGTGCAGGATCTCTATAGGGGCATCGATTACTTCGTCGACCGTGTGACCGAGGCTGGTCTCACCGTCGTCTCAGCGAATGTCTATCGTGAGGGGACCGAGGAACTCGTGTTCCCGGCGTACAAGGTCTTCGACGTCGCGGGCGTGCGCTTCGGCGTTACCGGCGTGCTCAATCCTGATCTGAAGATCGGCGTCGACAAGGCGCTCGAGTCGGACGGGATCGACATCACCGATCCCGTGGCCGCGCTCACCGCGATCGTGCCCGAGCTCGCCGAGCGCTGCGACTTCATCGTCGTGCTCAGCCATTCGGGCCTGACGAGGAGCAAGGATCTCGCGGAGCAGGTACCGGGCATCGACTACATGGTCGTGGGCAACCACAACGCCCACGCCTCGGACCCCTACGAGGTCGGCAACACGACGATGATCCAGCCCGGCTACCGCGGCCAGACGATGGCCGACTACCGCCTCCGCTTCGACGCGGACGGGACCTTCCTGGCGTACTCCGGGCAGTCGTTCCCGCTGGACGACAAGAAGCCGGCAGACGCGGCGATGGCGCTCATGCTCAAGGAACACAAGCTTGCGGTCGAGGCGGCATCCAAGGTGCGTGCCGCGGAGCAGGCTGAGGAGAGAAGGCGCCAGCGGGAGGCGCAGCAGGATGCATCGCAGGAGGACTACAAGGAGGCGTGTCTCGGTGTGGACGACTCCTGCAAGCGGTGCCACCAGGACAAGTACGAGCACTGGCTGACGACGGCCCACGCGCACGCGTTCGAAACGCTCGAGAAGGCGCTCCAGTCGACGAACCCGGAGTGCCTGAAATGCCACACCACGTGTCAGACCGATCTGGCACAGGACGGGTCGGAGGAGATTCCGGCTGAACTCCGAAGCGTTCAGTGCGAGTCGTGTCACGGCATCGGGACGGAGCACATGCGTGATGGGTCCTTCGGGACGGTCAAGGTTACGACCTGCCTTACATGCCATGACCCGGAGAACAGCCCGGACTTCAGCTTCCCGACCTACCTGGCTCAGGTGAAGCACTAGTCGGACGAGAGCGGCGCAGGGGTCGGTAGGAGAGGCGCGCAGTATGAATCGTATGACCGCCCTCGCCGCGATCGCGCTCGTCGCACTCCCGTTCGTATGTGACGCGGCGAACGACGCGAGCATCATCGAACAGACCGATAGCTGGATACTCTTCGAACTCGCCACCGACGACTACTCCATTTCGGAGGTCGTGCACGGTGGCGAGTCGTTTTTCAGGGTCGAAGCGCCGGGTCTCGATCCGGCCGGTGAGGTGGGGATGCCGTGGCTCCCGTCGAAGGGTCTGCTGCTCGCGGTCCCGTTCGGCGTGGACGTTCGCCTCGAGGTCGTCTCGGTCGAGACCGAGCGCGCCGGTGACTTCCGGATCGAGCCGACTCCGACCGAGGGGTTCACGTACGACATGGACCTCTCGATCCCGGGGCTCGCGGATGGCGAGTCGTTCCCGACGGCGACCGTCGATTTCTATCCCGACCGCTCCTTCTACGCCGGCACCGGAGCCTACCCAAGCGCCGTGGCGGTGCTCGGGTTCGACTCGACACTCCGGCATCACCGCGTCGTGCAGGTGACGCTCAATCCGTTCCAGTACTCGCCGCAGTCGAACACGCTGACGGTCCACAAGAGGATCGTGGCGCGGCTCGTGCTGTCTGGCGGGTCGAGCGGGCGCGGCGTGCCGGGGTACGAACGCGCGCACGTCCGCGAACCCGAATGGGACCTTCTCTATGCGGGGACCGTTCTCAACTATGCAGAGGCCGAGGATTGGCGGATGCGGCCGACGCCGCGTCGGGGCGCGCTCGAAGGTGCGATGCGTCAGGACCACGAGTCCTATCGTCTGACCGTCGTCGAGACCGGCATCCATCGCATCGACTACAGCGAGCTTGCGAGCGAGGGGCTCTCGGGCACGCTCGCCATTGACGAGGTCGCCGTCTACCAGCGGTCGTTCGACATCGAAGAACTGGAACCGTTCATCGAGACCCCGACGCCGATCCTCGTTCTCGATGAGAACGGGAACGACCTCTTCGACGGTGATGACTACGTGCTCTTCTACGCGCAGAGCTTTGAGGACCAGCACATGCGGGTCGGGTACGAGGACCGGTACGGCACCGAGAATGTCTACTGGTTCGGCTGGGGCGACGGGCTCGCGGCGCGGATGACGACTCGCGACGTGTGGCACGGCTGGACCGGTCTGACGCCGCCGGCGAGCTTCCGCGACACGCTCAGATTCGAGGAGGACGTCTATCTGGATTTCGAGCCGCCGAACCAGAAGGTGGACTGGTACACGTGGACCTTCTGGAACGATGCTGGAAATCCGAGTGACGACTGGGAACTCCCGTTTGAACTCCCCGACATCGATCCGAGCACCGATGTCGGTGCGCGCGTCCGGTATCAGGGCAACACCGACAGCGGGCACACGATGACGATGTCGATCATCGATGGGCTGAACGTCGAGCACGCGCTTGGCATCCATACGTTCTACGGCTCGTCAGACTCGATGAACTACGCCATCTACTCGAACCAGGGCGTGAATCCGGCGTCCTTCTCCGAGGGGACGAACACGTTCCACTCTGTCGGAGCGAACGCGGGCGCGGGGGCCGACCTGGACTGGTTCGAGTTCTCCTACGATCGGTACTACGAGAGCCTCGAAGGCAGGCTGAGCCTCACGAACGGCGGCGGGACCGGTGACGCGGAGCTCGAGATTGGCTCGTTCGCGACATCGGACATCATCGCATTTGATGTCACCAGCCCGCTGGCGCCGGTCGCCCTCACGCTGGACGCGTTGAGCGTCACCGGGGGAGGGAGCGACTACACGCTGACGCTCCAGGACTCGCCGGCGTCGTTCACGCGCTACGAGGCGCTCGACCGGAGCGCGGCGCTGTCCGCCGACTCCATCGAACGTCGGGAACCGGCGAACCTCTTCTCGGCCGAGGCGGACGTGATCGTCGTGTCTAACGAGCGGTTCGACCTGGCGATCCAGGAGCTCATCGAGTACCGGCGGTCGCAGGGGCACACCATCGCCCACGCATCCCTCGAGGACGTCTACGACGAGTTCAACGGAGGGCTGCCTGGCCCCGAGGGCATCAAGAACTACTTCTATTACGCGTATCTGGAGTGGGATCCGCAGCCGCAGTTCGCGCTGCTCGTCGGTGACGGGAGCGAGGACACGCGAGGAATCCTGACGACCAGCGGACCGAACCTGATGCCGACGTACATGGAATCGCAGGCGAACAATGCCGCGCTCATCGGGAGTGACAGCTACTACGTCTCGTTCGATGATGCCGAGCCGTATCTGCCGCAGTTGTACATTGGTCGGCTGCCCGTGGGTCCGGTTACGCAGCTCGAGACGGAGATAACGAAGATCAAGCTCTACGAGGACTACAAGCCGACCGATGAGTGGCGGAATCGCTTTATGTTCATCGCCGACGACGCCTGGTCCTATGGCAGCGTGGGCAGCGACTACACCAAGAAAGAGACAAGCGAGGGCAAGTTCACGACGGAGTCACTTGTTATGGGTGCGACCGTCGACAGCTCGCCGGCTGCGATCGACACGATGATGTTCATGCTTCGACGGTACACAGATCCATACCACGGGAATCTCACAGAGGGGGACGCGCTGTATGCGTACCAGACGCAGCAGTTCGTGCGGAGTGAAGTTGTCCCTGTGCTCCAGGCCGAACTGGCCGATGGGGCTGTGGTCGTCAATTTCCAGGGGCACGCGAACCGCTCCATTCTCACTCACGAGGGGCTTGTCTACGACAATGACAATCAGTACAACGACATCGATGAGCTTGCGAACGAGGGGCGTCCGTTCATCTTCTTTGGCTTCGCCTGCTCGATTGCCCAATTCTTCAGCTACAAGGAGGCGAGCACCTACGAGTGCCTCCCCGAGCAGATGCTGCACGTCGGTGACGACAGGGGGGCGGTCGCGGCCTTCGCCAGCACAGGACTCGAGTATCTGACGCCCAACATCACCTACAACAAGAAGATCATGGAGGCGTTGTTCACCGACCCGACGCCGTCGGGTTCGCCTGACGCGTACTTCTGGCCGCGGTGGTCGCTGGGCGGGATCCTCGGGAAGGCCGCGGTCAAGTACGTCACGTCAGCGGGCTCAGGCATCGCCGCGCGCCGGTTCGTGCTGCTGGGTGATCCGCTCCTTCATATCGAGACCTCGCCGCCGGCCATTCAGGTCACCGTGGACGGCGTGCCGTTCGTGAACGATGACTATCTCGAGGCCGTCGGCACGGAGCCTGTGACGATCGTCGCCGACATCATCGATGAGGTCGAGATCGATCCGACGTCGATCATCCTCGAGGAGAGCGATATCGGAATTATCGCTCCGGAGCTCTACACGGTCGAGGCCGTCACCGACACTGCGGGCGAGCAGAGCCGCTGGTACAGACTGACCTACACGACAGTGATCCGCGACTGGAGCTACGACATCAAGCTGAAAGCGACCGATGCGAACGGCGTGACGTCGCGGTTCGTCATGCACATCGCCGAAGGCACGCGGATTCTCATCCGCGACGTCGCCAACCACCCGAATCCGTTCGAGGGTTCGACGCGCATCATCTATCTTCTCAATCAGAGCGGCGTCGACGTGCGCATCAGCATCTACACGGTCGGAGGCCGGCGGATACGCGTCATCGAGCATGCGTCGGGCGATCTCAACTACAACGAGGTCGAGTGGGACGGCACGGACGCGCAGGGTGACCGCGTGGCCAACGGGCTCTACCTCTACGTCATCGAGGCGAACAGCGAGGACGGAACGACCGCGACATCCGATGTCGGACGCATGGTGAAGATGCGGTAGTCGATGGCGCGCACGTGCAGCTGGCAACGAACGCGCGCCGCCGGCAGCGAACGCCGGGACGCGGAGACCCCGCAGGTGCTCCGCCGCCGACGAACGCCGGAATGCAGAGCATCCGCACACCTGAGGAACAGACACACGCTCGCGGAGAGTGAATGAGCGAAGCTCCGAACAGCCTTACCGCCATCGCGCCCGCCGACCTCATGGTCGATGCGGGCGCCGGCGTCACAGTGGCCGAACTCGCTGCGGCCGTCGCGGAACACGGTCTGTTCTGGCCGCCGGCGGTCCTCGTGTCGGGTGAGCGCACGCTGGGTGCACTCCTGGCGCGCGCTCCGGGCGGGAACACGCGTCTCGGATCGACCGTTCGGCGCTACGTCCTCGCCCTCGATGTGAAGCTCGCGGACGGCTCGGCGGTTCGCGCGGGCGCGCGGACGGTCAAGTGCGTGACCGGATACGACCTCAAGCAGCTCTTCATCGGGTCGCGAGGCTGTCTCGGCACGATCCAGGGCGCCACGCTCAGGCTCGAGGCCGAGCCGAACCGCGCGGCGGTCGAGCGCCGCCTCGAACAGGACTTCGCGGGGCTCGAGGCGATGTCCGGCGG
>CAZNHF010000029.1:1760-5345 GCA_964572375.1 uncultured bacterium | reverse complement strand
CGGTCGAGCGCCGCCTCGAACAGGACTTCGCGGGGCTCGAGGCGATGTCCGGCGGCCCGCGCGCGAACGCCACGGCCGCGGGGGCATCCGACGGCGCCGGAGGGCGCGGCGGAGGATTCGCAGCCGCCCAGGGGTGGCGCGACGTCCTCGGCAGACTCAAGGCCGAGCTGGACCCCGCCGGCGTCCTTCCTTCGATCGACAAGCTCTGGCCGCGGGACGGACTCGCGCCCCGCGACGAGGCCGCGCCCGGCGATGGACCTGTGTCTCGCGACGAGTCCGTGCCCCCGGGGGAGGAGTAGTCCATGGCCGGCCCCGGAAGAGAACTCGAGCTCCGTCGCGAACTCGCCGCGAAGTGCCGTAGCTGCGGCACCTGCCACTCGGTCTGTCCCGTCTTCGCTGAGCTCGGCATCGAAAGCTCCGCGGCGCGCGGCAAGGTCGCGCTCGTCAAAGCGATCCTGGACGGCGAGCTCGACATCAGCCGGGCGTTCGACGACCGTCTCCAGCTCTGTCTCAACTGCAAGGCGTGCGTCGCCAGCTGCCCCAACGAGGTGCAGGTCGACGATCTCGTCCTCGCCGCGCGGAGCGGTCTTGTCGAAGCTGGACGCCTTCCCTTCGTGAAGCGGCTGGCGTTCCGCGTTCTCCTGCGGCGAGGACGACTGCTCCCGCCGTTCGGGCGACTCGCATCGTTCATGCAGCGGGTGCTTCTGCGCGGGCTCCCCGAGAACAGCGTCTATCGCAAGCTCATGCCCATCGTCGGAATGGACCGCGACCGCGTGCTGCCGGAGTGCGCTCCTGTTGCGCTGACGCGGTCGATCCCGGAGTTGGTTCGCGCGGCTGACGAGCCGGTGTCGGGGCGCACGGGCATCGGCAAAGATGCCGACGGGCATCGGCGCGATGCACGCAATGCACGCGCCGGGCGTCGCATTGGCTTCTTCGTCGGGTGCGCCACGAATCTCATCTACCCTGAGACCGGACGCGCCGTTGTGCGGACGCTCACCGGGGCCGGGTTCGACGTCGTCATCCCTCGCGGTCAGGTCTGCTGCGGGACGCCGGTGTTCAACTCGGGCGACTACGTGACGGCCCGTGAACTCGCGCGGAAGAACATCGCGGTCTTCGGGAAAGCGAATGTCGAGGCGGTCGTCGTGTGCTGCGCCTCGGGCGGGCTGGCGCTCAAGCGCGAGTACGAGGAGACGCTCGGTATCGAGGGCGGGTTCGGGATCCCGGTCTACGATTTCGCGGAGTTCCTCGCGAAGGAAGGCGTGATCGGATCCGGGGGCGAGAGCGCGGATTCGCGAGGCCGGACTGCGTCCGACGCGACTGCCGACGCGGACACGCGGGAAGTGGCGCCCTGCGACTTCGGCGGCGGGCTCCGCGTGACCTATCACGAGCCGTGTCATCTCGTTCGCGGCCAGGGGATCACCGAGGAGCCGCGCGCGCTCATCCGGTCGCTTCCGTGGGTCGAGTTCGTCGAGATGCGCGACTCCGACCGCTGCTGCGGCGGCGGGGGCTCGTTCACGTTCATGCACTACGACGTCGCGTCGCTCATCGGTGAGCGGAAGGCCGAGTGCATCCGCGAGACAGGGGCGGACGTCGTCGTGACCGAGTGCCCATCGTGCGTGATGCAGCTTCGTGATATGGTCGCGCGGTATGGCGTAGACGTGGATGTGATGGCGCTCGCGGACCTGCTGGCGCTTGACGACACTTGGACCGCTGGCACGCAGTCTGCGCCTGATAGTACAGCCGCAGGAACGGCAGGATAGCCCCCCCCGTCGAGGGGGTAGTCTCAGGTCGTCGAGGAGAGTCCCGTGAGATTGTCCCGTTCGACAGCGATCCCTGTGTTGGTCACGTTTCTGCTCGCCACGTCAATGGCAGCCGCAGCGGCTCCGGTGACGCTCGCCGTCGACATGCGGATCGAGATTCTGTTCGAGCGCTTCGAACCCGGCGTCGACATCGTCGTCGTGCGCGGTGGATTCAACAGCTGGGACGGCAACGCCGATGCGCTCACCGACCCGGACGCAGACGGCGTCTACGAGATCGCTTTCGAACTCGCCTCCGGCGACTACGAGTACAAGTTCGTCATTCCCGAAGCGGCCTATGACCGGTGGGAGCAGTCCATCGGCAACCGCTCGATCACTGTGGCGTCCGCTCCCGTATCATCCGCTCACACATTCTTCGATCACCGGGTAGGCTGGGTGCCGGGCGGCACGCGCATCGGTTCGGACATCTCCTTCACGCACCAGATGCTCGCGGCGGGGGCTGAGTACCGCGTCAGCAGTCAGCCGGTCAACCTGTTCGCGGCGCTGGCCGGTCACGGACAGGAGATCGTCCGGCTCCGGCTCTGGCACACGCCGGCCGAGCCGTGGCACGGGCTCCCCGCCACCATCCTGATGGCGCAGGAGGCCGAGGCGAACGGTCTCGACTTCATGCTCGACATCCACTACTCGGACTCCTGGGCGGACCCCGCTAAGCAGACGAAACCGGCCTCGTGGAGCGGGCTAGCATTCTCCGCGCTTGTAGACTCGGTCTACAGCTACACCAACGCGGTTGTCCGCGCGTTCCGCGATGCGGGCGCGCTTCCCGACTACATCCAGATCGGCAACGAGGTCTCACCGGGAATGCTCTGGGACGACGGTCGCGTCGGCTGGCAAGGGAGCGAGTGGGATACGCCGGCTCAGTGGGATAACTTTGCGGCGCTGCTATCGGCCGGCATCGCCGGTGCGCGTGACAGCCTGGGCGTCGAAGAGCAGCCTGGCATCATCATCCATCGCGCAGAGGGCGGCGACAACGCCGGGTGTCAGTGGTTCTACGACAATCTCATCGCGCGCGGTGTCTCGTTCGACATCATTGGTCTCTCGTTCTACCCATGGTGGCATGGGACGATCTGGGACCTGCGCGACAATCTCGCGGATCTCGCTCCGCGCTACGGCAAGGAACTGATGGTCGTCGAGACGGCCTACCCTTGGACGCTCGACTGGTATGACGACGGGACGAACAACTTCGTCTGGGAGGAATCTCAGCTGCACGAGAACTACCCCGCGACGCCCGACGGTCAGTTCGAGTTCCTGCGCGATGTGGTCGCGGTCGTCGAGGGAGTGCCGGGCGGACTCGGGACCGGTGTCATCTACTGGGAGCCCGGGTTCCTGTCTGTCAACGGTGGACCCGGTGATCCGTATGAGAACCTCACGCTCTTCGATTTCGATGGCGACGCGCTCAGGGGCCTCGGCTTTGGACTTCCGTGGAGTACGGGTGTCGAGTCGGGGGAGGCAGGCAATCCGGGAAAGGAGCAGGGGAGCCGCGTGATGCTGTCGCCGGCCGCCCCGAATCCCTTTCGAAGCAGCTCCTCGCTCACCCTGACGGTTCCAGCGCCTGAAGCCCACGCGCGTGTGCGTGTCCTTGATGTGTCGGGCCGCGTCGTCGCGACCCTCGCCGATGCCCGACTCCCTGGCGGTCGACACCAGCTCGTGTGGGATGGCCGCACTGATTCGGGGGTCCGTGTCGCGTCCGGCGTCTATCTCATCGGCGCCACGGTCGCCGACGAGCGCGCCACCGCGAACGACCGGCATGTGACGCACGCCACCCAACGTC
>CAZNHF010000029.1:0-1750 GCA_964572375.1 uncultured bacterium | reverse complement strand
CACCGCGAAGCTCGTCCATCTGAGATAGCCCCACCTCTGAGATAGCCCCACCTCCCGGCAACCTGCGCCACTATCCTGCATCTGAACATCCATCGGGAAATGCCTCTGGCCTTGCTGGTCCGTCTGCTAGGATGAGCGCCAGCCACGTTCACGCATGCTCACCGGGGGTCACGATGGCCAGATTCCGCTGCACAGTCTGCAACTGGGTCTACGACGAGGACGTCGAGGGCGTCCCGTTCGCGAACCAGCCCGATTCCTACACGTGTCCCAACTGTGGCGCGCCGAAGTCGGCCTTCGTCCCGGAGGGTCTGGAGTCGGCGGACGACGGCGTCACGACGACCGTTGCCGACATCATGGTCGACCAGCTCGTCGAGTTCGGGGTCAGTGAGGTCTACGGCATCCCGGGCGACTCGAACCTGCCGCTCGTCGACGCCATCCGGCGCGACGGCCGAATCCGCTTCGTTCTGACCCGCCACGAGGAGACCGCGGCGTTCATGGCGAGCGCGCGCGGGAAGATCACCGACCAGCTCGGCGTCTGCATGTCGATCGCGGGTCCCGGAGCCACGAATCTTGTTACCGGACTCATGGACGCTTCCGCCGACCGCGCACCGGTCCTGGCGCTCGTGGGTCAGGTTGCCGAGGTCTATCTCGGGAGCGAGGCGTTCCAGGAGATCGACCAGCTCGAGCTCTTCCATCCGTTCACCGAATTCTCCGAGACCGTTGCCCGCTCGAGCCAGGCGGTCAAGCTGACGATGATGGGCGTGAAGTACGCGTACAAGGGCCCGGGTGTCTCCGCGCTCTCGACGCCGACCGACATTCTAGTGGAGCGTCTCGACCAGAAACCGGTTGAGCCGGACCACCGGCTCTTCCGGTGTCTCCCGTCGCCGTGCGAGCATGCGCTCGACCTGGCCGGTACACTCATTGACGAGAGCGAGCGGGTCGCCATCGTTGCGGGGTGGGGCGCCAGACACTACGGGAAGGACCTCCTCGAACTTGCCCACAAGATCAAAGCGCCGATCGCGACGACCTCACGGGCGAAGGGCACCATCGACGAGACCGACGAGCAGAGCCTCGGTGTCCTCGGCTCCATCGGGACAAAGCGCTCGGCCAAGGCCATCCAGGGCTGCGACCTGCTCATCGTCATCGGAACCGGCTTCCGCCATGCGAACCTCGTTCCAGCTGGCGTGAAGATGGTCCAGATCGACACCGACCCGACGCGCATCGGACGGACGTTCGATATCGATGTCGGTATCGTCGGTGACGCCGGCGACGCGATCCGCGGGCTCACCCGGCGGGTCGACGAGAAGCAGGAGCACGCCGAGACCTGGGCGCACATCCGGGGGCTTCGCGACACGTACATGAAGGAACTCGATGCCGATGCCGCCGACAACGTGACTCCCATTTCACCGGGCTATGTCATCGCGAAGATGCGCGAACACGTTGCGAAGGATGCCATCATCACGGTCGACGTCGGTGACCACACCTACTGGTTCTTCAAGAAGTTCCTCTGCACGGGTCAGCGCGTCTATCTCTCGGCGAACATCGCCAGCATGGGGTTCGGACTCCCGGCCGCGCTTGCCGCGCAGCTTGCCTACCCGAAGAAGCAGGTCGTCTGTCTCACGGGCGACGGCGGATTCGGAATGCTGATGGCCGACTTCACGACGGCCGTGAGGGAGGAGCTTCCCATCACGGTGCTCGTGATGAACGACGGCAAGCTCAAGAACATCAAGAAGGAGCAGGCGCGCGACGG
>CAZNHF010000028.1:0-17826 GCA_964572375.1 uncultured bacterium | reverse complement strand
TTGCGCTCCTTCGGACCACCGAGGCGCTCAAGAAGATCAAGGAGAAGAACCGCGACGTGCAGACCGGCATCGATATCGTGATCAAGGCTCTCGAGGCCCCGATTCGCCAGATCGCGGTGAACGCGGGCGTCGAGGGTTCGATCGTCGTCGAGCGCGTCCGCGAGAGCAAGCTCGCGAACTTCGGCTACAACGCCGCATCACAGGAGTACGAGGACCTCGTCAAGGCCGGTATCATCGACCCGACGAAGGTCGTGCGCTCCGCGCTTCAGAACGCGGCGAGTGTCGCGGCCCTCCTGCTGACCACCGAGGCTATCCTCACGGACAAGCCGGAGAAGGGCGGGAAGGGTTCGGGCATGCCGGGCGGGGACATGTACTAGTCCGAGGCTGCGCGAAGCATAGTTGCACCGCTGTAAGAGAGAGGGGCCGTCTCGAACGAGACGGCCCCTTCTTCTATTGGGGCGCAGCTTCAGAGCGGATCCACCGCGCCCCGGCGAGGTCCATGAAGGACCACGCAACGCCTCGAAGACAGGGTATCAGCATAACTGTGTGAGAATCAATCAGGAGTTTCTACCACTCAGCAGGAACCGGGCTGGCCCACCCCTCATCAGAGATTGTACAATAGAGTAAGAAACGGATTCCGTTCCGATCCCGAGGGGAGTCTCCATGTCCGCACCCAGGCACCTTCCGAGCACCCTTGGTTCACCCATGGCTCAAACCGCTCTGGTAGTGTCGCGAGGCGCTGGTGTGGTATCGCGAGCCGCTTTCATGGTGGTGGCCGTGGTTCTGCTCGTGGCGCCCGCAGCGTTCGCCGCGCCGATCCACACGACCTATCTCTGGCACATGCACCAGCCGATCTACTGGCCCGAGGAGTCGACCTGGACCCCGGGGCAGTACGAGAAGGCCTACGAGACGATCGTGCTCGGGCACTCCGAGAACGACGAGGCCGAGATCTTCGGGAAGGCCGACCGCATCGGCGACTACCAGTACTATCCGCGCGACGGCATCAACTCGGTCCTCGACATCCCGGACGCGGGCGCGCAGGTGAGCTTCGCGGGGAGCCTCATCGAGAACATCTCGAGTCTCGGCGACAACGGGTGGAACGGCGGCGCCTACGCGCCGAACTGGTACTCGTCATTCCGCGAGGCGCGCGGGTGGACGACGTCGGGTGGCAGGAGCCGGTGCGATATGGTCCTCGTGGGTCATCACCACGGTATCAATCCGCTGATGGACGAGACCGCGTTTCGCAAGGAACTGCAGATCCAGAAGGCCGCATACCCCGGAGCGTGGGGCGACTCCAACTGCTCGGTCGGGTTCTTTCCCGCTGAGATGTGCTTCTCCGAACGTCTCATCCCGGTGCTCGAGGACGAGGGGGTCGAGTGGAGCGTCGTGCCCGACCTGCACATCGCGCGAGCCTGTGCCGACTATCCGTACAGCGCCAGCCTCGACAATTGTGACCCGCCGAATCTCGCGGACCAGATCAACCCCGCACAGGGCTACTACTATTCGCAGACTATCCCGCGCGGCGTGACGCTCAGGGTCCCGCCGCCGTACGGATTCCAGCCGCACTACGCGCGGTACGTCGACCCGGAAACGGGTGACGAGTCACGCATCGTCGTCGTCCCGGCCGCGAACGCCGCGTCCTGGAACGAGGGCTACGGGCTGTACGGGACCGGAGAGATCGACGCCATCGCGTCGTACAACGATCCCACGCACCCGATGCTGTTCATGTTCGCGCACGACGGCGACAACGCGTGGTCGGGCGGGTTCTCGTACTGGTACGAGAACATCACGCAGTTCGCTCACTCCGCGGTTTCGCAGGGGTACGAGCCGACCGTCGTGGCGGAGTACCTGGCCGACCACCCAATCGATTCGAACGATGTGGTCCACGTCGAGGACGGCGGTTGGGTCAACGCCGATGGCGACTTCGGGAGCCCGCAGTACATCAACTGGAACTGGCCGCTCTACGGCGCGACCGGCGGGTTCGACATCGAGAACGGATGGGCGGTCGACGAGCGGAACTGGGCGATCCTGACGGCTGCGCAGAACCGCGTCGAGACAGCCGAGGCCATCGGCGGTGCTGTCGACCCGGCGAAGATCCAGAACCCGTCGCTCGGCGCGAACAGCGTCGAGAAGGCGTGGCACTTCCTCCTGGCCGGATACGAGAGCGGCTACATGTACTACGGAAGCGCGCTCGACTTCGAGGTCAAGCAGTCGATCACGTCGAACAAGGCGTGCTCGTATGCGGATCCGGTCATCGCCGGCGGGACCGATACCGTCGCGCCGACGGTCTGGCTCCCGCAACGGCTCCCATACAACCCGGGCGGATACGGCGGCGGGTCGCTCTGGGGTTACCCGGGCGGTCCGGGTGCCGTGATGACGCAGGACTTCCATGTCTGGACGTTTGCCTATGATGTGTCGGGGCTTGCGAGCGTCAACCTCAAGTATCGGGTCGATGTCGACGGGACAAATCCGATGACGGACGATGAGAATGAGACGTTCGCGGGTGGCGCCGGCGTCGGCAGCTGGCAGACGACGGCGATGACAGCTCGCACGTTCCCCGCGGGCAACGTCTACAACGACCCGGAACTTGACTTCTTCGTGATGCCCGACTACATCGCCGACCAGTACACGACGCACATGACCGGCTTCGAGGATGAGCTGCTCGACTACTATGTCGAGGCGACCGACGGGCTCGGTCACATCAAGCGCTCGCCGATCCAGCACGTTTGGGTTGGGGCGGGCGGGAGCGCGCCGGGCGACACCTGTGTCTGGTGGACGCCCGTGGAGCCGGAGGCCGGCTCCACGATGACGGTCTACTACGACGTCGACTGCCGGGGCATCCTGCCTCCGGCGACCGACCCGGTCCACATCCACATCGGCCACAGCAACTGGCAGGATGTCATCAGTCCCGACCCGGCGATGACGTGGGATGCCGGCGAGGAAGCGTGGAGCTACACGTACTCGATCCCTGGCGTCGCGACGTCGGTGGAGCTCGTCTTCAATGACGGAGCCGGGAACTGGGACAACAACGGCGGCGGCGACTGGAGCGTTCCGGTCACCGGAGGCGGGGGCGGAGAGCCGGGGTACGAGATGGACGGCCAGCTCGATCTTGAGGCTGAACTCGTCGGTTCGAGCGGGACGATGGATCTCTACGCTGACTTCGACGGCGAGTGGCTCTACATCGCGACACAGCCGGCCGGCGGCGGGAACGACCACTTCGTTCTGGTTGACGACGAGCCGACAGCGCGCGCGAGCGCGCCGTGGGCCAAGGCCGGAACCGTCGCGGGACGCGACTACTACCTTGCGCAGGAAGGCGACAACGGCTGGAACGGCTGGTTCGATGGCGTCGAAGCCGTCATGGCGAGCGCGAATGTCGTCAAGGCGTCGGGGGCGTGGCTCGAGGGTGCGATTCACGTGCTCGGGCTCTACGGGACGCTGCCGGACACCGTGTTCGTGGCCGCGACCGCATACGGGACCGGGGACAGCGGCGCTCTCAACGACCAGGCGCCGGGCGGAGACGCTGACGGTGACGTCGAGCGCCCCGAGTACTTCCCCGTGCCGCTGACAGAGACGGGTGTCGACGAGCCCGGCGGCATGTCGCGCGTCTACCTCGCAGGCCCGATGCCGAATCCGTTCCACGCGAACACGCGGATCAGCTTCTTCCTCCCGCATCCGGCTCCGGTGCGGTTGACGGTCTATGATGTGTCGGGTCGCGTCGTTCGCGATCTGGATGATGGTGTCAGGTCCGCCGGCGAGCACGAGGTCGTGTGGGATGGTCGGGACGCGCGCGGCAGGGAGGTTCCATCGGGGATCTACTTCTGTCGCCTCGTCACACCGGTGGGCGCCGCCGAGCGGAAGGCGGTCGTGCTGAGGTAGTGACCAGCCGGTGGGGTGACGCCCTGCCCGGTGCTCGAGCAGGGGAGCAGGCGCACAGAACATGCCAGGTGGATGAACGAACCCGGGGCGCGCCGATGGCGCGCCCCGCTCGTGTTCCGATGGCGGTGTGTTTCTCCCGTGGCTGCCGGGAGCCCGCCGGTTCTCTGTGCGCTACCTTCCGCTGGTCTCTCGCGGTGACACGGCCGTCTCATACCGCGCCGGACCAGGCAGCGCCGCACCGGTGAAGTATGAGATGATGCGAGGCAGCAGCTCGCTCATCTCATCATCATTGTACGGGTAGACGACCTGGTGCTCGAGCGGCTGTCCGCTCATGACCACCCAGCCGGCGCCGAGGCTATACTCGATGAGTGTCGGGTTCGCGGACTCATCAGTGCAGTACACTGTCGCTCCGTCCGGCAGATTGTGGAAACTCTCGTGGCTGGCGTAGTTGTGGTCCATTGTCGTTGGGAGCCCTGCGACGAGAGGGAGCTCGGGGGTCGGGATGTAGTTGTGGTACCAGTACTCGTATATCGTCCCGACATTGCCCGGGAGCACCACTCCCGCCATCTGCATCGAGCCGGAGTTCCAGCCCTGGTCACACGCCTCCCAGAGCAGCGAACCACCCATGTAGACGAAGTTGTTGAACCGGACCTGGCTGGCCGCGTAGTTGTTGTAGAACGCCTGCGGCTGGTCGTTGCAGAGGATCACGAGGTCCTGGCCAGGGACCAGAGCGACCGTCGCCATCTGTGCTGATCCGATGATCTCGTACTGGTTCGAGCCAGTGCCCTGTGTGAAACCGAGGCTCTCGATGACCTCGACCGTCGTGTTCAGGCCCCACGGGAGGTAATCCCTGAAGAGCTTGATGTGGGTGGCCGTGCCGGCGCCGCCGCCGACGTTCACGTTGTGCGTCGCGGCGTTCATCAAGCCATCTGAGTCGCGCGCCTGAAGCGTCACCGTGTAGGCGCCGCTCGAGTTGTACGCGTGGGTCGCTGTCGCGGTCGTCGACCACGAGGTGTCCCACGTTCCATCGCTCTTCCAGTCCCAGCGGAATTCGATGTCTCCGATGACGTCGCTATCATCCGTCGTTCCCGACGCGTCGAAGTCGAAGTTCGTCCCGACGATACCTGCCGGCGGGGCGATCGTGAAATCGACGTCCGGTGCGAGCAGGTCATCCATCTGCGTGATGATGCCACCCGACTGGACCAGATCGTAAGCGAGGTCGACGTCGGCTCCCAGCCAGTCCCAGAAGAACGGACCGGTTGCCGTGTTCATCCCGAGGACGTCGAGGAAGTAAGCGATGTGCTCGAGGATGAACGCCGTGCCCTCGATGTATGTCTCTGAGGCGCCCGGTGCCGTGCCGTCATGGAGCCAGTCCGAGACGTCGCCCGCCTCGCTGCCGATGAGCGCGCAGAAGTGCGAGATGAACATCTCCGTCCGGCCCTGACGCATGTCGAGAAGAAGCTCGGACGCGTAGAGCGACGGGATCGACAGACCGGCCGAGAGCACGGTCGGATCGCCGTCGGCCTCATAGCCGATGACGAGCTCTGAGAGGTAGAGAGCGCCCTGCGCCGTGTTCAGCACAGTGGCGCGCCCGATCGGATCGTCCCAGCTGTCGGTCTTTGTGAAGTCGTCACCCTTGTGGAACGTCACCGCGAACGTCCCGTCTCCGAGCGCGTAGTTCGTCTCCTGCTCGGACGGCGTCGTGACGGGGGGCCATCCCCAGGTGTAGACAGGATCATCGTCGCCCGCGACCGTGGCGATGTCGATGAGCGCGCCGCCGTTGTCGTAGATGCCCGCGGCATACCAGATCTCCCGCTCGCTGACGAAGACGACGTCGTCACCAGCAGTGTCCTCGATGTGCGGGGGGGAGAGGCTGGGTCTGAAAGCGGAACCGAGACTCTGGAACGCCTCTTCCGCGGTCTCGATGGCGAGCTGGTAGACGGTGGGGTTCGCGTTGGGGTCCAACGCGTCCGTGGCGTCGCTGAGGTGCGCCGCGTTCAGGTTGTTGACGAGGCTGCTGTACGAAGCGGCCGACTGCACCGCCGAGTGGAACGCGGAGCGCATCGAATGGTCCGTGTAGATCAGATGAGGAACGCCGGCCGCGAGCGCGCGCGCGGTCGTCGCCGTGCTGGCGACAGCGCTTCGGGCACCCGGCTCGTACAGACCGATAAGCACCATGTCGCCATCGTTCTGCGTGACGACGAGGAGCCACTGGTACGTATCAGAATCGACGACACTCACCGTGAAGGAACCATCGGATGAAACGTCGGCCTGCGCCACGGCAGACACGACACGGAGGTCGGACTCGTCAACCGTCGAACCGCCCGCCGGCAGTACGACCGTGCCGCTGACGGTGACCGTCGGAAGACCGCTCGCAGGATCATTGTCATCATCGTCGCCCGGACCCGACGTTGAACTGCTGCACGACGCGAGCGCGAGCGCCGCGACGAGTACTGCCATCACCATCCACCATTTCCCAGTCATACTGCTCCTCCTTCAGGAGTAGCGCACCGGCATACGCCGGGGCGTTGTTAGTCCGACCACACATGTGCGCGAGGTCGAACGTGATTAAGCAAGAAGGGTGCCGCGAGGAGGACCCCCGCGGATGCTACATTGTGAGAACTCCGGTCCACGTCGTGAGCGCCGACCGGGAATATCCGTCGCCGTCGTAGAGACCACAGTCGCGCCAGTAGCGGATGGTCGACGCGTCGGGATAGTACTGGAAGTCGGATTCCCAGAAGTCGTCGTAGTCGCGCGTGAAGAACCAGCAGACGAACGACGCGGAGAGTGCGTCGCAGTCTGCGAGGATCCGCTCGACGTATGCCTGCTGTGTGGCCTCGGACGCGGGGATGTACAGGGGGTAGGGAAGGCCGATCGGCTCGGCGGGCCAGCAGGTCTCGGCGATCCCGAAGATCTTCCCGGGCGCGAGGTCCGCTAGGTCGGTGAAGTAGCCCGGCTCGAGCGCGTCGACGTCTCCGACGAGACGCCCGTACGGGTAGCCGCTGACGGCGACCGCGTCGCTTTGGAAGAGCAGGTTCGAGACCGGGACGATCTGTGAACCCTGGTCCTGATGGTAGACGTCCGCCTGGATAGTGACGAAGACCGGAAGGAACGGGTGTTCATTCTTCACGGCGTTGTAGACGCTCTCGGCGAGCGTAAGGAACCCGTTCCAGAGGTCCGGCGAGAAATCGGCAAGCATGTTCGCCTCGATGGCGTACGCGAAGTAGTCCGGGTCGAAGATCTCGATCATGTCCAGGCAGTGGTTCGTGAACGCATCGATGACGTCTGGTTCGTCGAACGCGTACGCGTTCCACGGTGCGGGGAGCGGCTCGTTGACATTGTCGCTGCGGTAGCCCGCGAGTCTTCTGCGGTCGTTCGAGATGGGCGTGACGGCGAGATAGACTGTGTGCCCGGCCGGGATGCTCGCAGACTGGAAGTCGAGCCAGGCCGCGTAGGACGCAGGGTAGGGTTCTCCGTCAAGCGCCTCCTGCCAGGGGATCCCGCCGTCTTCATGGATGACCGCGAGATCACCATCGACCGCGATGACATCCCAGGCATCGAGGACTGCGGCAGTCGAATTGGCGTGCGGGTAGCTCGTGAATCCCATGGTGAAGGTCCGTCCGCCGGGGCCGGCGCCGACGATGTTGCCGCACGATCCCAGCGCCATGGCCAGCGCAGCGGTCAGGGCAGCGATGGCCAGTGCGGCGGTGGCACTCCTGGCGGAACGATCGTGCACGAGCCGTCTCCTTGCCGATGGGCCTTCAGCAGACTACACTCATTCTCCATGACAAGCGTACGAAAGGCAACAACAGCTCGCGCAACTCTCGCGGCCTGCGGAGCTCTCGTGCTCGTCGGTGCGGTGCTCGCGTTCATCGGACTTTCGACCGCGTCCGCGGAAGGTGGCGGACCGTCAGTCATTGGAGCCGGTGAACCCGGTTCGGGCGGACGCAATCCCCTGTATCCGTGGATCGATGGCGCGTTTCGCGGGTCGGTGGCATCGCGGCTTCGCACACCGTTCGGATATGCGCGGCTCGAGGTTGAGCCGGGGAGCTTCGGTGAGTGGCTCCGCGGTCTCCCGCTCGAGCCGGGGCGCGGTATCATCAACATGTATGACGGTTCGCCGGCAGGCACGCAGCGGTTCCACGTTGCCGTCGTCGCGATCGATGTCGGCGGTTGCGATCTTCAGCAGTGCGCCGACTCGATCATCCGGTTGAGGGCTGAGTACCTCCGCGCGGCCGGACGCGACGACGAGGTCGCGTTCCGGTTCACAAGCGGCGACCTGGCGAAGTGGACCGACTGGCGTGATGGTCTGCGGCCGGTCGTTCGCGAGAACCGCGTGACCTGGTCGCGGTCCGCGGCACGCGACGGCAGTTACGCTTCGTTCAGGAAGTATCTCGACACCGTCTTTACCTACGCGGGGACACACTCGCTCGAGCAGGAGCTCGACCCGGTCGAGGATCCCGCGCTCGTCGAGGCGGGCGACGTTTTCATCATCGGCGGTTTTCCGGGACACGCGATGCTCGTCATCGACGTGGCGGAGACCAGACGAGGCGAGCGCATGTTCATGCTCGCCCAGGGGCTCCTGCCGGCGCGCGACATCCACATCGTCCACGACGGCGGTTTCATCAAGGACTATTGGCATCCTGCGAAGACGACCGGTCGCTTCTATGCGGGCGGGTGGCCGTTCGGGTACACTGACCTCAGGCGATTCCCGGAGTGATGATGAACACACGAAGCGACAAACGGGTCCTCGTGCTCTTCTGCGGCGGCACCCTCGTGATGGAGAAGGACGAGCGCGGGAGTCTCGTGACACCCGAGCTCGACCGCGCCATTCGCAATCTGCTGACGATGGAGACGCGGCTCGGGGAACTCGCGGAACTCGAGGTCGCGCACGTCGACAACATCGACAGCGCGAACATACGGCCCGAGCACTGGGACCGCGTCGCGGAGCTCATCGACGAGAAGTACGACGAGTACGACGGCTTCGTCATCACGCACGGCACCGATACAATGGCCTACACCGCGAGTGCGCTCTCGTTCGTGCTCGGCGATCTCGGAAAGCCGGTTGTGCTTACCGGCTCCCAGATCCCCGGTTCGCAGATCGAGTCCGACGCGCGCCGGAACTTCGTCAACGCCGTCCGCGTGGCGACGACCGATGTCTCGGGCGTGATGATCGTCTTCGACCGGCGCATCATCCTCGGGGCGCGAGCGACGAAGGTCTCCGAATCGAACCTCGATGCGTTCGAGGGGGTCAACGGGGGACTGCTCGGTGAGATTCGGGTCGACCTCAGGCTCACGGGCGACGCGAGGCCGCGCCACGGCGGGGCGCTCGATCTGAGGAAGGGCTTCGTCTCCGATGTCGTCATCGTGACGCTCGCACCGGGGATGCCGCTCCACGTCCTGGAGGGGCTGGTCGACAGCGGCGTGAAGGGCCTCGTTCTGAGGGGGTTCGGGACCGGCAACGTCGCGTACGAGCACCACGCGGCCGTCGAGCGCGCGTGCCGGGCCGACATCCCGGTCGTCGTGACGACGCAGGGTCTTCAGGGCGCCACAAGGATGCACTCGTACGATCTTGGCCGCCGTCTCCTGGACATCGGCGCCATTCAGGGATACGACATGGGGACGGAGTGCATCGTTACGAAGCTCATGTGGGCGCTGAGGCGTGCGGGAACCGTTGACGCCGTCCGCGCGCTCATCCACACCGACTTCTGCGGGGAGATCAGAGTCCCGCCCGCGGAGCCCACGCCTTCCTGAACACCACGAACCTCACGACGAGCCAGGCCGCGATCGCGCCGATCGTGATGAACCAGATCGGCCACGGGTTCGCGCGGAAGATGTAGAGCAGCGGGATGACGGCGCTCGTCCACAGGCCGCCGCCCATGAACGGCTCGTGGAGAAGCTGCTTGTAGCCGAACGCGTCGGCCGCCCGTGTCTCGAGCTTCGGGTCGGCGACGCGCAGAAGCAGAATGCCGGTCGCGGTCACACCCATCGACTGCCCGAACTCCGCGATGCTCCGCTCGAACCACGCATCCGGAAGCATCCGTCGCGCCAGCCACATCACACACCAGACGTTCCACGCGATACCTGCCAGCATGAGCACTGCGAACGGGATGATGTTCGCGGCGATTGTCTCGATGCGGAGCGTTGCGAGCGCTGCGACGATGAGATAGTCGAGCGAGAGGCCCTGGAGGCGTCGCATCAACCCGCGGTCTATGACGTCGTGCCGGTCCGCGCGGTCGAAGAGCTTCTGGACGATGACTCCACCGAGCATCGCAAGCGGGAAGAGCGGGAAGCTTCCGAGAACGGAGTTCTTCGGGTCGGTCAACCACAGCGTCTCGAGGCCCGACAGTCCCTTCTTCATGAGGAGACCGATAAGAATGGCGGCCGCGACGATCGCAAGGTGGATCGTGAGCGTCTCCACCGACTCGGTCTGAAACGTCAGAAACCCGGCCGGCTCGCGCTCCGCCTTAGGAACGACGCCGTCGCCGAATGCCGCATCGGGGCCGGTGCCGGACGTTCTACAGAGACGGTGGCGCGTCGCCCAGTTGATGAGCGCCATACCGACGATGACGCCGCTGACCACACCCACGGTCGCCGAACCGAGCGCGAGGTCTGCGCCCGCGGCCCAGCCCTTCTCAGCGAACACCGGCGCCAGCCCGGCTGCTGTTCCGTGACCTCCCTCGAACCCGACCGGGATGATCGCTCCGAACATGGGCGGGATGTCGAAGAACCTTGTCAGGATGAGAAGCGTCACTCCGAGTCCGACGGCGTACTGACCCCACGCGACGATCTGACCGTAGGCGAGCTGGGGGCCGGCGATGTTCCAGACCTTCTTGAGTGACGGGATCACGGCGCCGAGGAAGAGCGTTGCGAAGACGATGTTGATGAGAAAGCCAGGAAGGCGGCTCCAGCCGGCTGTCGCTTCCGCGAGAAGCGAAGCGTCCGGGGCGAAGCGCTGAACGAGCTGGATGGCGATGAGACCGAGGATCCCGCCGATGACCGAGGCGGGGAGGAGCAGCCGCTGACACCATCGGACCTTGAACCGAATGAGCTGCCCGGCGAGCAGGAGCAGACTCAGGGCGCAGAAGGACAGGACGACGCGTTCGATGGTGGCCTCCTTGTCGCGGTGGCGTCAGCTTCCGGTGAGCCGCGGGAGACCGGAAGCCGCATTCGCGTGTGCCGTGTTGCGCTATCGCAGCAGAGTCAGCTTCCTGATGAGTCTCGCGTCCTCGTACTCGAACGAGCAGAGGTAGACGCCGGACGATACGTCCTCGCCGAACTCGTCCTCACCGTTCCATCGCACGCGGTGCCGTCCGTAGGCAAGCGGTTCGGACGCGATCGTCCTGACGAGTCTGCCGGCGATGTCGTAGATGCGGACCGTGACCCCTCCCGCCGTTTCGGGCAGGGCGAGCTCGAACTCGGTCACCCTCGTGAACGGATTCGGCATCGCGTGTGAGATCGAGAGTGGCAGGTCGCCGGGGACGCTCAGGTGCACGGTGCCTCCGGGGATGGTGGTCTCGGTCCCCGTCTCACGGACAAGCACAAGCCGGTATGTCAGATCATCTCCGGCGACGACATCCTCGTCGATCACTGAACCGTTGAGCGTGGGAGGGAGGGGCGAGCCGTCGATCGGTTCGAATTCGCCGTCCTCCGACGTTGAGCGCTCGATGCGGAGCGCTTCGAGCCCTTCGATTGTATCGAGCGTCCAACTCACCGACACGGCGAGCGGGTCGACGACGGCCGCCGCGAACGCACCGTTGTAGGGCGCCGACTGCTCAGCGGAGACCGTGTAGTACATGTCATCGCCCGTGCTCCACGGGGCGGTGTTGGCAACGATCAGAACGACCGCGGAGAGCGTGTCCCACCCGGTGGTCTCGAGGAACGCGTCACCCATCCCGTCGAGGGCAAGCGACGTCTGACTCACGACAGCGCCTGCTTCGTCGAGCGCGAGGAGGACCGCACCGTTCGGGATCTGATACGGGGGCGGGCCATCATATGCGATCTCGATCGACTCGCAGATGTCGTCGGGATTCCGGAAGACGATGTAGTTCGCGCCGAGGTGATCTGGTCTGACGCCGGTCGAGACCGACTCGTCGATGATCGGGTAGTGGATCGGGGTCCACGTAGTGGCAACATCTGACCAGCCGGCGCCCTCTTCATAGTGCGCGCCGTCGTCACGCGAGCCGATGAACCAGTTCCAGACGGCGAACTCAGCGAACTCATCCCCGAGGCTCGCTCCCATCGCGTCGAGCTGCGATTCCAGCGCGTCGATGGCTCCGGCGCCGTTTTCCATGTCGTACCAGACCGTGGGCACGATATCGCGGCCGTGGCGCTCGGTGAGGAAGAAATTCCAGACGGCCGCGCCGTACATCGCGGCGCCGCGGTACTCGAGTGAGCGATACGGGTAACCGAGGTAGTAGGGAAGGAACTGGTAGTAGTCGTTGAGCTCATCGTATACGGCGTCCTCGGTCCAGACGGCCGAGCACTCCATGTACCAGACCTCTTCAGTGTTCCTGATGTGCCCGAACTGGCAGGCGTGATTGAACTCGTGCGCGACTGTCACGCGCATCGGGACGGTCGCATCTGCGTATCCGAACCCCACGTAGTCGTTGTCGATCTCGATGAAGCTGGTGACGTCTTCGGGTGGGCCTCCGGGGGTAGTGTACCCGACGAAGGTGATTCCGTAGAACGCAGTCCCAAGATCAATGAGGTAACAGTCGTACAGTCCGTTCCCTCCGTTGTCCCCCAAGTCGTCCTCGTCGCTTGGCGGCGGGCGGAACCCGAGCGTGTCGACCTCGACATCCCATGAGTGTTCGAGAGCCTCCGCGACGGCATCGAGATAGCCGGTGTCGGGCCAGCCGGGGAGGACGCTCGCCCCAATCGTGTCGTAGTGGACGCGGAAGTGCTCGGTATCTAGGAAGGTCTGAAGGGTCGGCCGCACCCTCGAACGCTCGTACTCCTCGCGCACGGCCGGGGTGAGGAGCTCCGGGTGCTCGAGCGCTGCATGGACATCGAGCGCCCACGGTGTGCCGCACCGCTCGGGACGCAAGCCCGGATCACGGTGCTGTGGGAGCGTCGGGATGAGGGCCGCCGCCGGCGCCGCAAGGACGAGGAGTGCTGTGAAAAGGGCCTGCGTGATGAGAGACGACGGGGTCCCGCGGCCCAGCCTGAGAAACCGGACGTGCATGGCGACTCCTTCGAGATGACTGTGTATCATCCGAGACTACCCTTGCCACCCGCGTCGCGCAACCCCGTTTCCCTCGGACGGCGGCGAGCCGCATGCCGGATGCCACAAGCCGCCGGGCGCATCCCGCAGCGCCTCCGAACGAAACCGCCCCGGAGCCGTTGGACCCCGGGGCAGTGGTTGTCTTCCGATCGAAGCGCTTTGTCTAGCGGACGAGCAGGAGCTTCTGCATCCTCCGCTCGCCGTCGACCGTCAGTACGCAGAAGTAGTGACCCGAAGCGACGAGGTCACCCGATTCGGCGCGACCGTCCCAGGTACGCGCGTGGCGGCCGGCGCCGACGGTCTGGTCGATGAGCCGCGTCACGAGTCTGCCCATCGTATCGTAGACGTTGAGCGTTGCGTGAGCCCCGTCATATGGGACCGAAAATTCGAGAGTTGCGGCGGCGCGCGCCGGGTTGGGGAAGACCGGCGCGAACGAAACGCCCGGAGCTTCGCCGAGCGTGACCGCGATCGTCCCCGGTTCGACCAAATCAGTATCGCCGTAGTGGTCGGTCGCGACGAGACGGTACCAGAGCCGGTCGCCCGGTCGGACATCTCTGTCGAGATAGACGCCGAAGGCCGAAGGCTCGATCGGCTCGTTGTTGATGGCGGTGAACTCGCCGTCCGATGACGTGGCGCGCTCGAGCGCGAGCGAGACGACACCGCCTGGATCGGCGAGACTCCAGCGCAGCGTGACCTCGTCTGTTCCGTTCTCGACTCCGTAGAAGATGCCCGCCACGGGAGAGGCCTTGTCGACGCTGAACGTGTAGATCATGTCGTCGGTGCTCTCGGACGTGTTCATCACGATGAGGCACGTGCGGGAGAGCGTGTCCCAGTCGTCGACGGTCGCATTGCCGTCGCCCCACGCGTTGAGCGCGATGTTTCCGAGCTCGGACGTACCGCCACCGGCCGTCTGGCTGCAGAGTCCGGCCACGTTTGCTGTCGTGCCGGTCAGCGGTCCGTCGTAGCTGACCTCGAGCTGGTCCTCGGCCCCGCCGGGGTTGTTCAAATGTACGTAGTTGCAGCCCCAATTGTTCGGGCGTACCGCGGCGGCGGGGGAATCGTCGATGACGGGATAGCTGCTCAATGTTCTCTGGACGGCCACCTGCGTCCACGAGGCGCCTTCCTCGTAGTGGGCTCCGTCGTCGCGCGACCCCGTGAACCAGTTCCACGTCGCGAACTCGGCGTATTCCCCGGCGAGCGATGAGCCGCGTGTGCGAAGCTCGATGTCCATGACGTCGAGCGTGGCCGCCGAGCCCTCGAGGGCGTACCACATCGCGGGAACGATATCCGCGCCGTATCGCTCAGTGAGGAAGATGTTCCACACGCACGAGCCGTACCACTTCATGCCGGTGCCGTCCTGCTCGTCGATCGAGAGATACGGATAGTCGAGAAAGTAGTGCAGGTAGCCGCGGTACATGTTGACGCTGTCCTCGATCTGCTCCTGCGCCCAGATCGACGTGCACTCCATGTACCACGTGTCCTCCGTCACGTCGTGAGCGAACTGGCAGGCGTGGCAGAACTCGTGGAGGGCCGTCTGGCGCATGATGGTCGTCTGGTTCCAGCCGAAACCGAGGTAGTCCTTGTCCATCACTATGTATCCGGTCGCGTCATTGGCCGGCCCGCCACCGGCGTAGTACGTGGCCTGGCAGTACCCGAGCAGGCCGCCGGAGAGATCTTGAATGTACACATCGTAGTGCGCGCTGCCTCCGCCGCCGTCCGGGTCGCCCGCGTCGCTCGGAGGCTGACGGAATCCGAGCGTGTCGACTTCCTCGCTCCATGCGAACTCGAACGCCGTCGCGACCGCGTCGCGGAACGACGTGTCGGGCCAGCCGTAGATCATGTGCGTCCCGACCGTGTCGTAGTGGATGCGGAAGTGTTCGGTATCGAAGTAGCTGTCGCATGTCGGACGCGCGCGCATGTCCCGGACCCTGTCCGCGTACGCCATCGGCAGGTCGCGGAGCGCCTCGGTGACCTCGAGGGCTATCGGCGTGCCGCACGGTTCGGGAAACTCGGTCCGGAAGATGTCGGGGATCATCTCGGGCTTGTAGAGCAGATATGCCTTGAAGAGGATCATCTGTTCGTACGTGATGGTGCCGGTCTCGTATGCCTCTTCGATGTTCATCCGCGAGCTGCGTCCTTCGCCGGGGCGGTCCGCGCCGGCGATGCCCGGGAACAGCATGAGGCCGATGAGGGCCGCCAGAAGCCCCGTGGCGAGTGCCATCAACAGCGATCTGAAGCCTCTCATTCGTATACCCCCGTGGCGATGTGCAAGGCGATGTGCGCACATTGGGCGTTCTGCGCCCGTGTGCCGGCTCTTTCTGCCTAGAACAGCAATCGCTGTGCCAGCGGGGGTGCGACAGTGGGGGCGATAGTGGGGGCGATAGTGGGGGGGGCGGTCGTGGGGCGCTCGCGTCTCGGCTTGTCGTCGGAGCCGCGGACCGCTAGAATCCGCCGAACCGGGCCCGCCGCCGGATTCCGTCCGCGGTTCACGCGTTGTGGGTGCACCATGATCTTCCGGGCGCGGAACGCCGATTGACCAGGAGGCGCATTTGCCAGAAAGCGAACGCGTGAAGCTCTTCGATGAGTGGGCCGAGAACTACGACGACTCGGTCGAGGAGTGGTCCACCGAGTTCCCCTTCGATGGGTACGACGAAGTGCTCGATGAGATCGAGCGCCTTGCGCATCCGGCGGCGGGGCTGTCGGTACTCGATCTTGGTATCGGGACGGGTCGTCTCGCGGAGCGGTTCGTGCGCGCGGGGTGTGCGGTGTGGGGGATGGACTTCTCTCCGATGATGCTTGCGAAGGTCCACAGGAAGTTGCCGCAGGTCGAACTCATCAAGGCAGATCTGCTCGGCCACTGGCCACTCCCCGCGGGGAGGACCTTCAACCGCATCGTATCAGCGTACACCTTCCACGAGTTCGATCTGGATTCAAAGGTCCGGCTCATATCGAGACTGGCCGGTGATCACCTTACGACCGGAGGCCGTATCGTCGTGGGGGACGTCTCGTTCCCGAGCGAGTACGTGCGGGACACCGCCGCGGAGAAGTGGGCGGACACCTGGGATGAGGACGAGCACTACTGGGCAGCTGACGAGGCGCGCGAGGCGCTCCACCATGCCGGCCTCGACGCCTTCTACCATCAGGTCTCCATCTGCGGCGGTGTCTATGTCATCGAGCCCCGATAGCCTTCCCGTCGGCCCGCGCCTCCTCATGGGCGAGCATGTCTACATGCGCCGCATGGAGCGCGGAGACCTTCCGCAGATCCTGAAGTGGCTCTCGGATACGGAACTTTGTGGGCTTATCGGGCATGTCGGCAACACGACGATGGACGACGTGGAGGAGTGGTTCGCGCGAGTGTCGTCAGACCGGGCGCGTCGTTGGTACGCTATCGTGACGAGCGAGGAAGACCGCGTCATCGGTGAGGCAGGACTGCTCCGGCTTGATGAGACGTGGCGCACCACGGACATGAGCATCATCATCGGCGAGCGGGATGCGTGGCGGCAGGGATACGGGACGGAGGTCGGGGAGATACTGCTCGACTTCGCGTTCAGCTACTGCGGGATGCACCGGGTAGCGATCGGCGTCGTCGGCTTCCACGAACCCGCGGTCCGCTTCTGGGAGAAGCTCGGATTTCGGCGAGAGGGCGTCCAGCGCGACGGCTACTTTCACGGCGGCGAGTTCCACGACTTCGTGATGATGTCGATTCTCGAGGAGGAGTGGAGGTCGCGCTGACGGCGCGCGTCCGGGCCATTGCTGTGGCGCGCGTCCGGGCCATTGCTGACGGCGCGCGTCCGGGCCATTGCTGTGGCGCGCGTCCGGGCCATTGCTGTGGCGCGCGTGTGCTGAAGCACAACGGGCTGCCAAAGAAGAACGGCCGGGGTTGCTCCCGGCCGTCCGTTGTTTCTATGCTGCTCACGCCATGTGTGCCGGGCGCGACTGCGCCAATGCTCCGGCCCGCTGCGCCACTACGGCAGGCGCGGACCATATGCCAGCGGCCTACTTGGCGTCATCGATCGCGTCTCCGACCTCATCGACCGCTTCGTCGACGGCCTCTCCGACCTCATCGACCGCTTCGTCGATGGCCTCTCCGGCTTCGTCGAGGGCCTCTCCGGCCTGCTCCAGGGTGCCCTCCATCGTCTCTTCCGCCTCGGTCTGCTGTTCCTGCGAGCAACCGGCGAGGAGCATCGCGGCAAGGGCTGTGATAAGGATCAGTGCGGTCAGTCTTCTCATGATCTTCCTCCTGTTAGCTTTCTGGGTCCAAGCGTCCGCGCGACGCCACTGCATCTCCCGGAGGCAGGCTACAACTACTGGCCGAATACGGCAAGTACATTCTGAAGAGCCACAATGAGCCACAGATACCAGCAAATGGCATGGACATTGCTCCCAACTGGCGGTGGAGGGAGGTATCCCGGCGCAATATTGCCGGGAGAGCCGTTTCGTGCGTACCAGTGGGGGACACGATGCGTAGCGAGAATATCTTCGAGGCGATGCTCGACAGCCTGTCGGACGGTGTCTACTGCACCGATCTTGACCGGAGAATCATATATTGGAATCGGACCGCTGAGGAGCTGACCGGCTACTCGCGAGACGATGTCGTCGGACAGCGCTGCCGGGACGGCATCCTCGTGCACGTCAACGACGCCGGCGTCACCCTCTGTGACTCGATGTGCCCGATGATGAGCACGGCAAAGGACGGGGCGGAGCGGACCGCGGAGGTCTATCTC
>CAZNHF010000027.1:0-18318 GCA_964572375.1 uncultured bacterium | reverse complement strand
GATGGTCCCGGCATGGGGCATCGTGCTCCTCCCGCCGGTCATCGACTTCATCTGGACGTCCGGAGCCGGTTATCACATCTCCTACGTGCTCGGCCTCGAGAATGTCCTCGTCGAGTTCTTCGACCCCAGAGTCGCCCTCGCACGGATCTCGCCCGGCCAGCGCGTCGAGGTCGCTCTCGCGTGCCTGCTCGCCGCCTCGTACGTGGGTCTGAAGACCAGGCGCTGGTGGCGAGGATTCGTAGCATTTATCGTCGTCTATCTGGCGATCGGTCTTCACGGAGTTCTCCCCTCGCTCTTCGCCCGACTCGCGTGGTGGATGAAGCACGACCTCGCCGGCGCGGGCATCCCGGTCGCCCTGACAGCAGCCGGCGGATTCGCCGGCTCCGCGGCAGCGGCCGCGTACGACGCCGCATTCAAGTCAGGCGGGATCGTCCTCGAGGAGAGCAGAAAGCTCGCCCTGCTCTTCCTGACGACAGGCACGATGCTCGGGTGGGCGGTCTACAGACGCGCTGCGCCCGTCTCGGAGCGGGCGTTCCGGTTCGGATTCCGCCCGCTCAGAACTCTCCACTACGTCGGAATGACCACCTTCGGTCTCGCCTTCGGATGGATGCTCTTCGGCGGAGAGGGAGTCCGGCTCGGGTCGGGCGGCGATACGCTCGGAGTGCTCGGCGCAATGCTCGCCACGCTCTTCGCCTTCCTCGCATCGGTCGCGCTCAACGATCTCTGCGACGAGGAGGCCGACAAGCGCTCGGGCGAGCCGCGGCCGCTCGCCCTCGGGAAGACGTCGCGCAGGGAGACGACGATCCAGTCGATCGCTTTCGCCACACTGTCGATCCTCTTCGCCATCAATGTTGGCTACGCGACTTTCCTCGTCATCGCGCTCTGCCTCGGTCTCTCCTTCATCTACTCCGCTCCCCCGATCCGACTGAAGCGCGTGCCCATCGTCTCCACACTGGTCCTCGGAATCATCTCGTACGTTGCGGCCGTCGCCGGTTTCTCCGCGCTCGCGGGCGAACGAGCGTTCGCACTCTTCCCACCAGCTGTCGGGTGGCTGCTGGTCCTCTCGTTCGCGGCGGCGTTCACCGTCAAGGACCTCAAGGACATCGACGGCGACCGGGCTACCGGCACCATTACGATTCCCATTCTCTTCGGCCCGCGCGCTGGCCGAGTCATCATCGCCGGACTCGTCCTGGCCGGTTATCTGCTCGCGCCGTTCCTCCTGCCGTACGGCCTGCTCATCTGGCCGGCGCTCGTCCTCGGGATCGCGAGCGCGGTCGTCGTGCTGCGGTCCGAGGGCCGACGCGAGGACGGCCTGCTTCTGACGGCCTATCTCGCATTCGCGTTCCTCATCGCGCTTCTCATCGTCGGGAACCCGGAGACCATGATGCCCGACGGGAATCCTCTTGTCGCGGCGCGCGGCGCCGAACTCCGGGCGCGCGAACTCGAGGAGTTCGAACTCTGGGCTGATGCCGCGGACGCGTACGAAGTGGCGCTCACGCCACTGGCGACGCCGACACCGCTGGTCCTCGTTCACGCGGGAATAGCCGCGTACCGTGCCGGCCGTGCTCACGGTCTTCCGATGCTCGAGACCGCGGTCGAACGCGCGCCCACATCATCGCTGGCTCGTGAGTACGTCGTCGCGGCAGCGAACGAAGCCGGCGAGCTCGAGCACGCGCTCGCCGCTGCGACCGAGGCCGCCAACCTCGGCATCCGACCGGAGTTCTTCAGGGCACACGAGGGCGTGCTCGCGGGCGCCGCCGGACGACACCACCGCGCCGTCCGGGCCTACGAGGCCGCCCTCAGACTTGGGGCCGCGAATGCCGAGACGAGGATACGACTCGCTGACTTGCTCGAGCGGTCAGGCGAGCTCGAGGCGGCCGAGCGACAGCTCGGACTTGCCGCGTACCGGAATCCACGCTCGGCTTCGGTCGCCGATGCGATGGGACGAATGCGACTCCGGCGGGGTGACGCCGACGGCTCCATCGCACACTTCATCCACGCGACAGGGCTCGAACCATCGAACGGACTCTACTGGAACAACCTCGGTGCTGCGCTCCGGACCGCCGGGGAATACGAACGTTCGCTCGCCGCTCTCGAGACCGCGCGCGTCCTGGCTCCCCGCTTGCCCGATGTCTATTGGAATCGCGGCATGTCCCTCGAGGCCATCGGACGTGCGGACGACGCCATGCCGCAGTATCTTCTCGCCCTTGAGATCGATCCGTCATTCGCTGCCGCCCGCGACCGCCTGGCGCATCTCTCGCGCCGCTGACCGCATTCTGAACTTGCCCTCACATTACGGTCGCATGCCCGACTTCGGCGTACGTGCTACGCGCGTCCGAGGGCCTGAACTGTCTTGCCAAACAGCACAGGTTGTAGTACGCTGACAGTGAAGTCGGAGGGCAACTGATAAGTTCTACCTGCACACAAGGAGGGCACTCAGCGCTGGTTCGTTCGAGCTGACCGCATGTTCATTGCCGGCCGAATCAAGGCCGGTGTTCTCACATCGAGAGGTGGAACGCAGATGAAGCGTACACTCATCATTGTTCTCGCACTGCTCGTCGTTTCCAGCGTCGCGTTCGCCGGCAAGATGGCGCCCGACGCGAAGTTCTCGACTGAGCCCTACGCTCCGATGAGCTTCCGTGAGTATACGGAAGGCTTCGAGGGTACCTTCCCGCCCGTTGGCTGGACGCTGACCGCAACGAACGCCGCCTACACCTGGACCCAGTACACCCCGGGCGGAGAGGGCGTCTACTGCGCCAACGCCACGTACGACCCGGCGCTCGTCCCGCAGCTCGAGACGCTGAGCTTCAACTACACACTCGTTGCCGGCGAACTCCATCTCAGCTTCCTCGCCATGGCGAGCTACTACTGGGCGGTCGATCCGTACCAGAACTACGACATCTACGTGACGGTCGACGGTGTCACCGTGTGGAGCTTCGTCGCCGACAACATGGGCACGAGCTTCACGTGGGATGCCTACGACGTCGACCTCGCCGGCTTCGGCTACGTCGGTGGCGAGACGGTCGAGATCGCCTTCATCTACGAGGGTGTTGACGGTGCGCAGGGCGGCTTCGATGCCGTCAAGCTCGGTGAAGAGTACATCCCGCCGCCGACGCCGGATGGCGACGTTTGCGAGACAGCCTTCATCCTGCCGAGCGGCGACCTGAACGTCGTGGGCACGACCGTCGGATTCAGCGACGACTATAGCCCCGGGTCCGGCGGCTGCACGGGCTACGGCGCCACGGGCCAGGACGTTGTCTACGTGACGAACCTCGAGATCGGCGACGAGCTCATGGTTCTCATGACGACCGACACCGGTTGGGATGACTCGATCTACCTGATCACCGACTGCGCCGACCCCGTGGGCAGCTGTGTGGCAGGCGACGACGCCTACCCGGATGGGTCGACGTTCAGCTACATCGCGACCGAGGCCGGCACGTACTACCTGATCGTCGACGCCTACAGCAGTGGAGTCGGCGGCTACACGATCACCGGTTACAACGGCGGCAGCTTCACGGCGGTCGAGGAGTCGAGCTGGGGCAGCATCAAGGCTCTCTACAGGTAAGACTCCCGCGGCGCGCCGGCATACGCCGGTGCAATGCAAACCTGCATGTATGAAAGAAGGGGCGGGGATCACTCCCCGCCCCTTCTTCTATCTGCGCGCTGCCGGGCCGTGTTGTTGTCGACCTGCAGGCGGATGGAAACCGCCCGGAAGTCGCCGGTATACGGACGAATCCCGGGCGGTGCAAGCCTCGTGTGGGCCGGGGACCGAGGCTAGTGATCGTGGTCGAGTTCGTCGAGGCTAACGGGTTCGTAGCTACCCAACTTGCTACACATATCGAGCGTCTCCGCGGTCGGGTCGCACAGTCCGACAAGGTCCATGGTGACGTCGACGATCTCGACGCCCTCCCCCACGTAGTCGCAGAACCATACGATCGCGTCGACGCCACGCTCCGCGGCGAGACCAGGCATCATGTGCGCAACCGGCTCGAGCAGATCGTCCACGGGCGCGCGGCTGAACCCCTGACGGTGAAGCTGCCGCTGGAGCGCCTCCATGAAGTCATTGATCTCATGCATCTTGACGGTGTCGCCGGCGGCCTCAGCGAGGTCGAATTCACGGGTCTTCTCAACGAGCGGGAGATACGCCGACCGCGCGTAGGCGATGGCGATCGCCCGACTGTCGTACGTCCCGATTCGAATGCCCCCGTCATCCGCCCGCGCAACGACGGAGAAGAGAGCGGTCGAGACGAGCGCAACACACACCAGACCAAGCACTACTCTTGAGGACCGCATCAAACACCTCCCTGTTCTGACAGTTCTGCCGACAGCCGTGCCGCCCGGTCATCGCTGTCGCTGCGCATCAGCAGCAGGACACCGGCAAGGACGAGCGGCATCGGGAGCATCAGACCGACGAACAACTGTGCATGGGGCGGCGTCACGCCCTGGAGGATGAAGAAATATCCTGTTGCCGCGCCGCAGAGCAGGAGTATGACACCGCCGAGACGCTGCCACTTGAGCGCGAGGAAAGCCGCGAGAAGCGGAATCCCCCCGACCAGGAACTCCGGGCTCAGCTCCATCTCGAACGCTGCGAAAAGGAACCAGAGCCCGCCGATGGCAAACCCGAGGACGAGCCCGGTCCGCCTCCGTCCGCGCCCGGTCAGCTGCCACGCCGCTACCTTCACGACGAGAGGCACGAAGAGAACGAGCGAGACGATCCCAGGGGGGCCCCCGTCGTCGAATATCAGGCTCTTGAGGAACGCGGCGGCCGCTATCCCCATCGCCACGAGGAACGCGACGTGGCTCGACCTGTGCGACACGGCGATCTGCCACTCATCGCGGTCCGCAACCAGCCCGACCTCTCTGAAGATGGGGGTCGCGAAAGCGAGGGCGATGAGCGCGACGTAGAACCCGGGGTGAACGAAGATTCCCAGGAGCACGCAGGCAACCGCGTAGACCGCGAACAGCAGGAGCAGCATCCTTCCGCTGAGCGGTTTCATAGTATTCCCTCCCCTGTCTCGTCGAGCGAGAACAGCGCTTCGACAGGCATGCCAAAGACCCGAGCGATGCGGAGCGCCAGACCGACCGAGGGATTGTACTTCCCCTTCTCGATCGCGATGACGGTCTGCCGGGTCACCCCGACGCGCCGCGCGAGTTCATGCTGGGTCATCTCCCCGTGCAGGAACCGCTGCTTTCGAACCTCGTTCTGAACTTTGTCTCCCATGGGACCGAGAGTAGCAGGGTGCAGTCGGAATGTCAAGTCTTAGTTACATAAAGTAATGATAACTTGACATCTTCTAACCCGCAACTGCCTGTGGGGCTGCTATTTGCGGACCTCCTGGTGTATGCTGGGAGCTGGACGCTGGGGCGGGGTCGGTCAACGACACACTGCCGCCGGATGTCGCGAATACCCGCGCGTCCCCGGAAGCGATACACATCCTCGGGAGGGCACCGTGAGCGATGCCGTGAAGAGGTTCAGAGAGGATCGAGAGAAGCTCAATGAGAAGGTCCTGGCTGCGGGGAATCTCACGGTCAAGCGGTTCTTCGCGCTCGACACGCAGGCCTATGCCGCCGGCGCCCTTGATGCGAAGACCAAGGAGCTTCTCGGCCTGGCGTCTTCGGCCGTCCTGCGATGCGACGACTGCATCCTCTACCACATCATCCGCTGCGTCGAAGAGGGCGCGACCGATGGCGAAATCGTTGAGGCGCTGTCCATCTCGCTCGTCGTCGGCGGCTCCATCGTCATCCCTCACCTCAGACGCGCGATCGACCGTCTGGACGAACTGAGGGCGACGGAGTAGTCCGCCGCCCTCGGTCAGTCACTTCACTCCACGTCCGCTGCGTCCGCCACGTCCGCTGCGTCCGCCACGTCCCCTGCGTCCGCCGCTACTCGCCCGGTGCGATCCCGGCGAGAATCGTATTCACGGCTGTCTCGAGCTGCGCGTCGTGGCCGCGGCTCGCCTCTTCGGGCGGTGACTCGACGTAGATGTCCGGCTCGATACCCCAGTTCTCGAGATTTCTGTCCGCGAGGTCGAACCAGCCCGAACCCGGAACACGGAACATCGTCCCGTCGATGAGCTGAAGATCGTTCGTCCCGATGACGGCTCCGTACGTCGGTACACCGACAACCGGACCGAGTCCGAGCGCCTTCCAACCCATCGGGAAGATCTCCGCATCGCTGTAGCACGTCTCGTCGATCAGAAGCACCAGCGGCTTCGACCAGAGTTCGAGCGGGTTCTGGGTCGGCGGTCGCGTTCTGCCGGTCGTGTATCCGTACGCCCGACGGTCGAGGAACTTCAGGATTTCGTCGTGGACCGAACCGCCGCCGTTGCCGCGGATGTCGACGATGAGGCCGTCCCTCCCGGTGCCCTGCGCGAACAGGTCTTCCTGGAACTGGAACAGATTGCCGACGCCCATGCCGCGGATGTGCAGATAGCCCACGCGCCCGCCGGACAGTTCATCGACCCTGGCGCGGTTCGTGCGGATGCGGTCCTCGTACACGAGGCTCCCGATGGCGCCGCTGCTTACCGGTCGGATCTCGACCTCGCGCGCGTTCTTCCCGGATGCGCTCCCGGCGACTTCGATCAGGATCTTCCTTCCGGACGTGTCGGCGAGCAGGCCGAAGTAGTTGTCGGTCGCACCGACCGGCGAACCGTCAATCGTCGTGATGTATTCCCCGGGCTTGATACCCACGCGGTCGGCCGGACCGTTCGGGATGATCGCCCGCACCCTCACGCCGGGTCCCTCGCAGCCTTCGTAGTGCCGGATGCCGAGACGACCGGTGTTGATGCCGCCGCCGCCCCACTTGTAGATGCCCAGGTGCGAAGCGTTGAGCTCGCCGATCATCTCGCGGATGACCGTCTGGAACTCCTCCTCCGTGTAGGCGGCGAGCGCCCATGGCTCGTACTTGTCGCGAACGGCTTCCCAGTCGACGCCGTGGAACTCCTCGTCGTAGAAACCGTCAAGGAGCATGCGCCATGCTTCGTGGAACATCTGCCGGCGCTCCTCGGAGATATCAACGGTCATCGGCGCGGAGACACTGAGGCTTCCCCGACCGGTGATATCGCCGTCGTCGGAGTCGATCGAGACGCTCCGGATGCTCCCGTGGCTGAGGTAGTAACACGTGCCTCCGTCGGCGCTCCACGTGATCTCCTCCGGGCTCGACCCGCCCTCGGTGATCTGGTGGAGACGCGTTCCCTCCCAGTCGACCAACCAGAGGTCGGTGCCGCCGAGCGTGCCCGACGGGAACGCAAAGTAGTGACCGTCAGGAGTCTGACCGTAGAAGTCGTAGCCGCCTCGCATGTTCATGACGGACTCAGTCCGTTCATGTATGTCCTCGAAATCGATGACCACGGCGACGACCTGCTCCTCCGCGTCCTCGTCATCGTCATCCTCGCGCGCCGACGCGAGATCCTCCGCAGCCTCCTCGCGCTCGTCCGATGACATCCAGTAGTCCTCGCGCGTCAGCCAGATGTACTTGAGGATGTACTGCCCGTCGTCGGTGCGCGATGCGAACGTCAGCCGCTTGCCGTCATCGGTCCATCGCGGCTGGAAGTCGTCGTTAGGATGAAGCGTCACGTTGATCGGCTCGCCACCGTCGGCCGGCAGAACGTAGATGTCCTCCTTGTGCCCGAGATTCGTACGACTCAGAGCGATCCAGCGGCTGTCCGGCGACCAGTCAAAGTGGAGTATGTCCGCGTCCGGCAGGAGCCGTCGCTCGTTGTCTCCGTCAGCGTCCATACACCAGAGAACGTCGGGACCGCGCAGGAATGCGATCGTCTCGCCGTCGGGCGCCACGTACGGGCTGTCGTCGTCCTCCGGGGACTCCGTGAGTCGTGTGACCTCCCGCTTGAGCGCCTTCGCGAGCAGCGGCTTTCCCTCCTCGCTTGAACGCACGGAGAAGAGATCGTAGTTCCCGTTCCGGTCGGACGAGAACAGCAGCGTCTCTCCGTCCGGCATCCAGGCCGGGTCCTTCTCGCGAGCCGGCGTCGTCGTAATGCGCATAGAACTCCCGGCGTCGCCATCGTCAATGGAACAGACGAAGAGCTCACCGCGCGCCACGTATGCAAGCTGATCTTCATCCGGGCTCAGCGCGTACTGCGAAACGTCGTTCGAGAGCGTGTAGCGAAGGTCGACGTTCCACTTATCGTCACTCGGAGCGTCGATCACTACCTCGTACGGGTCTCCGCCGTCCGTGTCGACCGCCCAGATACCGGCGTTCCACTCGTAGGCGATGAGCGTCCCATCGAGGGAGATCTCGGCCTTCTGCACGCCGTCCTCCGTGTGGAACGTCACCTGCCGGGGGTCACTGATGATGCGCGGCTCGCCGGCGCCGGGCTCGGGCAGCTCAACGTCGGTCTTCCAGATGTTCGGGACGCCGTCCCCGCGCTCGGACATGAAGTAGAGGGTCCGTCCGTCGCTCCCCCACATCGGACGGTCGTCGTCCATCGGCCAGTCGATGAGCCGATAGCTCGGTCCGCCGCCATAGGCCCTGACCCAGATATCGCGCGACGCGCTCCCGCGGTAGTGCTTGCGCCACCAGGACGAACTCCCCGTGACAAATGTGATCCAGTTGCCGTCGCGTGAGACGGTCACGTTGTAGGCATCATCGGCCACGAGTCGCCTCGGCATGCCGCCGGCAGCAGGGACCTCGTACGGCTCGTTCTCCGTCGTGTCGCGGCGCGAGACGAAGAGAACGCGATCACCGTCGGACGACCAGCACTGGACGGCGTCCCACGCGTCGTGACATGTCAGCTGCGTGACGGGACCACCCCACTCGTCCATCAGGAATACGTCGTCGTTGCCGTTTCTGTCCGAGGAGAACGCGATCGTCCTCCCGTCGGGGGACCATGCCGGGAGGTCGTCGTAGGACTCGTGTACGGTCAGCCGCGTTGCGCGCCCGCCCTCGGCCGGGACGCGCCAGATATCTCCCATGAAGCTCACGGCGATGGAGCTACCGTCCGGCGATGGAGCCGGTTCGCGGGCGATGACGGGTCTCGCTGCGTCGCCGGCCGCGGCCATGGGCACCAGAATGACGGCGACGGCCATGAGCGCGATGACGCAGGCGCTGATCCTCGAAATGCGTACCGACATATCCCCTCCAGAAAGCGTGATGCCCCACTCCGCTGTGATATCAGTAGCGTTCGTACACGCTGTCAGTCAGATGACAGTTCTCGTTCCACTGCACGATGACGTATCCCGTCCCGTTCCGTTTGAGGACCGAGTATCCGGCGTTGTCCATGTAGAAGCGCCAGAAGTAGCCCTCGGTCATTCCGAGCACGGCTCCTGCAAGCACACGGATGACCGACCGGTGCGATACGATGGCGATCCGCTCGCCGTCGTGCCTCTCCGCAAGCTCCTCGAATTTTGGAAACGCCCGGGCGCGCAGCTCCGCCAGCGTCTCTCCGCCGGGGATGCGCAGCCGTTCGGGTTCCGTGGTCCACAGCACCCACGCCTCGGGCTGCTCCAGCCGAACCACATCCTTCTTCGCGCCCTGCCACTCCCCCAGATCAATGTTGTGGAACGCCTCGTCGATCACCGGTTCGAGACCGTGTCTCCCGGCGATTGGTCTGGCGGTGTCGAGGGCACGGGAGAGCGGACTCGAGTAGACAGCGGCGAGCGGTTTCGCGGCAAGCGCCGCGGCCGCGGCCACGGCCTGGTCCCGTCCGGTGTCGTTGAGCCCGACATCGATGCGGCCGCGGAACACGCCCTCGCGGTTGAACTCGGTCTCCCCATGCCGCACCAGCACGATGTCCGTCACGAGTTCTCCTACCGCTTCGGAAAGAGGAATGCGAGAGCCCGCGGGAAGCGCGCCGCCCAGGCGCGCTCGTTGTGCACCGCTTCCTCGGCCTCTACGTACTTGAGATCCCCGCCGAGCTTCATGCCACGACCGACGAGCGCATCTCGCACGGCCCGGTGAAGCTCGATGATGTCGGACACGCCGTCGCCGTCGCTGTCGCGACTGTTCTCGGCGGTGCCCATGTCGAGCCAGAGACGCAGCCCGGCCGACGGCGCTCTCGCTCTCACACGGCGGACTATGTCCTCGTTCGCCCACCCGTACGACGTCGACATAGCGCCGACCCGCGAGAAGACGTCACGGTGCTCCCATCCGAGATAGAGCGAGCAGACGCCCCCGAGCGACGATCCCATCACGCCAGTGTTCGCGCGGTCCGGCTTCGTTCGGTAGTTGGCGTCGATGAACGGCTTCAGATCATTGATGATGAAGTCCGCGTAGAGCTCGGCGCCGCCACCCTCTCCGCGGGACGCGTCCGATGCCGGCGTGTACTCGTACGCTCTGTTGCTCGTGTTGTAGATGCCGACGATGATGAGAGGCTCAATCTGCCCCTCTTCGATGAGACGGTTGGCGGCCTCGTCCACGCTCCACTCGACTCCGATGAACGACGTCTCCGCGTCGAAGAGGTTCTGCCCGTCGTGCATGTAGAGCACGGGATAGCGATGTTCGATGTCGTCACGATAGCCGGGCGGGAGAAGCACGATGATCGGCCTGCGATTGCCGAGACGCGTGGCCTCGAAATCGAGATGAATCTCAACGTCACCGGTGATGGTCCCGCGGCTGGGGCCGGACGAGAAATCGCGCCAGTTGTCCACCTCGATGTTCAGCATCTCGTCGCCGACGACGACGTGCGTTCGGTCGCTGATCTCCTCGAACCGCGGTCCCTTCTCGACGGACTCCCACGTCCCGCGCGTGAACTTGAACCTGAGTTCGGTGTCAACCGGCAGCACGAGCGTGATGGCGTAGAGCCCGTCTCCGATTCGACCGAGTTCGACCTTCCCCGGATCCCACGGCCCGAGCGAGGGCAGGTTGCCGGCGATGAAGAGCTTCGCGTCCGGCGGGGTGTATTCCGGAACGCGAACCTTGAACGTCATCATGGCTGGTCTCTCCGATGAGGCGGCGTTGACGGTTGGCATAATGAGCACCAGGGCCAGGGACAGCGCCGCGCACAGGACAAGCTTCTTTGGCATTAACACCTCCATCAGAGAGAGTACCGCCGCAGCGCGTGGGCCGCAAGTTCGCGCGTCCCCACGGCGAGCCGGGAGGCCACACTCCGGGGAAAGCGACCCCGTTCCTAGTCCTCGAGCGCCAGCGTAATGAGCCCGTACGTCAGGACCGCGCCAAGCAGAGCGCCCCAGCCGAAGTATGCCCCCGTGGCGACTCTGATTTCGTCGATTTTCGAGAAGGGGTGCCGTTCGCGCACGAGCACATCGAACTCACGAACGTCGACCGCCGTTCCCACGGCAAGGCTCCCGATGAGGACTACCGGCTGCCCGTCCCGCTCGACGACGGTCAGCGCTTCGGTCTTCGGATAGGAACGGTCGAAGACGACGTTCCCGTTCTCGGTCCCGATGAGCGTCGCCGAGAAGCTCTCTCCCTCGGCCGTGCGGATCGTGGCGGAGACACCGGGGTCATCGACGTATCCGGTCCGCGAGAGTGACGCACAGCCACCGGACTGGAGCGCGACGGCGAGCGCCGCGGCGAACAGCAGGATCCGTGCGCCTGGCGTGCGCCTCATAGCCCCGACTCCTTCAGAACGGCCGCAAGCAAAACACCGCCGGCCACGCCGACGACCGTGCTCACGACCGGACCCCACGTCGTCTCCCCGCTCGTCCGATGAACGGTCGCGGACGCGACCTGCTCGATCGGGAACCGCCGCTCGGTCACGTTACCGGTCTCGCGGCGCGTCACTCTCACGATGATCTCATCGGCATCGAGTGAGATCAGCCGGCCTGTCACGGTCTCGCCTGTCGCGGTGACGACGCATATCCCGATGTTCCCGCCTCGATCGCCGAGCTCCGAGACCGGGATGTGCCGGGCGCAGCCCGTGCCAGCGAGTGCAAGAGCTGTCAGGAATACGGCGAGGCGCCGCACGGTGATGTACGTGGTCACTGCGAGCCTCCCTCTGGGGCAAGCATCACATTGATTCCCTGCACGATACTGCTGTCTCGTGTGAAGGCGGGCATCGTGTACCTCCGCTGCATCCCGCGGCGCCGGCAGAACGCGCTTGCGGCGCGAGCGGCGAAACGGGTAGATTGGGTGCATCTTACCATTGACCTGGAGGGCCAGCGTGGCCGGTACGACGTCGAAGGCACCGAGGGGATGGAGAACGATGACGCTCCTGGGCGCCGTCGTGGCTCCCGTTTTCGCCGTCCTCTGGCTCGGCCTCGCCCTCGACGCCCACTCTACTTCGTTCGCTCTGGCGTTGGCAAAGATCATCTTCGCGATGGTTGCCGTCGGCGCGGGGATCCTCGGAACCCGCTGGATGACGGTCGGCGGAGTCGTGCTCACGCTCCAGGCGCTGGTCGCGCTGACATGGGTGCTTTTGCGCCTCGAGGTCTATCCGCGGCACGGACTCATGCGCACGGTGTTTCTGCTCATCGTCCCTCTGGCGGCCTCGGGCATTCTCCTCATCTTCGCCGGCGGTCTCCGCGCCGGGACCTGGCCACCGGACCGTTTCCGCTCCTCGGGCTAGACCCGCGGCTGTCGGGCGCGTCCGCCGCCCCGTCGGTTCAGCCTCGCGACCGTCGGGCGCGTCTCTTCCTCTCGAGTCCCTCCCGCAGGATCGTCTCGAGTTCGTCGATCATCCTGTCCATGCTGAAGTCGCTCGCCGCGCGAGCCTGCGCGCTGTCGCCCAGACGGCGCGCGAGTTCCGGATCGTCGAGCAGACGCACGAGTGCCTGCGCGAGCGCGTCCACATCGCCGGGCGGAACCACGAGCGCCTCCACCCCGTCACGGACGGCTTCCGTCGTCCCCGAGACATCGGTCGCAACGACAGGTGCGCCGACCGACATCGCCTCGAGAAGCGTGTTCGCCATCCCCTCGTTCACGGATGAGAGCGCGTAGACATCCACAGCTGCGATGACGTCGCGAACGTCGCCCCGGTGACCGACGAGATGGATCCGGTCGGCTGCGCCGGTCGCCGCCGCGCGTCCCTCGAGTTCGCTCCGCCTGCCGCCCTCGCCCAGGATAGCAAGATGGACATCGCCGTGCGTCTCCGCGACCTGTGCGAACGCATCGATGAGGTGGTCGAATCCCTTCTGGCTTGTGAGTCTGCCAGCGCCGCAGATGATGCGCGCACTGTCGGGGATGCCGAACGCGCGAAGGGCGCCACGTCCACGGTCGACGTCGACGGGGTCGCTGAACACTCCGTTGTGGAGTACGCGGACCTTGGAGACATCAAACCAGGGGGTGAGCGCCAGCTCGTCGCGGATGACGCTTGAATTGACGATGACGACGTCCGACAGCCGCCCAAAGACCTGCCTCCGCTTGTTGTCATCGCGGAGCCTGCGGTGCAGACCGAGACGGAGCGCAACGAACGGACGACCGGTCCACTGCGCCACCGTCCCGCCCATCCAATACTCGCGCTGCTTCGTCAGAATGACCGCATCCGGCCGCCTGCGCCGGAAGAGCCGGATGAGCGCGGCAAGACCTAACGGGTTGAGGTCTCCCCAGAGGCGGACGTGATCGCGCTCGATGCCGCGGCGCTCGAGTTCGCGGCGCACCGGCTCGTGCGTGTAGAACACGCTGACGTGGTGGCCGCGGCCGGCGAGACCCGCCGCCGCCTCGGCCGCCCACTTCTCGTTGCCGCCCCAGGAGGTCGACGTGATCCCGATGACGACGGTCAGCGCGTTGCTCATGGACAGTCATCCTCCGGACGATGCGACCTGCCCCGAGGCGTCTCTGCCGTCGGCTCCGCGGCCGACGCGCCCGCGTCTGCCACTGGCGCCTCGGCCGCTCGTTCTTTCGGCGCCCCCGCGATGAGCGCCCGGGCGTCCGCGATGAGCGTGCGGGCGTCCGAGGCAAGCTTCTCGACGAACTCGTCACGGTTGAACTCGGTCACGGTCAGAACGCGCACGTCTCCCCGATCGCGAACGGAGTCCAGAAATGCGTTGTGTCTTTCCTGGATCGTCCCGAGGACCGGGATCGGAGAGTCGAGTGCGGCTCCGACAGCGTACTGGAAGCTCACGGAACAGAGTTCCATGCGGCCGAGCTCGTCCATGACTACGAGATCGCTCTTTGCAACAGCGCGCTCGATCGCCGGGACGCCGATCCGCTCGAGGTCCTCCCGATTAACGCCGTAGCGCGCGACGCGGAAGGGGCTCGGCAGGTCGCGGCGAGCGAGTACGCCGCGTTCGCCGTTCACGGCGACGATGTCGAAACCGATTCGATGGCCCCCGTCGCGTACCTCAACGGTGTAGAACCCGCCGATGTTCGCGTCGAGTTCCGCAAGGACCGAGCGGATGAGCGTCGTCTTGCCGACGCCTGGATGACCCGTTACGAAGAGGTTCTTGCGCAGTCGGTGCCTTGCCTTCCCGGATGCAGGAGTGCTCAGCGTCGCGCCGCGAGGATCTCGCGGTAGAGTTTCTCGTGCTCCTCTACCATGCGGTCGATGGTCAGGTTCTCACGGACGAACCGGGCGCCCGTCGCGGCGAGCCTGCCGGCAAGTTCGGAATCGCCGAGCAGCCGCTCGATGGCAGCCGCCAGCGCGGACGGATCCTCGGGGGGAACCAGCAGACCGGTCACGCCGTCGCGGACGAGCTCTCTGTTGCCGCCGACATCGGTCGCAACGACCGGGCGGCCGACAGCGAGCGATTCGCGGACCGCCCCCGAAAGTCCCTCCCCCGCGCGCGGCGAGTTGACGGACACGTCGAGCGCCGAGAGGATGGTCGGGACGTCCGTCCGGTACCCGAGCGCATGTACGTGCCCCGAAAGTCCGAAGCTCTCGATCAGCACGCGCATCTTCTCCTCGTCGGTCCTGTGTCCCGCGAGAACGAACCGGACCTCGGGACGCGTCTTCACGATCCTCGCCGCGGCGCCGAGGAAGATGTCGTGGCCCTTCCACCCGTGGTAGAAGTTCGCAACCTTCCCGACGAGCGGAACGTCACGGGCGATACCGAGTTCGTTACGAAGCTGCATCCTGTCGCCGGCGGCCGTGTACCGCTCCGGGTCCGATCCGCTGTAGATGACGGTCACACGCTCGGACGGAACACCGTATTCGACGAGCACGTCCTTCACACCCTGCGAGACGGCAACGATGCGCGTAACGCGTCCCGACATGTACTTGACCCTGCTTCCGGCGTTGTCCTTCGGCTTGAACGAGACTCGCCGCGAGACGACGAACGGTCGACCGGTGGCGAGCGCCGTCAGAAGCCCGAGGGAATGCGCGTGCGCGCGGTGCGCGTGGACGATCTGGGCGCCGCGCGTGCGAACCATCCCCGCCAGCCGCGCGACCGTCACGGGGTTGAGCTCCGAGCGCATCTCCATGCCGACGACGTCGACGCCTGCGTCGCGCGCGCGTTCATACAGGATGCTCCCCGGCGTGCAGGCGAGGGCCACCGCGTGCCCGCGCTCCTTGAGCCCGACGACGAGTTCAAACGTCTGCGACATGGCGCCCGTCCACAACGGCGCCTCGATGAGGTGAAGGACAGAGAGTCTGTCATCAGGCATCAGTGTTTCCTCTCTGGGGAGGAGCCGCGCGATCGAGCACGCGCGCGGGCGCCGTGTCCAGAACCCGCATGAGAGCCGCGCGGACCTCATCGACGGTGACAGCCTCCATGCAGAGGAGACCGTCCATCCGGCACCTGGGGGAATCGCACGGGCGGCACGCGACATTGGCACCGTACACGGCCTCGCTCGCCGAACCGGGCGGATGCCAGCGGTCGACCGGCGTCGGGCCGTGGATGAAAACGCCCGGCACACGGACAGCAGTCGCAACGTGCATCGGACCGGTATTGTTGGTCACGACGGCGGTCGTACGCTCGAAGAGCGCGCCGAGCATACGGACACTGGACGGAGAGATGAGCATCGGAGCCGCGGCGCCGTTCCGTTCACACCACGCGCGAACGGTCTCTGCCAGGTCCTGTTCTCGCGGACCGAAGAGATAGACGGGATGGGCGCGCCCCGACTCGATGATCCGCTGTCCGAGTTCGGCGAATCGCTCCGCGGGCCAGCGGCGGATCTCCCGACTCGCTCCGGGATGGAGCCCGACGAGCGGGCGCCGAAGCCCACCGAGCAGCTCCTTCGCGGCTGCGCGCTCTTCATCCGACAGAAACAGGTCGAGCTCACGACCATCCGGCGGGATCCCCAACAGACCGGCCACGCGAAGGTGTTCGTCAACCTCGTACGCGCTCCGGTCGCGCGGCGTTCTGTGCGTGAGAAGCCACCCGCGCCCCTCGCACGTAAGCCCGGCACGGACGCGCACAAGAGCGAGCGCCGCCAGCGCCGCACTCCTGAACGATGTATGCAGAACGAGCACGGCGTCGAATCGCTGTGAGCGGACCCAGGCCGCTACGCGGAGCAGACCGCCGCCCGTCCGTTCCGCCTTCTCGAGCGGAAGCAGCCGGGAGACGGCCGGGTTGCCGGCAAGGATCGGCGCGGACCCGGGGCTCACCATCACGGTGATCGACGCCCCCGGGTACGCGCGTTTGATGGCGCGCAGAGTCGGTGTGATGACGAGGAGCTCGCCCACGAGACCCGTCTCGATGACGAGAAGCTTGGGGTTCTCGGGCAGGATGCCCGGGACGCCGGGGATGCCCGAACTCGACGATGGCGCGTCAACAGACGCTCGACTCACTCGGTCTCCTTGATCTGGGCCGCGACGCGGATGGCCGCGTTCTCAGTCTCGACGAATTCTCCGCCCGGGTCGCCGTCGCCGTCCCACGGCACATGCTCGACGCCATCGGCGTTCGAGACCGCCGCAAGTTCCGCCGCCAGCGGTGAGAGCTGCACCCACGCGGCCGCGGTCGTTGCGACCTTGAGGACGCCAAGCGGCGTCGCCACCGACACCTTGCTCTCCGATTTGAGCTTCCTCATACCTTCGATGACAGCCAGAGCAAGCTCTCCGGCCTCCTCGGCTGCCGCATCGCTCCACTCATCGGGCGCCACGGGCCAATCGGAGATGTGGATCGACTCGAGACCCTCGCGCTCCGCGAAGTAGAGCGAGAAGAGCTCCTCGGTGATGTGCGGAACCACGGGTGAGAACATCTTGAGCGACGCCAGAAGCGCAGAGTAGAGCGCGTACTGCGCCCCCCTCCGCCCCGGCTCATCGCCCCCACTGTCGGCGTACAGCCGCTTCTTGGCGATCTCAATGTAGTTGTCACAGAGGTCGTGCCAGAAGAAGTCTTCGGCCACCTGGAGCGCGCCGTTGTAATCGCAGCTTTCAAAACACCTGGTCGCGCGACCCTCCGCCGTCGCAAGCTTCGCGAGAAGCCACCGATCGATGACCGTCAGCTCACGCGCCGCGTCCGGATCATAGTCCTCGAGCCGCATGATGGCGAACTTCGAGGCGTTCCAGAGCTTGGTCACCAGACGCGAGCCCATGTCGAAGAGGTCGTATGAGAACGTCGTGTCGGTCCCGAGTTTGCTCGAGCACGCCCAGTAGCGCGTCGCGTCAGCCGAGCGCTCCTCGATGATGCCCGCCGGCGAGTGACCGCCGTCACCCTTCGACTTCGAGATCTTGGCGCGGTCCGCCTGGAGCACGTGGCCGGAGATCATGGCCGTCCGCCACGGCACCTTGCCCTCATTGAGGATGCCCTTCACGACCGTGTAGAACGCCCACGTCCTGATGATGTCGTGCGCCTGCGGCCGCATGTCCATCATGAACTCGGTGCCATCATCGCCCGTCTTCTTGAAACGGTCGACGCGCGACTCCTCCTCGCCCCATCCGAGGTTGAGGAACGGCGTGCACGACGACGTCATCCACGTGTCCATGATGTCGCCCTCGGGCCTGAGGACGCCGCCGCACGAGGGACAGACGTCCACGGGCGGCTTCGCGGTGAGCGGGTCGACCGGAAGCTGCGACTCATCGGCGAGCACGACCTCACCACACGACTCGCAGAGCCACGCGGGGAACGGCACGCCGTAGTAGCGCTGACGGGAGATACACCAGTCCCACTTGAGGTTCTCGACCCAGTTCTTGAACCTCACCTCCATGTAGTCGGGATGCCACTCGACCTTCGCGCCGGCGGCGATAATCTCGTCCTTCATATCGAGCACACGGATGAACCACTGCGGGGCCACCGAGAACTCGAGTTCGATCCCGCAGCGCTCGTGGACGTTGACGTCGTGCGTGATCGGCTGCTCGCCCCTGAGGAGCCCCGCCTCGGTCAGGTCCTCGACGATGCGCTTCCGCGCCTTCTTGATGTAGAGACCCTCGTAGCCCGGCGCGAGTTCGTTCATGTGACCCTCGCCGTCGAACACCATCCGCGTGTCGAGCCCGTGTTCCTGCCACCAGGCGATGTCGGTCGTGTCGCCGAACGTGCAGCACATCACCAGACCCGTCCCCTTCTCGGGGTCGGCCTTCTCGT
>CAZNHF010000026.1:0-19162 GCA_964572375.1 uncultured bacterium | reverse complement strand
CTGCCCGGTGTCGACGGCGTTGTCGGATGTTCGGACGTGTCCGCCATCGCGGAAGCTGTCGCCCGGGTCGGGCGCGGGCAATCTGTCACCGCCGTGCACGAACCCGTGTTCCTCTATGACCACACGACACCCCGCGTGCTCGGCACTCCAAACCACATCGCATACGTCAAGATCTCGGAAGGCTGCAACAACTGCTGCGCGTACTGCATGATCCCGTCGATCCGGGGACACCTCAGAAGCCGCAGACCGGAGTCGGTCACGCGCGAAGTCGAGGACCTCATCGAGGCGGGGGTCCGAGAGGTCAACCTGATCGCCCAGGATACAACGGCCTACGGCACAGAGATTGCAGGACAAGCAATGCTCCCTGAACTCCTTGCCGCGGTCGACGGGACCGGTATCGACTGGGTTCGCATCCTCTACACACACCCGGCGCACTTGACGGACGCCGTCATCGATTCGGTGGCGTCGCTCGGGTCGATCGTTCCGTACCTCGATATCCCGGTCCAGCACATCTCCGACCATATCCTCGAAGCGATGGGACGCGAGACCGACGGGGTGAGCATACGGGATCTCCTCGACCGGGTGCGCGCCAGGATCCCCGGCGTCGCCATCAGGAGTTCTGTGATCGTCGGTTTCCCGGGCGAGTGTGAGAGCGACTTCGGCGAGCTCATGGAATTCGTCAGCTCCGGAGCCATCGATCATCTGGGTGTCTTCGAGTTCTCCCCGGAGCCGGGGACGCGAGCGGCGGAACTGCTCGATCAGGTCCCGTCGGAAATCGCCGCCGAGCGGGCAAGCGAGCTCATCGTGCTCACGGAATCGCTGGCGGCTGCTCGAGGAGAAGCTCTTGAAGGTACGGATCTGATCGTACTCATAGACGAAGTCTCCGAGGGGGGAGTGACGGCCCGTCACGCAGGGCAGGCCTGGGAACTTGACGGGGTCGTCCACGTACGGGCACTCGAAGGCGTGGCCCGGGGCGACATGGTGGCAGTGCACGTCACGGGTCCCCGAGGGTTCGATCTCGAGGCGGTCGGTCTTCCGGAGACAGGCGCCGGAGAAACCGCTTGATGCTGAAACAGGCGATGTGCTAGCGTATCGGGGCGTGAGGGTGGAGGTGTGGTGGTGAGGATCGAGGCAACCGGCGGGATTCCGCCTGTGCAGGCAACGGACGCGGAGCTCCTGATCCTTCTCGCGTCGGGCGCGACCGGACCGGTACCGGCGATAGTCGTCTCGGACAGTCTTCTCGCGGAGTTCGGATCACTCGCGGCGATACTCAGAGAACCGCCGTCGAGTCTAGCGAGGGTGCGCGGCGTTGGCCGCTTGCTGGCCGCTCGTATCCGGGCCGTCCGCGAGATCGGGCAGCGCCTGTCCCGACTCGAGCGTGGTGCGCCGTGCGTGTATGTCTCCGGGCCTGAGGACGTCGCGGACCTTCTGCTCGACGAGATGCGGGGACTCGACCGCGAGCACTTCCGGGCGATCCTTCTGAACACGAAGAACAGGATCCTCGGCATCCGGACAATCTCGATCGGCTCTCTCAATGCATCGGTCGTCCACGCTCGCGAGGTCTTCAAGGCGGCCGTCACGGAGAGCGCGCAGGCCATAGTGCTCGTGCACAATCACCCGTCCGGCCAGCCCGAGCCGAGCCCAGAGGATCTTGCGGTCACAGAGCGTCTCGCCCACGCGGGGCGAATCCTCGGCATCGAGATACTGGACCACGTCATACTCGGCAATCGCAATTACGTGAGCCTGAAGGAACTGGGGCACATCTAGAAGACTTGGACGCATCTGACATGCGACGCTCAGGCGCCACCACTGTGTCGTCCCGTCGCCGCCTGCGGCGCTCCGCCGCGACCCTCGACAGGAAGCTGCCATGTTCTGGGATTCCATACTCGGCATAGTCAACGATGTTGCAATCGATCTGGGGACCGCCAACACCCTGGTCTACGTGAAGGGTCGGGGGGTTGTTCTGAACGAGCCGTCCGTGATCGCCGTCGAGAAGGCAACCGGGAAGGTCGTCGCCGTCGGGCACAAGGCCAAGGAGATGCTCGGGCGCACTCCTGACGGGATCAAGGCCTTGCGTCCTCTCAAAGACGGTGTGATCGCGGACTTCGAGGGAACCGAGGACCTTCTCCGCGAGTTCATCCTGCAGGTGCAGCGCCGCCGCCTCCTTGTAAGGCCGCGGATGGTCATCTGCGTGCCCTCCGGCATCACCGAGGTCGAGCGTAGAGCGGTCCAGGATTCCGCTGAGCACGCCGGTGCCCGCGAGGTATTCCTGGTCGCCGAACCGGTCGCGGCTGCCATCGGCGTCGGCCTTCCGGTCGAGAAGCCAGCCGGCAACATGGTTGTCGATATCGGTGGCGGGACGACGGAGATCGCCGTCATCGCGCTCTCGGGTATCGTGAATCACACATCGGTGCGCGTCGGCGGCGACGAGATGGACGAAGCAATCATGAATCACCTCCGCAGAAGCTACAACCTCCTCATCGGCGAGCAGACAGCGGAGAAGGTCAAGATCAAGATCGGATCCGCCTATCCTCTCGAAGAGGAGATGGAGGCGGAGGTGAAGGGACGCGACCTCGTGGGAGGTGTCCCGCGCACGCTGAAGATCACCTCGGAGGAGATTCGGGAGGCGCTTCAGGAGCCCATCTCTGCGATCGTCGAGGGCGTCAAGCTCTCGCTTGAGGAAACGCCACCGGAGCTCGCGGCCGATCTGGTCGACCGCGGCATCGTCATGACCGGCGGCGGGTCTCTCCTCAGGGGTCTTGACGTTCTGCTCCGCGAGGAGACGAAGCTCCCGATCAACGTCGTCGAGAACCCGCTCACATGCGTCGTTCTCGGCACCGGCAAGATCCTCGAGAACCTTTCACACTACGAACCCGTCCTCATGCGCTCCGCCAAGAGGTAGGAGAGCGGATGTTCTCGCTGCTTGCGCGGTTCCTTCGTGAGAACCGCGAGCTGTCCACGCTCATCATCTGTGCCCTCGTCTCACTGACGCTCCTGGCGATGCCTCCGGCCGTCAAGAACGCCGTGGCGTACATTGTTTCGACGCCGATTCTAGGTCCCGTCAAGCGACTGACGACCGGTACTGTCGGGCTCATGCGTGTCCGTCGTGAGAACGCTGAGCTCCGCCAGCTGACCGTGGAGCTGATGGAGGAACGCTACAGCCTCCTCTCCAGCCGTCATGAGAACGACCGTCTCCGTGAGCTGACCAGCTTCCTGATCACATTCGAGGAGGAGGAGCGCTTCGCTATGCTCCCGGCGAGCGTCGTCGGCATGCCCGGCGGCCGTGTCCTCGAGGGGATCGAGATAGACCGCGGTATCGAGCACGGTGTCGCCGAAGGGATGCCCGTCATCGTTTCCGAGGGGCTCGTCGGCAAGATCTCTCGCACATATCCTGGCAAGTCGCTCATCGAACCGCTCACCAGTGCATCCTCCGCGGTGGCGGTCACGATCGAACGCAGCCGCGTCCGCGGAATCGTCCGTCCGAAGTACCGGGCTCTGGCGGAACTCCTCAGCTGGGAGGTCGAATACGTGCCGGCTCGATCGGACATCAAGGTTGGAGACCACATCGTGACCTCAGGACTCGGCGGCGTGTATCCGCCGGGCCTCGTCGTCGGAGAGGTCTCGAGGGTCACGGAAGGGCCGCTGACGATGTCGATCGGGGTCAAGCTTGCGGTCGAATTCTCCACGGCCGAGCAGGTATTCGTTGTGACGGGACGCTCGGAGCCGATACCCGGGCGGGGGGACCGACTGACGGAGCTCGCCAGATCGTTGCTCGGAAGGGAGCCCGGCGCGTCCGATTCGCTTCGGTCCCGTACAGGCGCTTCGGATGCAGACGCGGAGGAGCATGGCGAAGGGGAGACCGAACGATGAGGATGGGACCCTACATCGTGCTCTGCGCGGCGGCCGTGATCCTCGACGCAACGCTCGCGCCTGAGATCGAGATCCTCGGGGCACGCCCGGACCTAGCGGTGCTCGTTCTCGTCTACGGCGCCCTGCTCCTGGGAGGGCGCGCACCCATAGTCGCAGGGTTCTTCATGGGGCTCGTCGCCGACACGGAGCTACCCGAGTATCTCGGCCTCAACGCGCTCGCGCTTGCCATCACGGGCTACCTCGCATCGCGGCTCCTCGATCACCTGGTCAAGGCCAACATCTTCGTCCAGTGCACGGTCATCGCCGGAGCGACGCTCCTCCACGACCTCATCTATTACGTCGTCTACTACAGGAACCATCTGGACCTCTTCGGGCGCTTCTTCGTCCACCAGAGTCTCCTGGGTGCCGCGTACACCGCCGTCCTCGGCGCCGTCGTTTACGCGGTGGCGAGAGCCTTGAACTGGAGGGGTGTGACCGGTGGCTCTCACTGGTAGAGATAGCGCAGCGATCGACGAACGCCGGTTCCGCACCCGGGTTCTCCGGCTCACGGCGGTCGTGGTCTGCCTCATCATCGTGGGACGCCTCGGCTGGCTTCAGCTGATCCGCGGCGAGTTCTATCGTGACCTCTCGGAGGACAACTATGTCCAGGGCTTCGAGGTAGGCGCCCCCAGAGGTCTGATCCTCGACAGGAACGGCGAGATCCTCGCGGACAACCGCGCGTCGCTCTCGATCACACTCTCCCGCCTCAAACAGCGCGACGACGCGGCCGTCGGCTCGCTCCTCGCATCGCTCCTCGAGTTGGACGAGCCACTTGTCCGTGAGAAGCTCAAGGATGCGGGCGGACGTTTCTACGGCAACGTCGAGCTCGTCGCCGACGCCAGCTTCGAGCAGGTCGCCCGCGTCGAGGAACATCGTTCCGAACTCCCGGGTGTGAAGGTCGCGGTGACCGCCGTTCGGCGATATCTCCATGACGCACTTGCCACGCACGGCATCGGCTACGTAGGGGAGGTCTCGAACGTCGAACTCACATCCATGAGTGCTCTCGGCTACAGCTCGGGTGACGTCGTCGGCAGAACGGGCGCTGAACAGAGATACGAGCTCGTGCTGCGAGGTCGCGATGGCGCACAGTACTGGGTCTGCGACGCTCTCGGGCGGGAGCTCTACCCTTTCGAGGGCGGACCCTCGCGTGACCCACGCCCCGGACACAGCCTCGTCCTCACGCTCGATCTGGACGCGCAGCAGGCAGCCGAAGACGCGCTCGCTCGCCACGACGGCGGAGCGATCGTCGCCATCGAGCCATCCACGGGGGATCTCCTCGTGCTCGCCTCTCAGCCGGCGCCGAACCCGAACGATATCGTCGACGGGATCACGGGCGAGGAATGGGAGGCTCTCACGAGCTCGGAAGGCCACCCGCTCCTCAACCGCACCATCCAGGCCACGTATCCGCCGGGCAGTCCGTTCAAGCTCATCACGGTGGGCGCCGGTCTCGAGACGGGACTCGCCAACCATCATGACACCATCATCTGCACAGGCGCTCACAAGTACGGCATCCGAACGTTCCGGTGCTGGAAGCGTGAGGGACATGGCGTCGTCGACGTCATGAAAGGCGTGGTCGAGTCCTGCGACGTCTACTTCTATCAGCTCGGCGCGAGGCTCGGAGTGGCACAGCTCATGGACTGGGCCGAGCGTGCCGGCATCGGGCGCAAGACCGGGATCGACATCGCAGGCGAGGCGGCCGGAAACGTCCCGACACCGTCCTGGTACGACCGCATCTACGGAGCCAGGCGCTGGAGCCGTGGCGTCGTCCTCAATCTGGCGATCGGTCAGGGAGAGCTTCTGGTCACACCGCTTCAGGCAGCCTGTGTCGTGTGCGGGATCGTCAACCATGGTCCCGTGTACGCGCCACATATCGTGAAGCGAGTCGAGACCTACTCCGGCCGCGTCATCGGCACCGCGAGGACGACCGTCTCGCACGAGGTTCCGTTCTCAGAAGGGACTTTCTCCTTCCTGCACGAGGCCATGGTGAACGTCGTCGAGGCGCAGAACGGCACCGGGAAACTCGCGCGCGTGCCCGGAATCGAGGTGGGCGGGAAGACCGGGACGGCTCAGAACCCGCACGGCGACGACCACGCGTGGTTCGTGGCGTTCGCTCCCGCAGAGAACCCCGAGATCGTCGTGGCCGTTCTCATCGAACACGGCGGCGGTGGCGGCGCCATCGCCGCGCCGATCGCCGGCGAGGTCATCAGGGCGTACCTCGGGATCGAACTCCCGGAACCGGCGCCTGTCGTCCTGATGCCGCAGGAGCTGCTCACCGACGAGGTTCTGGAGGGTGCGGCGCCGGAGGCAGCGCAGCACGGGCCCTTCGAGGACGAGGGGGAAGTCGAATGATCGACCGTCGTCGGCTTCGCGATCTCGATATCGGCCTCTTCGTCACGATGCTCATCATCGTCGCGATCGGGATCGTGATGATCCACAGCGCGACGCACACTCAGGACGGGGGAGCCTCGGCGCTCGTCAAGCGCCAGCTTCTCTGGGCCGGCCTCGGGATCATCGTCCTGACGGCGGCCATGTTCGTCTCGCAGGATTCCATCGACGCGCTCTCACCGTTCATCTACGCAATCGCGCTGCTGCTTCTGCTCGCGGTTCTGTTTGTCGGTGTCGGCAAGACGGGGGAGAAGCGCTGGTTCGATCTCGGCGCCATGCGACTCCAGCCGAGCGAGTTTGCCAAGTACGCGACGATCTTCATCCTCGCGAAGTACCTCGCACGGAAGAAGACACGGCTCGACCGCCCCGTCCACCTTGCGGTTCCGCTGGCGCTCGTCCTCGTCCCGACGCTCCTCGTGCTCCGTGAGCCGGACCTGGGCACGTCGATCATCTTCCTGCTCATGCTCCCGCCGATGCTCTACTGGGCCGGCATGCGTCCGATGCTGCTCCTCATCCTCCTGGCGCCTGTTGTCAGTATGATCATAGCGTTCAATCTGGTCGCATGGATCGTCTTCGTGGCCATCCTCGCGTGGCTGTTGTACGTCTCGCGTCTGTTCGTGGCGGATAAGCTGCTCGTGTTCGTCACGACCGTCTTCATGGGGCGTCTGAGCCCGTTCCTGTGGAACCACCTCAAGGACTACCAGCGGCACAGAGTGCTTGCCTTCCTCAACCCCGAGAAGTACCGTTTCAGCACTGGATATCAGCTGATTCAATCGAAGATCGCGATCGGGTCGGGCTCCGTGTTCGGTAAGGGCTTCCTCCAGGGAACGCAGAAGAATTTCGCGTTCCTACCCGAGCAACACACGGATTTCATCTTCTCGGTCCTTGCTGAGGAGTTCGGGTTCGCCGGGTGCGCCGTGCTCATCGGGCTCTACCTCTACCTCGTGATCCGGATGCTCAGGCTCGCGGCGCAGGTCCGCAACCGGTTCGCCGGTCTGGCGATCGTGGGAATCGCGAGCGCCCTCTTCGTGCAATCGGCTATTAATATCGGCGTGACGCTCGGCCTGTCGCCCGTCACAGGAATGACGCTACCGCTTCTGAGCTACGGAGGCTCCTCGCTCCTGGTGACGATGACATCGATCGGCATCGTGCTGGGCATGGGATTCCGGAGAATGGAGTACTAGGATGCACCCCATCCTGTTCCAGATCGGTTCACTCCCGATTCGCAGCTACGGCCTCATGGTCGCCATCGCGTTCGCCGCCAGCATCTGGTTGGCTCGCCGTCGCGCTCCGGGACGTGGAGTCGAACCTGACGCCATCATCGACATGGCCTTCTTCGTCATCATCGCATCGATCATCGGGGCACGGATCGCCTATGTCATCGTGCACTGGGAGTACTATGTCGGCGACCCGCTCAGGGCTTTCAAGATCTGGGACGGCGGTCTGGCGCTCTACGGAGGGATGATCCTGGGGACCGTCGCCGGTCTTCTGTTCTTCAAGCGGCGCGGCATCGACATGTGGGTCGGCGCGGACATCACCGCCCCCTCGCTCGCGCTCGGGGTGGGAATCGGTCGCATCGGCTGCTTCCTCAACGGCTGCTGTTTCGGGAAACACTGCGAACTCCCGTGGGCGGTCACGTTCCCAACGGTGTCGGGCGCCGGAACATGGTTCCCGGGCGTCCCGCTGCACCCGACACAGATCTACGAGTCGGTCTCGGCAATCGCGGTCATGGCCCTCCTGCTGCTTCTCGACCGCCGGAGACGCTTCCCGGGCTTCCTGCTCTGGACGTTCCTGCTGCTGCTCTCGATCTATCGTTTCCTGATCGACCCGCTCCGTTTCTACGAGTCGACGTCGATGGTCGTGGAGAGCGAGGCGTTCAACCTGACGAGCAACCAGCTCATGGGGATATTCCTCGCACTGACGTCCGTCGTCTTCCTGGTGGCTCTCTCGCGACGAGCCGCCCGCCGCCACTCTCCCTGAGGTACCGCTGCACGTGTCGGACCCGCGGCTTCCGCTCGTCCCCCGGAGACGCCTTCGCAATCTCGCGCGGGCTCTCCTCAATTTCGCGCTCCCGGATGCGTGCCTCCATTGCGGCGCGCCGCTCGTCGACGGGGAACCGTGTCTCTGCGCCGTGTGTGTGGACTCCCTCCGTCTCGACGGGGGACGGGTGCCGCTGTCGCAGAACCTCGATTCCCTCGAAGGGTGCGGCCTTCCCCTCGATGCCCTCTTCGCGATCCGATACGCCGGTGCGGCGCGCGCGCTCGTCAGGGCGCTGAAGTTCGGCGACCGACCGGATGCCGCGCCACTCCTTGCCGCCCCACTCCTCGCGCTGCTCGACCTCAAGGTCCCAGCGTCCGGGCGAGCGCGGGTTCTCATCGTGCCGGTCCCGCTCCATCGCACGAGACGCAGAGAGCGTGGATACGACCAGACGCTGCTCCTGGCCCGTGCAGTCGCCGCAATGGGAGACGGGTATGCCGTCGACGCGGGGCTGCTTCAGCGCTCCAGGGCAACCGGTCCGCAGAGCAGACTCCCCGGGTCTGACCGCCCTGCCAACGTCAGCGGCTGCTTTCGCGTCGTGCGGAGTACGCCGGGCGAGCGCGCGATCATCCTGCTGGATGACGTGGTCACGACGGGCGCCACGATGAAGGCAGCCGCGGCGGCCTTCCATGAGACGGGTGTCAGAGTGCACCTGGCGGCAGCGGCTGTGGGACCTCAGCTGGACGTACCGGCCCGGAAGGCTACGCTTGAACCTCCGTGCATGGAAGGTACCCGGCAGACGACCCAGAACGCCCACGGAGCGGGCGTTTTGGAGCTGAAACGGGTTGACACCCGTCCACCCCGCGCGTAGTATGTGGAGTTTGAGTCGAAGATACGGGTCGCGTGAAGTGCGTATGGAGCAATCCTCTGGAGGCACACATGAGAGTGGGTATCCTCACGGGCGGAGGCGACTGTCCGGGACTGAATGCAGTGATCCGCGCGGTCGTGCGCAGAACCATCGGGAAGTACGGTGGTGAGGTGCTCGGATTCAAGTACGGATGGGCCGGAATCCTCGAGGGCGCACACGTGCCGCTCGGTCTCGATGAGGTCTCGGGCATCCTGCCGCGAGGCGGAACGATCCTCGGCACATCGCGAACGAATGTTACCCGTGAAGAGCACGGCGTCGAACGCGTCTTCGAGACGTTCAAGAGGCTCAAGCTTAACGGTCTCGTGGCCGTTGGGGGAGAGGACACACTCGGCGTCGGAGCCAAGCTCTTCGCGGAAGGCCTGCCGATCGTGGGCGTCCCGAAGACGATCGACAACGACATCAACGGCACCGACTTCACGTTCGGCTTCGATACGGCCGTTCACATCGCCACCGAAGCCATCGACCGTCTGCACACCACGGCGGAATCCCACAACCGTGTCGTCGTGCTCGAGGTCATGGGACGCCACACGGGATGGATCGCCGTCAAGTCGGGTATCGCCGGCGGGGCGGATCTCATTCTGATCCCCGAGGTGCCCTTCACGATCAGCGAGGTCTGCGACGTTATCCGCAAGCGCCACGCTCGAGGCAAGAACTTCAGTATCGTCGTCGTTGCAGAGGGCGCCGAGTACCCCGTCGAACACGACACCGACGGGGGTGAGCTGGTCCTCGCGGAGCAGGAGACAGACGCGTTCGGTCACGTCCGACTCGGGGGGATCGGCAACAAGCTCGCTCACGCAATCGAGCTTGGCACGGGGTACGAGACACGCGTCACTGTCCTCGGCTACACACAGCGAGGCGGCACGCCGACGGCCTTCGACCGCGTGCTCGGAACGAGATTCGGCGTCACCGCGGCCGACCTTATCCACGCCGAGCAGTTCGGCAAGATGGTGAGCCTCCAGGGCGACCGCATCGTTCCCGTGGAGATGTCGCACGCGACCGAGTGCCTCAAACGCGTCGATTCGGAGCTCTATGAGGTCGCGCGGACGTTCTTTGGCTAGGAAACAGCTCCTGGACGCCGGGAACTCACCCTTCGCGTCCCTCGAGCAGTAACACCCAGAAACAGCAAGACCGGGAGAGACGATGGGACTGGTCACGAACAACGAACTGATGATACCCGGGAGGCGTGACGGGTACGCCGTCGGGGCCTTCAACACAAGCAACCTCGAAACCACGGCAGCCATCTTCATCGCCGCGGCCGAAAAGCGCTCGCCCGTCATCGTGGCGACATCGCAATCGGCAATCGCCTACGCGGGCTACGACAACATCCGCGCAATGGTGGAGAACATGGCTCGCGAGGCGGACGTTCCGGCGTCGCTCCATCTCGACCACGGAACCGACATGGAGATCATCACGGGCTGCATCGAGCACGGCTGGACATCGCTCATGATCGACGGCTCTCATTACCCGTTCGATGAGAACGTTGCGGCAACGAAGGCGATCGTCGATCTCGCGCGTCCGCGCGGCATCAGTGTGGAGGCGGAGCTCGGCAGGCTCGAGGGCATCGAGGACGAAATCTCGGTGGATTCGCGTGACGCGTCGATGACCGATCCCGACGAGGCAGCGCGGTTCGTCGAGCGCACGGGCGTAGACTCGCTCGCCGTCGCCATCGGAACGTCGCACGGCGCGTACAAGTTCAAGGACGAGCCGAGGCTTGACATCGCACGCCTCGAGCGCATCGCAGCGCGCGTCTCGATCCCTCTCGTTCTTCACGGCGCCTCGGCGGTCCCGCCGGAGGTCCTCGAACTGGCGCAGCGCTACGGCGCCGACCTTCCGGGCGCCAAGGGTGTGCCGCCGACCAGTATCCGACAGGCGCTGGAGCACGGAGTGGCCAAGGTCAACATCGACACTGACATAAGGCTCGCTTTCACGGGCCACGTAAGGCAGATCCTGACCGACAGTCCGAAGGTATTCGACCCGAGGAAGATTCTCGGGGCGGCTCGTGATGGAATGGCGGAAGTTATCAAGGCAAAGATGGATCTGTTCGGCTCGACCGGCAGAGCCTAGGAGGAACCCCCATGGCGCTCAAGTACGCGATCAACGGTTTCGGTCGTATCGGCAGGCTCGTCCTCAGGTTCGCGCGTCTCGACTCGGACTTCCAGATCATGGCCATCAACGACCTGACGGACGCCGGAACGCTCGCACACCTCCTCAAGTACGATTCGGTCCACGGCCCCTTCGACGGCGAGATCTCGCACGACGCGGACTCGATCACGGTCGACGGAAAGCGCATCAAGGTTTTCTCCGAGAAGGACCCGGCCGGACTCCCCTGGGGCGAACTCGGCGTTGATGTCGTGATCGAGGCGACCGGGCACTTCAGAACACGCGAAGGCGCTTCGAAGCACCTCACGGCCGGCGCCCGGAAAGTCATGATCTCGGCACCCGGCAAGGACGTCGACATCTCGATCGTGATGGGCGTCAACGACGGCGACTACGAGCAGGCCAATCACAACATCATCTCGACGGCGTCGTGCACGACCAACTGCGCGGCCCCCATGATCAAAGTCATCCACGACAACTTCGGGGTCGTCAATGGAGTCATGACCACGATCCACGCGTACACCAACGACCAGAGTATCCTCGACACGCCGCACAAGGACCTCCGACGCGCCCGGGCGGCAGCGGTCAGCATGATCCCGACCACGACGGGCGCCGCGAAGGCGATCACCGGCGTCATGCCGGAGCTCAAGGGCAAGCTCGACGGAATGGCCGTCCGCGTTCCGACGCCCGACGGTTCGCTCGTCGACTTCGTGCTGAACGTCAAGAAGGAGACGACGGTCGAGGCCGTCAATTCCGCCTTCAAGAAGGCCGCAACAGACGGTCCGCTAAGCCCGTATCTGAGATACACGGACGAGCCGCTGGTCTCGATCGACATCGTCGGCGACCGTCACAGCTGCATCTTCGACAGCGGACTGACGACCGTCATGCACGGCACGCTGGTCAAGATCCTGGGCTGGTACGACAACGAGGCCGGGTACGCGTCGCGGATGGTCGACATGATGGACCTGGTCGCCAACAAGTAGTCGAGCGCCGCCTGACGGCGACGGCCTGGCAGTCGGTGCCCCGACAAGCAGAGCCCCGACTGCAGGCCCGGAGGCGCCGCGACTGCGCTCGGAACAGTATGCAAAGGAGCCCGGGATGGGCAAGATCAGCCTGAGGAACCTCGACGTTACAGGGAAGCGTGTTCTCACGCGCGTCGATTTCAACGTGCCGCTTGCAGGTGATGGGCGCGTCGCCGACGATACGCGGATACGCCGCGCGCTCCCCACGATCGAATACATCGTGGAGCGTGGCGGCAGGGCAGTTCTGATGTCTCACCTCGGCCGTCCGAAGGGCCAGATCGTCCCGGAGTTGACGCTGCGCCCGGCGGCGGAGCGGTTGTCACAGCTCCTGGGCCGCGGCGTGACGATGGCTCCCGACTGTGTCGGTGACTCGACCGAGGGCGTCGTTGCCCGGATGCGCGACGGCGACGTCGTGCTGCTCGAGAATCTTCGCTTCCACGAGGGAGAGACGAAGAACGAGAGCGACTTCGCAAGGCGCCTAGCGCGCATGGGCGACCTCTATGTGGACGACGCTTTCGGAACGGCCCACCGCGCGCACGCATCGACGGTGGGGGTGACCGAGTACATCACGCTTTGCGCGATGGGATTTCTCATCGAGAACGAGCTTTCGAACCTGAGCCGCGCCACCGACTCGCCCGAATCGCCGTATGTTGCGATCCTCGGTGGAGCGAAGGTCTCGGATAAGATCGGGGTCATCCAGAACCTGATGCCGACCGTCGACGTATTCCTGATCGGGGGAGGCATGGCCTTCACCTTTCTGAGGGCCGAGGGGGCCAGGATCGGCGATTCGCTCGTCGAGGAAGACAGAGTCGAGACGGCATCGGCGATACTCCGGTCTGCGCGCGATACGTCAACCTCACTTGTGCTCCCGACGGATGTGGTCATTACGGAGGAGATCCGGGACGGAGCACCTTCGCGCACTGTCGATGCCCGCGCGATCGACGCCGGATGGCGCGGCGTTGACATCGGCCCGGAGACCGTGAAGGCGTTCGCTGAGCACATCAGCAGAGCACGCACGATCGTCTGGAACGGCCCGCTGGGCGTGTTCGAAACGAAGCCGTTCGACGAGGGAACAGTGGCTGTGGCGCAAGCCGTCGCTGAGGCGACCGACAATGGCGCCGTGAGCATCGTCGGGGGTGGGGACTCGGCGGCGGCCCTCGTACAGGCGGGACTCGACGGCCGTGTGACCCATATCTCGACAGGTGGGGGCGCGTCGCTCGCGTTCCTCGAGGGCAAACCGCTCCCCGCCGTGGAAGCTCTGACCGACGCGCTGGTCGGAGAGGAGGCCGCGTGACACGCATCCCGATCGTCGCAGGAAACTGGAAGCTGAACAAGACGTCGGCGGAGACGCGGCAGTTTATCATCGCGCTTCGCAACAAGATCGCCGGTATCGAGACACGAGCTGAGATCCTGGTATGCCCGCCACTCGTCGCACTCGACACTGCCGTTGACGCCGCACGTGATACGCAGATCGCCGTGGGAGCGCAGAATGTCTACTGGGAGGACAGCGGAGCGTTCACCGGTGAGACGTCGACGGGCATGCTCGAATCGCTCGGCGTGACACATACGCTCATCGGGCACTCCGAGCGTCGCGCGCTCTTCGGCGAAACCGACGAGATGGTCAATCGCAAGCTCCACAAGGTGCTAAGCGGGGTTCTCGTTCCCCTAGTCTGCGTCGGCGAGACGCTCGACGAGCACGAGAACGGTCGGACCGAGGAGGTCGTCAAACGTCAGGTAACCGGTGCGCTCGAGGGGACGACGCACGATCACGTCTCCCGGCTCGTCATGGCGTACGAGCCCGTGTGGGCTATCGGCACGGGGCGGACCGCGTCCCCGACAATGGCGAACGAGGTTCATGTCTTGATTCGGCGGACACTGCGTGGTATATTCGATGAATCTGCCGCCGGCGGGGTGAGGATCCTCTACGGCGGCAGCGTCAAGCCGGACAACGCTCACACGCTCATGGCGGAGAGCGATATCGACGGCGTACTCGTCGGCGGGGCTAGTCTCGACGCGGGGAGTTTCGCCGAGATCATCCGCGCCGCGCCCTAGGCGGTTGAGCGGAACAGCTTTCGGGAGGACCCATGTACGGAGTGATACTCGGAATCCACATTATTGTCTGCCTGGGACTGGTCGTTACGGTGCTTCTGCAGTCAGGCAAAGGCGGCGGACTTGCTGGCGCATTCGGCGGTGGAGGCGGAGCCGGAGCGGTGTTCGGCGGGCAGACCGCGGCGACGTTCCTCACAAGGGCGACACGGTACCTCGCGGTCGTTTTCATGCTGACGTCGCTGACGATGGCGTTCGTCGTCCGCACTCGGAACACGAGCGCTGTACTTGAGGGGCTCGAGGGCCGGCAGGCTGTGCCGGCAAGTGCCACCGGTGAAGTCGTGCCGGGAGAGGGGCTCCCTGAGGGACTCCCGCAACCCGCGACGACTGCCGCCGAAAGCGCGCCCTCCGCAATCGAAAATCCGGTTGCGACCGAGGATGCCGGCGAGTAGAATACATCATGCGGAGCGCGAAAGCGGCTCCGCGACGAGTATCAGAAGTGCCCGGATGGTGGAACTGGTAGACACGCCATCTTGAGGGGGTGGTGGGCGTAGCCTGTGCGAGTTCGAGTCTCGCTCCGGGCACCAGATCGGTTGTGAAGGCGGGGTCACTCGTGACCTCGCCTTCGCGTATTCTGCACCCGTAACGTCCTGTGTCGCAACGTGTTACGGCTGCGACAGATCGCCATGGGACAGGCCTCCGAAGTCCGGTGGAGCCTTGACATACCCGTCTCGGGAGTCCATGCTGAAGTGGTGTGGATGCTGCCCGAGAGCGTCCCGATGTGGCGTCGCCGGGCACACCGGCTCGCAATTCGTACCGGGGCCAGGCGCAGCGGGGTGAGAGGAGCTTGCCGGAATGGACTCCACGAGAAGACTTCCATGCGCCGCGTTTCTCGCCATCGCGATACTGTGCGCCGCAGCGCAGGCGGCGACCCTCGAGCACACGCTCGTCTTCGCAGAGCAGAATCTCGTGATGGAGGAGCGCGACGGCTATGACCACATCCGTCTGGGCGCCCATCTCGTCACGGATGAGATCGGCAGTCCCGAACTTCCTCTCGTTTCGCTTCAGCTGGCGCTTCCCGCCGGAGCCATCGTCACCGGCGTCTCGGTTCTGAGTTCGGAAAGCACCGAGATCATGGGGGTGCACCGCCCATTCCCCGCTCAGCCACCGAGGCTACTGCCGGTCCCGGGCGTAGAGCTGCCGGGCAAACCGTTCGCACAGCCCAACACATCGACATACCAGAGCGTCGAGCCGTACCCATCGGAACTCGTGCGACTGACGTCGACCGTCTCGCTCGGGACCAACACGGTCGCGGGGCTCGTGGTCTTCCCCGTCCAGTACCTTCCGGATCGGAATCGACTTCGCTTCTTCCGCAGGATTACGTTCGCCATCGAATACGTTCTCGGGGACGCGCCGCGCTCACGCCAGTCCGTGACTCCCCGCGCGACGGCCTCGCTCTCCTCGGTCCTCGCCAACCCGGCCGGCGCGCAGTCGCAACGCCGTCTCGTTGGCCGGCAGGTCGGCAGACTGGATCCGGAGGATATCGAGTACGTCATTGTCACCTCCGCGGCGCTGGAGGCCGACTTCCAGCCTCTGGCCGAGTGGAAGACCAGAAAGGGTGTTCCGGGAACGGTCGTGACGACGGAGTGGATCATTGCGACCTATGACGGCGACGATGACGCCGCGCGTATGCGCGCCTTCATCATCGACGCCCACGACACATGGGGAACCTCCTGGGTGCTCCTCGGTGGAGACTCCGGTGTCGTCCCGGTCCGCCACGCCTTCGCCATGGATTGCGAGGCGAACTACCAGCCGGACGACAACGACATTCCATGCGATCTCTACTTCGCAGATCTGGACGGAGACTGGAACGCGGACGGCGATGGAGTCTACGGCGAGATCACCGACGCTGTGGATCTCATCCCGGACGTATTCGTCGGTCGCGCTTCGGTCGAGCACACGGTGGAAGCACAGGCGTTTGTCTCGAAGACGCTAGCGTACGAACGCGGAGAAACAACGGACTACCAGCTCGCCATGCTGCTGGCGGGCGAGATTCTCTGGTCGGATCCATACACGGACTCCGGTCTTGGACTGGACATGATCGACCGCGACGCGATCCCGCCGCGCTACGATCCAATCGAGAAGCAGTACCAGTCTCAGGGCAACGAGTCTCGCGAGAGCGTCATCGCCTCGCTGAACGGCGGCATGGGACATTTCCTGCATGATGGCCACGCCTGGTTCACCGTCCTCGGCTGTGGTGACGGCTACCTCGACCGTGCGGACGCCTCGGGACTCACGAACGCCGCCGCCCAACCGTTGGTCTACTCGATCGGCTGCTGGCCGGCCTCGTTCGACAAGGACTGCGTCGCGGAGCGGCTCGTCGAGAATCCTTTCGGCGGCGCCGTCGCGTTCATCGGCAACAGCCGCTACGGATGGGGCTCTCCCGGCAACCCCGGGTACGGATACTCAGACCGGTTCATGGCCGAGTTCTACCGTCAGCTCTTTCCTGGCGGTCTCAATCATGTGGGCAGCGCACTGGCGGTCGCCAAGGCCGCGTTCGTGCCGCTGTCCCAGGCGGAGAACGTCTACCGGTGGCATCAGTATGAGGTGAACCTCCTGGGTGACCCGGAGCTCTCGCTCTGGACCGACGCACCCGCTCTTCTGAGCGTCTCACACCCCGACTCCGTGCTTGCGGCCGGTGCGCCGGTCAACGTCGTTGTATGGACGACCCAGGGCACACGCCCCAACGCCCTCGTCTGTGTCACGAACGGCTCCGACGTCTACGAACGCGCTCTGACCGGCGACGACGGGACTGCAGCGTTCAGCGTCGCTACCGCCCAGCCACATGACCTCGCCATCACGGTGACCGCGGCCGACTGTCTCCCGTATGAAGCCACGATCGCGGTACGGATGTCGGGAGCCTATCTCGACGCCCGCGACCTCGACGTCGACGACACGGTCGGCGGTAACGGCGACGGGCTTCCCGGCCCCGGAGAAACGATCGACCTCACTCTCACGCTTGAGAATCTCGGTGGTGACGCCGCGCCCGGTGTGAGCATGCATCTTCATACCGATGACTCATGGCTTGCGCTCGTCGAGAGCGACGCCGACTTCGGTGACATCGCCGGCGGTGCGCAGGCGGAACCATCGGCTCCTTTCGTGCTCGAGATCGCCCCAGGATGTCCCGACGGCCATGTGGCGCTCCTCCAGGCGACGATTACATCGAGCGGTCTTGGTCGGACATGGGAGGTCGCGCTGCCGGTCACGATGGCCGCGCCAGTGCTCCGGATCCGGTCCTACTCCGTCGATGACACTTCCGGTGGCGACGGCGACGGCATTCCCGAGCCCGGAGAGCACCTGACGCTCATGGTGGAACTCATCAACGACGGCGGTGCCGCTGCGAACTCACCCGATGCCGTGCTGTGGACCTCCGACGTGTGGACGGTCGTCGAAACAGGCAGCGCCGAAATGCAGACGATATCGGCGGGCGAGACAGCGCAGGCTGTATTCTCTCTCTCTCTTGCGCTCGCCTGTCCGCTGCCGCACTTCCCTGAGCTGACCCTGGAGACCGTGACATCCGACGGACTCTCCGAGTCCGGCGCCATGGTCATCTCGGTTGGAACAACGGGATTCGCGACGGACTTCGAGGGGCCCGCGATAGGCTGGTCGCCCGGAGGAACCAACAACATGTGGAAGGCCACGGATCACCGTGCGCACTCGGGGAGCATGAGCTGGTACTGCGGGCAGGAAGTGAGCTGGCAGTACGGCAATGACATGGCCGCACACTTCGACTCGCCCGAGTTCGTTCTCGGCGCCGAGACCGAACTCTCGTTCTGGTGCTGGTACGACGTGACCATCTACGGGGTGGACGGCCTCTACATCCAGCTGATGTCGGATGGCGCCCCGCTCGACACGCTTGACTTCATCGGCAGCGGCGGCGCGCTCGAGACGCTCGGATCGATTGGCAACGACTGGCTCGAGTACACCTACGCGCTGGAAGGAACCCCTGGCGACACCGTATCCGTCCGGTTTCTTTTCGTCAGCGATGCGAGCGATGCCGCCGAGGGTGTCTACATAGACGACGTGAGCGTCTCCTCCCGGATCGAAGCGAGCGGAACCGATGTGGCGGACGATCAGACGCTCCCGGGACTCATCCAGCTCGACCAGAACTGTCCCAACCCGTTCACACCGGCGACGACGATCCGATTTGTGCTCTCAACGTCGTCGCCCGTCAATCTGTCCGTCTACAGCATCCAGGGACGCCTCATCCGAACGCTCGTCGATGACATGCGGGCGCCAGGAGACCATATCGTAGAGTGGGACGGTCGGGACGCGGTCGGCACCGAGGTGGCGGCCGGCGTCTACCTCTACCGGCTCTCGACCGGGGAGCTGGAAGAGACACGAAAGATGATCCTCGTCAGATAGGGTGAGGGAGACGCGGCGGTGAGTATCCTGAGGAGGTCCCCCATGCCGAGGTCCGGCTGACGCAGGAACAGCGGCGCCACGCGCGGATCTCGACGGCGACACTCCAATACATGCTCGAGTACGGGATATCCCGCGAAGTCTGGCTCCACTGGCAGTTGCGCTTTCTGGCCGGCGAAAAGCCGACGAGGAAGCCGACCATTGTGAAGCCACGTGCCTATCTGAGCGTCTTAACAGGGTAGGCAGGAGTGTCGGGCGAGTATCGGCGGACAACGAGCTGTTCAGAAGCGAGCTCGTCTCGCGATCTCCTGAAGATGGCTGATGTTCGCAACAGGCGCCGGGATTTCGCTTTACAAGCAGGGGGGGGCGTGCTAAA
>CAZNHF010000025.1:0-19198 GCA_964572375.1 uncultured bacterium | reverse complement strand
CGCATCATCGTTCAAAAGAGTACGGTCCCTGTCGGGACGGCACGCCGCATCAGCAAGATCATCCGCGACCACCAGTCCGAGCCGCACGGTTTTGACGTCGTGTCGAACCCGGAGTTCCTGCGGGAGGGTGCAGCCGTCGGCGACTTCATGCGGCCGGACCGCGTCGTCGTCGGCGCGGATAGCGAGAAGGCGTTCCAGGTCATGAGGAGCATCTATTCGCCGCTCTACCTCATCCGCACTCCCATCGTCGAGACAACGCCGGAGAGCGCCGAACTCATCAAGTACGCCTCGAACTCGTTCCTCGCGACGAAGATCAGCTTCATCAACGAGATCGCGAATCTCTGCGAGCGCGTCGACGCCGATGTTCAGACCGTCGCGTACGCCATGGGTCTCGACAAGCGCATCGGTCCGAAGTTCCTGCACGCCGGCGCCGGCTACGGCGGCTCCTGCTTTCCGAAGGACACGAAGGCGCTCACGAAGATCGCGGAGGCCGCCGGTGTCGAGAGCCTCATCGTCAGTTCGGCCGTGCGTGTCAATCTCGAGCAGAAGCGCCGCATGGTCGACAAGGTCGTCGCGGCCGCCGGCGGAGATGTCTCGGGGAAGACGGTGGCGCTTCTCGGACTGGCGTTCAAGCCGAACACCGATGACATGCGCTACGCCGCGTCGATCGTTCTCGCCGAGGGGCTCAATGAACTCGGGGCGAGCATCAGAGCGTTCGATCCGGTCGCGATGGAAAACGCGCGCGGCATCATGCCGTTCGTGGAGTACACAGATGACGCCTACTCGGCCGCTGACGGCGCGGACGTCCTCGTGCTCGTGACCGAGTGGAACGAGTTCAGGCAGCTCGACATCGAGCGTCTGAAGACTCTCATGACGGGGCGGGCCGTCGTCGACTGTCGCAACATCTACGAACCGACCGATTTCGAGAAGCAGGGATTCACGTACGACGGCGTGGGACGCGGCCGGACCCTGCGGGGTGGGGCGTAGGCTCGCCGCATCGGGGAGCGCGGTCAAGCCGGCGAGCGCGAGGTCGGGTGTGCGACAGGCAGTTCGAACCGATACCAGGGGGGCACGATGTCCACGAATGCAATTCCGCCGGGCGTGAAGGCCAAACGACTCATCGACGGCGTCGAGATCAAGAAGCTCCGCCTCATTCCCGACGAGCGCGGCTATCTCATGGAGATGCTCAGGTCCGACGACGGCATGTTCCAGAAGTTCGGGCAGGTCTATCTCTCCGTGGCCTATCCGGGCGTCGTGAAGGGCTGGCACTATCACAAGGTGCAGACTGATTTCTTCACGATCGTGAGCGGGATGATGAAGGTCGTGCTTTTCGATAACCGCGAGGGCTCGCCGACGCACGGCGAGATCAACGAGTTCTTCATGGGTGAGCAGAACCCCATCCTCATCACGATCCCGCCGGGTGTGCTCCACGGGATGAAGGCCATCGGTGACAAGCCGGGGCTCTTGGTCAACTGCCCGACCGAGGTCTACCGCTACGACGCGCCGGACGAGTTCCGCGTCGACCCTCACGACGGGACGGTGCCATACGATTGGGAAAGGCAGGACGGCTAGGGAGTCACATCTGAGTGCGTCTGCGGGACGGTCGTCGGCATCTCTCTGACCGCCGCGTATCTCTCTCTCGCGGCCGTCGCCCTGGCCCGGGCCGACTCGGTCCTGGAGATGGCAGCGGCAAGTGGGTAAAGCCACGCGCGCACGGCGAGCGCCGCCCTGAGCAGTCGCGCGTACCTCTGTGCTTTCGCTGTCCCGGAAGTCCGCTTCACGAATCGCACCTTCGACGAGAACAGCTTCCGCTCAAAGCGCGCGGGGTCGTCCTTCGTTGATGTTGCGCCCCTGAGGTGCACGACCCGCGCGGAGGGAACGAACATGACCGTCCATCCCGCCCTTCGCGCCCTGTGGCAGAAGTCGGTGTCCTCGCCATAGAACGGCATGGTCTCGTCGAGGCCACCGGTCTCTTCGAAGCAACGGCGCTGGACGCACATCATGGCTCCGTCGACATAGTCGACGGAGCGAGTTGTGTCAGGCAACCGCCGCACAAAGCGCCTGGCGGCTCGCGTGTTCTTCAGTGTATCTATCAGGAGCAGCGACTCGGTCGCAGACGACAGCGAGGGGAACGACCCATAGCTTCGCTGCCACGATCCATCATCGTTGAGCAGTTGGGGGCCGGCGATGCCGACCGCATCCGAGTTCATTGCCTCGATGAGCGGACTCACGGTCTGGTCCTTTTCCCATACCAGATCGTTGTTCATGACAAGGAGGTTCTGCCCCGTCGAGGAGGCGACGCCCGCGTTCACACCACCCGAGTAGCTTGTTCCGTCGGTTGCGACGAAGCGGATAGGCATCGGAGACGCCGCGCGAGTCAGCTTCCCCCGGTCGGTGTCGCAAAGACCTCCGCCGTTGTCGACGATGATCAGCTCGGAGATGAGACTCGCGTCATCGTGGCGCGCGAGCGAGCCGACGAGCCCGAGAGCGAGGTCCGGCGGGCCATAGTGCACCACGATGGCGCTTACGCCGTTTGGAGGAGTCTTGCGCTGAGGTGATCCGTGTGGGTTCATCGTCTTGTACGCGCCTCGCAATAGTGGACACAGTATCATACACTCTGGGCGGTGCGCGTTCAACGTCACCTATCAGGCGACACGTCTGGGAGGATTCGGAGCGTGAGGGGCAACGTTTTCAAGATATTCAAGGAGGCGGGAATCGGGCTGACCGGCTCGGGTGCCGCGCTCGTCCTCAACTACCTGCTCCTCGCGATCCTGACTCGCTTCCTCGGGCCCGAGCGCTTCGGCACGTTCGTGCTGGCCCAGGCCATCGTGAGTGTCGTCCTGCTTCTCGTGCTCCTCGGTCTTCCGAACGCGTTGGACCGCTTCATACCGGAGTATGTCGCCAAGGGACAGCGGGGTAGGGTCGGCGCCCTCCTGACGAGGACGCTTGTTCTGTCGCTGACGACATCCACGGTGGCTGCCGCGCTCCTGGCTGTGTGCGCGGGTCCACTCGCCGAGGGACTGTTCGGGAAGACCGACCTCGCGCCGGTTCTGAGACTCGTCGCGCTGAGCATACCGTTCATGGCGTTCATCCGACTCATCTCCAGCGCCTTCGTCGGATGCAAGGAGATTCGCTACGAGGTCTACATTCAGCATCTGACGCTCTCGATCCTCAAGATCGTCGCAGCGGTCTGCGTGTGGGGGATGGGGGCGGGTCTGCTAGGGTGGGCGGGTGGCTACACGCTCGCGGTCCTGGGCGCTGCGCTTGCCGCCGCGTGGTTCCTGGCGTTCAGGCTGCGACCGCTGATACTCTCGGAAGCTCCGGCATCCGTCTCGATGAGACAGATCATGGCATACTCGTGGCCACTCTCGTTCGCGACGATCGTCGTGACGTTCAGAGGGCAGGTGGACATCCTCCTCCTGGGTTGGATGCGCCCGTCGGCGGACGCGGGCATTTACCGTGTTGTCGTCAGCCTGGTGATGCCATTGGCTCTCGTCCTCGCGTCCTTCGCACGGGTGTACAAGCCGGTGATCTGCGAACGCATCTCCGTAGGCGGTTCTGAGGAGATCAGCGCGCTCTACCACCGCATCGTGCGATGGGTTCTCATGGTCAACGGCATCCTGCTTGCCGGCCTGTTCCTCTTCGGTGAGGAGCTTATTCGCGCGCTGTTCTCCGACCTCTACGCAACCGGCGCGACGGCCCTGGTGATCCTAGCCTTCGGCCGCTTCATCAACACGATCTTCGGACCCGAGGACGTGACGCTCGAAGCGTGGGGCAACACGAAGCTCTCGCTCGTGAATTCCATCATCATGATCGTCGTGAGCGTCTCTCTCGATGTTCTGCTCATCCCGACCTTCGGCGTTGTCGGAGCTGCCGTGGGAGGGGCGTGCGGGCTCATCGCAGGGGGCCTTGCCGGGGTGATCGAGATCCGTGTTCTCCACGGGTTCTGGCCCTTCTCGCGCGAGCACGCGCGCCTCGTGCTGGTTCTCATCGTTGCCACGCTCGTCACCCGAACCGTGCACCTTGTCCTCGGCCGCCCCGGAGGGTGGCTCGTCGTGCCGTTCGGACTCCTCCTTGCCGGGCTGTGCCTGCTCGGCTTTGGTCTGACGCGGTCGTTCGACGAGACCGACCGTCAGATCGTTCACCGTCTCCTACGCCGGCTCACCATGAGACGGGACGGCGTCTAGGCGGGATCGCGTCGAATACAGCCGTGTTGACACGTGTCTTACCATTCCCATATTATCACAACGTCGCAACCGAACTGCCCGTTGACCCCGGCTCAGGAGGCATACAGGAATGTTGCTCCATGCCCTCATGGTCGTGTCCATGCTGACCGCGCAGATCCCGGGCTCCGCGCCGGGGACCGCGATCCAACGCGTACCCGTTGAAGAGGTTGGAGTGACGGACGTGAGGGACACGCAGGTGCTGGCGCAGGATGGTCCCATCGCCGCCGACGAGTACGAACTCGGGCCGGGCGACGTGCTGATTCTCGCCATCCACGGTGAGCAGAACATGACGATTCCGCTGTCCGTCGGACCCGGTGGGCAGATCCTCCTTCCTGAGGGCGAGCTTCTCGACGTGCGCGGTCTGACGCTGGCTGAAGCGCAGCGCGCCGCAGAGACGGTTCTGAACTCGTACTACCACGACGTCGAGATACTGCTGGCCCTGACCTCTCCCCGGAGCGTGGCGATCCACGTCACGGGGGCCGTCGAGCGGCCGGGCAGCTACGAGTTGCTCGCCACGACACGGATCTCGCGAGCCATAGAGATGGCAGGCGGCCCGCTGCCGCGCGCATCGCTCAGGGGGGTGGAGCTGCGGAACGCCGGAGGGCGGGTCATCCATGCGGACCTCGCGCTCTACGCGAACGCCGGTGACCTTGCGGGGAATCCTCTTGCCGCGCTCGGGCACGTCGTTCATGTCCCATTCCGAGTGAAGGAGTTCGAGATCGCGGGCGGCGTGAACGCTCCCGGGAGGTTCGGTCTCCTTCCGGGCGACAAACTCTCAGACGCGTTGCGGGTGGCAGGAGGCCTGCGTGCGGATGCGGACATGTCCTCCGTCGAAGTCGTTCGCTTCGTCCCGGACGATCCCGGCCAGTATGTCAGCGAGACGCTCGACCTGTCCTCGGCAGGATGGGAGGACAGCGACCTCGACCGGCTGATCGAGGACGGAGATCGGATCCACGTGCGCCGGGACGACCTCTGGCACATGGTGTATAGTGTGGAGGTCAGAGGAGAGGTTGGACGCGCCGGGCACTACTCGATTGTCGAGGGGGAGGATCGTCTGGCCGGCGTCATCGAGCGCGCGGGAGGATTCAGCGACCGGGCGGATCTCTCGCGTGCGTCCGTCGAGCGCTGGGCTCCGAACTGGGAACATACACCTGTCGGACGCGAGGTGGCTCTTCTGACGGACGTCGATGTCGGCACGACCACCGCGGACGCGGCCGAGTACATCCGAACAACCACCGTGGAGCCGTCCGTGCGCGTCTCCGTCGACTTCGAGCGACTGTTCGTCGCGGGTGACGCCGGCGAGAACGTGCTTCTGAAGGGTAGAGACGTCATCGAAGTACCGCGGCGTCTCGACGTCGTGCGTGTCAGCGGCGCGGTCGAGAGCCCGGGATACGTTGACTACCAGGGCGGAGACTCGCCTCAGGACTATATTGTCGCAGCCGGAGGCTTCACCAAGCTCGCGAATCGGCGACATCTGATGGTCGTTCGCTCCGAGACGGGGCAGCGTGTCAGAGCCACTCGTCGCACCCGCGTCAGACCGGGCGATACGGTCTTCGTTCCACACCGCGAAGACACGCAGTGGTTCGAGGTGCTCAAGGACGTGCTGTCGGTCGCCAGCCAGGCCGCGACGGTCTACATCGTCATCGACAACCTGTCGTCAAAGTGACCCCCGGAGGCGTCATGGCCGAGCATCAGCAGGGCACTGCGTCGCTCACTGACCACCTGGTCGTTCTGCTCAGATGGCGCAAGGTCATCGTACTGAACGTCCTTGCCGTGGCGATCGTGACCGCGGTCATCTCCCTGATCATCCCTCAGTGGTACACCTCATCAGGCAGCGTCATTCCATCCGAGCAGTCCGGCCTTGAGGCGGGGCTCATGAGCTATGTGCAGGCGTCGCTGCCGATCGTCGATCTGCCGGGCACTGCATCTCCGGGCCAGGTTCTGATCGCGATCATGGAGAGCCGCAGGGTGCGCGAGGCGGTCGTCCGTCGGAACGATCTGATGAGCGTGTACCGAACGAAGACCGTCGCTGAGGCCATCATCGCACTGGAGGATCGGACGGGCATCGTGCTCGATGAGAACGGCATCGTGCGCGTCTCGGTCGAGGAGCGCGATCCGGTGCGCGCGCGCGACATCGCGGTCGCGTATCTGTCCGAGTTGGAGATATACAACTCAGAGGTTCGCTCTACGACCGGACAGCGCGTTCGCGAGTTTCTGGAGGGGCGCCTGAGCGAGACCCGCGAGCGCATGGCCGCGGCTGAGCAGGCGCTCGTGAGCTTCCAGCGTGAGCACGCAAGCATCGAGATGACCGAGCAGGCCCGCGCGGTCATCGATGCGCTGGCGACTCTTGAAGCGCATGTCACGATGAACGAGATCCAGCTCCGGCTGCTGCGCGGCTACGCGAGCGATGACCATCCCGAGGTCGTGCGGCTGGAGTCTGAGCTCAGGGAATACCGGCGCCAGCTGACCGATCTCAAGGACGGGCGCGACGGCGATGCCGGCGGCCTGACACCTCCTCTCTCCGAGATGCCGGGGATCGGGATGCAGCTGGCAGGGCTCATGCGCGAGACGGAGGTGTTCAACCGGGTCTACGTCTATCTCGTGCAGGAGTACGAGGCGGCCCGTATCCAGGAGTCGAGGGATACACCGACTATCCAGACGCTCGACGCGCCACAGGTTCCCGAGATCAGGACGAGGCCGCGGCGCACTCTCATGGTGATCGTTGGTGCTCTCATCGGCCTCGTGATCGGCATTCTCGCCGCCCTCGCGCTCGAGTTCCTCCACACCACGGACTCGGGCAACCACGCGCGACGCAACCTCGATTCGATAGTGGGGATGCTGCGGAGCGACGTGGCACGCTTGAGAGGTCGAGGCGGGCGTCGTGATGTCGACTAGGACGGATGGCGAGGCGACCCACGACAACAGCCCGCGCATCGACGGGCGGCTCGTTGTTCTCCTCTTGGCGCTCGCTGTGCCGCAGGGGCTTCTCGCCTGGCTGGGGGCAGGCGCCCCGCTCGTTCTCCTCGGAGCGGCCATCTTCGTCGCCGCTGCGGTCCTCTCGTACAAGAACACGTTCGCCGGCCTCATCCTGATCATCCTGCTGCAGACGCAGACCCTCCAGAGCAACATCGAGATCAACATCGTGGAGCTGGCCTATAGCGCGCTCTTCGCTCTGACGTTTCTGGGGTGGTTCGTGCGGGACGCGCGTACAGTGGAGGGGAGGGCAGTGATCGCTTCGCCCGTCGGTCGCGGGATCATCGTGTTCTTCGCCGTCGCCGTGGTGTCGATCCTGCCGGCGCTGATGTACGGCGCCAGCGTCCTTTGGTGGTTCCGCGATCTCGTGCGGTTCTCGCCGCTCGTACTCTTCTTCCCGATGTCGACTGTCGCGAGGTCGCCGCGGCGGGGCGCGGGGCTGGTGCTGGCGTTTCTCGCGGTCGTTGTCTACTTCGCGGTCAGCGCTCTGTTGACCTACGACGAGATGCTGAGCATGGCCTCGTTCGCGTCGGAGATATACTGGCAGCGCGCGCCGGTGAACGAGGTCCTTCCGATGGCGATGCTCGTCGCCGCTTCGACCCTGTTCTTCGCAGCGCGCCGGAGAGGCGAGTTCTGGGTCGCGCTCTCGGTTGGTCTGGTGAGCGCACTCGCCCTCGCCATCTCGTTCTCGCGCGGATTCTGGGTGGCCGGGCTGATGGCGATCGCGCTGTCTGCGGTCGCCATGAGGGCGCGGCCCGGGCGTGTACTGGGCATGCTTGTCATCCTCGGCGGAGCGGCTCTCGCCGGCGCGTACGCGGCGTTCGGATGGCGCGTCTTCGGAGTGCTCGCCAGCCTGGCCGGGCGACTCTCAACGGTCTCGTCGCCTCTGAGCGAACTCAGCGTCCAGGAGCGGCTGGCCGAGAGCAGAGTGGTCCTGCGGCTCGTCTCGCGAAATCCGATCATCGGCTACGGTCTCGGCACTGCCTTCCGCTACATGTCGCTGACGCGAGGCTATTACCGCGAGGTCACGTTCGTTCATAACGGCTACCTGTTCCTCGTATTCAAACTGGGGCTCGTCGGACTCGTCTCGTATTTCGTCTTCTACTTCCGCGGGGTCGCCCTCGTGCTGAGAAGCGCGCGCGCCGCGCACTCGGTGTGGGTGAGCAGCGTGCTTTTCGCCGCTTTCGGAGTCATGCTTGCCTTCCTGGCGCTGTCGCTGACATCGCCGCAGTTCTACACGAAGGACGCCGGACTCTTCATTGCCCTGGTTCTCGCCCTGGCTCAGGCAGTCGCGATGTCCCGCCGCGGGAGTCCGTCGGAGGTGGTGCTGTGAGAATCCTCATGCTCACGTCGAGGATTCCATATCCTCCCTACAGAGGGGACCGCATCCGGACGTGGAATGCGCTGCTGTCCTTCTCGAAGCAGCACGATGTCGACCTGTTTACTTTCGTTGAGGACGCCGAGTGCGGGGATGAGCTCTCCATGCTCCGCGACCACGCGAAGGTGGTCCCCGTCGTGCTATCCAAACGGGCCTCGTACGTCAACATGCTCGCGCGCGCGCTGAGCCCGATGCCGTTTCAGGCCAGTTACTACGCGTCGCGCGAGATGGCGTCGGCGCTTGAGAGGGCTCTCGACGCGACGGACTACGACGTCGTGTACGCCCACCTCTTCCGCATGGCTCCGTTCCTCATGAGCCGGGGAGCCGTGCGTCGTGCTCGTCCGCGGCAGCGGTTCGTGATGGACATGGCGGATGCCATCTCCTCGGAAATTCGAGTTTCGCTTTCGCATCGGTCTTTCGTGATGCGTCCGCCGCTCGCCTGGGAGGCGGCGAAGATCGCGCGCTATGAGGCGCAGGTTGCCCGGGCGTTTGACGAGACGTGGATCGTCTCAGAGGCGGATCGCGATGACGTGCTCAGGCTCGCACCGGGCGCATCGCTTCGCGTCATGCCGAACGGGCTGGACCGGTCGCTTCTCTCGCTGGAGTCGGGCGCCGATACGGTGACCGGCAGGTGTTCGACCGTGCTCTTCGTCGGGAACCTCAGCATTCCCCACAACGTTGATGCCGTGGTCTACCTCGCGCGCGAGATCATGCCGATGGTCGTGCGCGTCAAACCTCGGGTCCGGCTTCGCGTCGTCGGGCACTCGGTCGCCCCGCGGGTGGCGGCACTCGACGAACTTGCCTGGGTCGATGTCGTCGGATACGTGGAGTCGCTGCAGGACGTCTATCGGGGGGGAGACGTGTTCGCTGCGCCGCTGAGGTACGCGGCCGGAGTGCAGAACAAGGTTGTCGAGGCCATGGCCTCGGGCATCCCGTGCGTTGTTACGGGGATCGTGAACAGAGGGCTCGATGCGGCGCCCGATCGAGAGATCATCGTGAGAGACGATCCTGAGGGCTTTGCGCGAGAGGTCGTCGGTCTGCTCGGCGATCGGGAACGGAGTCTGCGGATCGGGGAGGCTGGCCGCCGCCTCGTCGCCGCTCGCTATGATTGGCAGAGTCTCTGTTCCAGGCTCGAGGAATTGGTCCAGGCGGACTGATCTCCCCGGTCCCTCGCTTCCTACTTGCCGCCCTGTCTCACCAGACGTTCACAGACTTCGACGAAAGGGCGCCCGGGCGCGAGCGCATCGTGCGATCGTTCGGCAAGCGCCCGCCCCTCGCGGGCGAGCGCCGCTCCGGCGTCCGCATCTTCGAGCAGGTGGACGACGCGCTCCGCGAAGGCCTCCGGGTCATCCGCCACAGCCAGATGGACCCCGTCCCGCGCTTCAAGCCCCTCGCATCCCTTTGACGTGCTGACCACCGGGAGTCGCGCGCCGAACGCCTGGACGATCTTCACACGGATGCCGCTTCCGATCCTCAGTGGGACGACGAGAAGTCGTGCGGTACGGAAGAAGGGCGCGATGTCGTCGACGCGGCCGGTGAACAGGACCCCGGGTGACGCCAATCGGTCACGGAACATCTCCAAGCCGGGTCCCACGACTCGCACTGTTGTCCCCGGGCGCCGCTCGAGGATGCGCGGGTGGATCTCGCGCAGGAACCACGTGAGCGAGTCAACGTTCGGCAGCCACCCGAAGCTTCCCGTCAGAAGGAGGTCGAACTCGGGGTTCTCCGGTGTACCCATCGCATTGATGTCGAGCGTGATCGGCGAGATCTCGATGGTCGCAGCCGGGGAGAGTGCCCGCAGCCCGTCTGCATCCTCACGCGAATAGACGCAGACCGTGTCAAAGCGCGAGACGTGCGAACTCTCGTAGTCGCGCATCTTGCGCCACTGGAGCCACGCGTAGAGCCTCGCGTGCGGCAGCGTCTGGTGCTCGGCGAAGAGCCGCATGATGGTCGACTGGACGTTCGGCGAGAACAGAACGCAGGGTGCGCTGCTACAGCGCCTCACCTCCGGGAGGAGGGGAGCGCTATGCAGGCTGTTGAACACGATGAGCTCCGGCGAGGCCGTGGCGAGGAGTTCCGAAGCTGCACTTGCGGCCCTTGCTGAGCTGTATCTGCGGATCGGCCACGGGAGCGGGTCGAACAGATTGGCCGCCAGCCGGGCCGGCGTCGTTTCGGGCACATCGCGGACGGCGACGACGCGGCAGCGCTCCGCGAGCTGCTTCGGGTCCGTCTGCGCGTCGCCGAAGGGGGCGAGGCAGAGGCACGTCACATCGTGACCGGCCCTCGTCAGCTGGTCGACCCGGTAGTAGCTGGAGATCTGTCCGCCGACCATCCGCGGCTCGGGGAAGCCCTGTGTGATGTAGAGAATGCGCATGACAGATGACCGTACCGCAGCGCCCAGTGGAGGTCAATCGGCAAGCTGGGGAGCAGTGGTTCGGGGAATGGGGGTTGCACCGGAATAACGGTGGAGACCTCCGGGGAGCGCCACTGTCTCGCCGTCGGGGCGTGATGTTTGCGCGCGGTGCCAAACGGCTTGCCCCGGAGGGGGCTGCCGCTGTATACTTCTGTGCTACGGTAGGTTGCGAATAGCTCCGTGCCCTGCGGGGCACCGACTGCATGCGGGCCTGCGGGCTTCCGAAAGGTTCCTCTTCATGAAGATCCTCGTCACCGGCGGTGCCGGGTTCATCGGTTCACATCTCGTTGAGGCTCTGCTCGGCAGGGGAGACGAGGTCTGGGTGATCGACGACCTCTCGACCGGCAGGTTCGAGAATATCGCTCATCTCGAGGACCATCCGAAATTCCACTACACGATCGACACCATCCTCGACGAGCGCGTTCTCAATGAGCAGGTTGCCCGGGTCGATTCGGTCTTCCATCTCGCGGCGGCCGTCGGTGTGGCCTACATCATCGAGAACCCGCTCCAGTCGCTCGAGACGAATATCAAGGGAACGGAGTACGTCCTACAAGCTGCGAACGAAGGCAAGAAGAAGGTCATCATCTTCTCGACCTCAGAGATCTACGGGAAGGCGAACCACCAGCCCTGTAAGGAGACCGACGACCGGATCCTCGGGACGACGACGATAGCCCGTTGGGGCTACTCGTCCTCCAAGGCGGTCGACGAGTTCCTTTCGCTGGCCTACCATCGGGAGAAGCAGCTCCCGATCGTCATCGTCCGGTGCTTCAACACCTGCGGGACCCGTCAGACGGGGCAGTATGGGATGGTCATCCCGCGCTTCGTCAAACAGGCGCTTCTGGATCATCCGATCACGATCTACGGTGACGGAAAGCAGACCCGGTGCTTCTGTGACGTCTCCGACGTCATCCGCGCCGTCCTGGCGCTTTCGGATGAGCCGAAGGCCAACGGCGAGGTCTTCAACGTCGGCAGCAATGTACCGATCTCGATCGAGGACCTGGCGCTCCGCATCAAGGAGTTGACAGGAAGTCGTTCTCAGGTAGAATACATACCGTACGAGAAGGCGTATGAACAGGGGTTCGAGGACATGCGTGAGCGGGTCCCGGACCTTGAGAAGATCAAGGAGTACGTGGGCTATGAGCCGCGGGTGAGCCTGCAGGAACTTCTGGAGCGGGTCGTTGAGCACTTCAGGAGATAGCCCGAGCGCCGGGAAGAGGGGGTACGCGTCGGAAGACTGCTAGCGATGTTCTGATTCACACGGCCGTGAAGCCCGCCATGGCGGCGGTAGAATCGCCTTGACAGCAGTCTGTCCGTTCGGAACAATGCCGAACGGCACGGGAACGGGTACCGCAAGAGATGATGATGATCTTCCTGGGCGCATTCGCACTTTCGATGCTGGCCGTTCTGGCCCTGACTCCGGCTCTGCGGAGCCTGGCCACCCGCCTCCGTTTTCTAGACCATCCCAACCTGATCAAGATCCACAAGAATCCGACGCCTCTGATGGGTGGTATCGCTGTCGCGCTTGCGAGTATGGCGTCTGCCGCTGCGGCGCTTGCGCTTATCGAGTACCCGTACAGTGCGCGCATCGTCGGCTTCATGTCAGGCGCGCTCATCGTCGTGATCCTGGGGCTCGCCGACGACGCGAACGGCATGAGGCCGTCCGTCAAGCTGACCGGCCAGGCGGCCGCGGCCGCCGTGATGCTGCTCTCCGGCGGCGTTCAAGGACTCCCGCTTCATCCGGTGCTCGGATTCTGCCTGGCCCTCGTCTGGATGGTCGGGCTGATGAACGCGTTCAACTTCCTCGACAACATGGATGGCATCACGTCTGGGCTTGCGGCCATCGCCACGTTCGGGATCTTCACGCTCGCGCTCGGGCACGGGCAGATGCTCACCGCCATCGCGGCCATCTCGGTGGCCGGTGGTGCGCTCGGATTCCTCAGGTACAACTTCAACCCTGCCTCCATCTTCCTCGGTGATGCGGGGAGCCTGTTCCTTGGTTATGTGGTCGGCGGGCTATCTCTGCGAGCGGTCTCCTATGCCGGCGCCGAGCCGACGGCGCTTCTCATCCCCGTCCTCATGCTCGGCTATCCTGTGTTCGACGCCACGCTCGTGACCGTGGCGCGTCTGGCCGAGGGGCGGGACGTCGCCGTCGGCGGCAAGGATCACAGCTCTCACCGCATGGTGCTCCTCGGTCTCTCCGCGCGGCAGACGGCTGCCAGTATCTATTTGATCTCGGCGTCGCTCACGGGCGTCGCCGTCTACCTATCGCTCTTCCAGCGCGAGCGGCTCGAGATCCTCGCGCTCGCCACGCTGGCCGTCACCGGCGGTCTCCTGCTCCTGGGCCACAGGCTTTTCCGCGTTCGGACATCTGCGCCTGTGGGTTCTCGAATCGTGCGTCCGACCAGGAGTGAGATCGCGCTTCTTGCCGCGGCCGTCAGGGATGGCGGCGGCGAAGTGGAGATCGGCGGCGAGGCAACAGAGCGTCACTCCCGTGAGACCATCGAAGTACGCTAGAAGCGCCGCGCGTGAGCGAGCGCCTCAAGGGGTAAGCCTATGCTGGACCTGAGATTTGTGAGATCGAACCCCGACGTTGTGCGGGCGGCGATCGCGAATAAGGGCGAGAAGGCGGAGCTCGACGCGCTGCTCGAGCTCGACGAGGAGCTGCGAGGTCTGTTGGTCAAGGCCGAGGAGCTCAAGGCGATCAGGAATCAGGAGAGCGAGCAGGTCGCCCGGCTCAAAAAGACGGGCGAAGACGCCACCGGGATCATCGAGCGGATGCGCGCCGTGTCGGCCGAGATCGCCTCCTTCGACGAAAGGATCGGTGAACTCCGCGGACGGATTCACGCCGAGCTCATCAGTCTTCCGAACATTCCGCACGAATCCGTTCCCGTCGGGAAGAATGAAGATGAGAACGTTGTCATCCGCACGTGGGGAGAACCCGGCGCGCTCATGGAGAACCCGCTCCCGCACTGGGAGATCGGGGAGAAGCTCGGGCTTCTGGACTTCCCGCGTGGGACGAAGATCGCCGGCTCCAACTTCCCGGTCTTCGTGGGAGACGGCGCGCGTCTGGCGCGGGCCATGATCAACTTCATGCTCGACGTCCACACGAAGGAGCATGGCTACACAGAGATCTCTCCGCCGTTCGTGGCGAACCGTGACTCGATGCTTGGAACGGGCCAGCTCCCGAAGCTCGAGGACGACATGTACTACTGCGAGGCTGACGATCTCTTCCTCATCCCGACGGGCGAGGTCCCCGTGACGAACCTCTACCGCGACGAAACGCTCCCCGAGGGAGATCTGCCCGTTCTGCGCACAGCATACACGCCGTGTTTCCGCCGCGAGGCGGGCTCCTACGGCAAGGACACGCGTGGGCTGATACGCGTGCACCAGTTCGACAAGGTCGAGATGGTGAAGTTCGTCGCGCCTGAGACCTCGTACGACGAACTCGAAACGCTGACCGCGAACGCCGAGGACATCCTGCAGAGGCTTGGCATCCCGTACCAGGTCAAGGTGCTCTGTACCGGCGACCTGTCGTTCTCCGCCGCGAAGTGCTACGACATCGACGTGTGGGCTGCGGGCATCGGCGGCTGGCTCGAGGCGTCGTCCTGCAGCAACTTCGAGGACTTCCAGGCGCGTCGGTCCGGCATCCGCTACAAGCCGTCGGGCGGGGGCAAGTCCGCGTTCGTACACACGCTCAACGGTTCCGGCGTTGCGCTCCCGCGGACCATGGTCGCGATCCTCGAGAACTACCAGACGGAGCGGGGCACCGTGGTCATCCCGGAGGCCCTCAGACCGTACATGGACGACCGCGAGGAGCTCGGCACCGGGTAGCGCTGGCGGCAGGCGGCGGGCGGCGGGGTCGAACAGGTCGGATACTCCAAGGCCGGGCTCGTCCCGGCCTCTTCCTTGCACTTTGAGATCTCTCCGGTCCGCTTGACTCGTCTCCCGGGCGAGTCTAGACTATCGAATGAACGAGTGTGCCTCAAGTTACGGGAGGCGATCCGTGGGTCTGATGCATCGTTCCAGAGTGGACGCCTCCAGTGTTCCGAGGGTCAGGACCCGGGCGTGGGTCTTCGTCGCGGTATCTGTTCTGGCCGTCGTCATCTTTCTCTATACGAACAGCATTATCCGGAGACTCGAGGTACAGTCGGCGACGCTCTCGCGGTCGATCGCCGGCCTCTGCGCCACGGCGACCTACGCAGCGCGCGAGGACGAGGAGCTCTCGGTCGTGTTCGGGGAGCTCATCGAATCGATCAACTTTCCGATCATCATCTCCGACGTCCGCGGGGTTCCGATCACCTGGCGAAATCTGCCGTTCGAGGCCGACCCGGAAGCCGTGACACACGAGGAGTACATCACGGCCGATCCCCTTGAGCCGGCCGACACGCCGCTCGGGGACGTGATGCACTTCGCGGCCGAACTCGACCGCCGACGATCCGCGATGCAGATGACGCATCTCGGAGACCAGACCGTTCTCGGCTATATCCACTACGGCGAGTCGAACATGATTCGCGAGATGCGCTTCGTGCCCGCCGTTGAGATCGCAGCGTTCGGCGTGCTCCTGCTGCTCGCTCTCCTGGGGTTCAGGAACGCAAAGATCGCCGAACTGAGGTCGATCTGGGTCGGGCTTGCGAAGGAAACGGCGCACCAGCTCGGGACTCCAATCTCCTCGCTCATGGGGTGGACCGAGCTTCTGCGCGAGAGTGCGTGCAAGGAGTGCGACTCGTGCGTCGAGGCCGACCGGATGGCCGCCGAGATGCAGACCGATCTTGAGCGGCTCGAGAAGATATCGCTGAGATTCAACCAGATCGGTTCAATACCAAAGACGAAGCGACAGGACCTCGTCGTGGTCCTCCGCAGTTCGGTCGACTACCTGAGACGGCGGCTCCCGTCGCTGACGCAGCACGTTGAGATCGTCGAGCGATACGATGACGTGCCGCTCGTCGACGTCAACCGCGAGCTCATCGAGTGGGTCATCGAGAACCTCGTGAAGAACTCGCTCGAGGCACTGCCGCCCGACGGGGGTCGGATCGAGATCACGACCGAGTACGCCCCCAAGGACGGACACGTTCGCGTGCTCGTCACCGACGACGGCAAGGGGATGACGCCGGCCGATCGCAGGCGCGTGTTCCTCCCGGGTTTCTCCACCAAGCGCAAGGGATGGGGACTCGGTCTCGCGCTCGCTCGCAGGATCGTCGAGGAGTATCACAAGGGGCGTCTGTACGTGGGGTGGTCCGAGGTTGGGAAGGGGACGACGTTCGTCATCTGCCTGCCGACGACGTAGAGGGAAGGCGCAAGAATCCATGAACACACAGGAACGAAAGATACTCTGGGTCGATGACGAGATCGATATGCTCAAGCCGCATATCATCTTCCTCGAGCAGCGCGGCTATGCAGTGACGACGGCGACCAGCGGTGAGGCGGCGTTGGAGGATGTGAGGGGTGGGGGAAGCTATGACCTCATCCTGCTCGATGAGATGATGGTGGGACTTGACGGACTCTCGACACTCGAGGAGCTCAAGGAGATCGACCCGTCGGTGCCCGTCGTCATGGTGACCAAGAGCGAGGAGGAGGAGCTGATGAACGATGCGCTCGGCCGGCGCATCGACGATCTTCTCATCAAGCCCGTCAAACCGACGCAGGTGCTCCTGGCGATCAAGCGACTCCTCGACGGCCGCAAGATGGCGCAGGACCAGATGGCCCAGACGTACGCGCAGGAGAGCAACCAGCTCAGGCAGCGCATCATGGGTCCCATGGACTGGCGCGACTGGATCCAGACGTATACGAGGCTCGTGCAGTGGGACCTCGCGCTCGACCGCGTGCGCGATCCCGGGCTGAGGCAGGCGCACGCCGACCTGCAGCACATGGCGAACGCCGAGTTCTCGCGCTACGTGGAACTCGAGTATGAGGGATGGGTCAACGAGGTCGAGGACCGTCCGCTGCTCTCTCCCGACATCTTCTCCGAGTACGTCGCTCCGCTTCTCAAGGCGAAGAAGAAGGTCTACTTCGTCGTGCTCGATTGCATGCGGCTCGACCACTGGATGAGCCTCATGCCGAGCCTCGAGCCGATGTTCTCGATCGTGAACCACTACTACTACTCGATCCTGCCGACCGCGACGCCGTACTCGCGAAACGCGCTCTTCAGCGGCGAGTGGCCCATCAAGCTCACCGACCACTATCCGGGGCTCTGGGACACGCACTCGCGTGACGATTACAGCAAGAACCGCTACGAGCGGCAGCTGATGGATCTCCAGCTCCAGCGCGCGAACATCCGTCTCTCTCCGGAACACAGATACATCAAGATCTACGAGAAGGACGAGGCCGACAACGTGCAGAGGCAGATGACATCGTTCCACGACTATCCGTTCGTGTCGCTCGTCTACAACTTCGTCGACATCCTCTCGCACTCGAGATCAGAGTCGGAGATCCTCCAGGAGATCGCGCCCGACGAACCGGCGTTCCGCTCGCTCGTGCGTTCGTGGTTCAACCACTCCGCGCTCTACCGCATCATCGCAGAGATGGCGCGCCAGAAGGCGACCGTCGTGTTAACGACCGATCACGGCGCGGTCCTTGGGAAGCGCGCCGCCCTCGTGCGGGGGAACAAGGAAACGTCGACCAACCTCCGATACAAGTTCGGCAGCAACCTTGGCTACAACGAAAAAGAGGCATTCCTCATCGGCGACCCCGCGCGCTTCAAGCTCCCGAGCGACGGCGCAAGCAAGCAGTACGCCATCGCCAAGGAGGACTACTACTTCGTCTATCCGACGGAGTTCCACCGCTATGAGCGTCAGTATCGCGGCAGCTTCCAGCACGGCGGCATCTCGACCGAGGAGATGATCCTCCCTTGCGCCGTATTGACGCCGAAGACGTAGCCACAACGACCGCGGGCATGAGAACGTGGAGTGCTGCGACCACGGGGATTCGGATCCCACGATGAGCCATTCGATCGTGATCGAGACGACGTCGGCCGACGAGACGCACGAGTTCGGGCGCATGCTCGGCGCGCTGCTCGAGCCCGGAGATGTCGTGGCGCTCCGGGGTGAGCTGGGGGCTGGGAAGACCGTGCTCGCCCAGGGGGTCGCCGTCGCGCTCGGGTTCGACGGATATGTCTCGAGCCCCAGCTTCGTCATCGTCAACGAGTACCGCGGCCGCGTCGACATACGGCACGTGGATCTCTACCGCATAGAGGACGAGAGCGAGATCGACGACCTCGGCTACCGCGAGCTGTTCTTCGGTGACGGTGTCGCGCTCGTCGAGTGGGCCGAGCGTGGCGCGAGTTTCCTGCCCGGTGACCGCGTCGATGTGCTCATCGAGACGGCGGGCCGGGAACGGCGGACGTTCACGGTCACATCCAGCGGCCCGCGGAGCGAGGCCATCGTTCGGGGGATTGGGTAATGCGCATCCTCACCATAGACACGTCGGGCCAGACGGAGGCGGTCGGGATCGTGGACTCCGGGCGGCTCCTCGCGGCAACGCAGAGCCCTGCGGGGCGCGGCCACTCAAGAACGCTCCTCGCGGCCGTCGACGAAGTGCTCGCCGGGTGTGGGAGCACGCTCAGCGAGCTCGACGGTATCGCCGTTGCGATCGGTCCGGGGCGCTTCAGCGGGCTCCGCGTCGGTCTCGCGACGGCGAAGGGCCTGGCGACGGCGGGGGAATGTGCCCTCTGGGGAATCTCGACACTCGAGGCGCTTGCCGAAGGAGCCGGGGGGGGCGAGGGAGTCACGGGAGCCGTGAGAGACGAGCGCTGGATCTTCGCGGCGGCCGATGCGCGGCGGGGCGAGGTCTACTGTGCGCTCTTCGAGCGGACCGCGGATGGTACGGTGCGGCGAGCGACCGAAGACGTCGCGCTTCCACCGGCCGAGGCTGCTCGCCGGGCGGTCGAGCGGGCCGGAGGTGAGCGCGTCCTCTTCGCCGGCTCAGGCGCGGAGGTATACTGGGACGAATTCGTCGGCGCGGCAGGGGAGTTCGCCGTATTCGCCGGTGCGGGTCCGTCGCAGAGCGCGCCGCTTGCGCTCGCCCGGCTGGCCGAGCGAGCGGGGTTCGGTGCCGCGGCCGACACGGGGGCGCTCGAGCCCGTCTACATCCGCGGCGCCGTCGGGTAGGAGGCAGTGTGAGCCACTGGCGCATCCGCGTCCGGAACATGACGCACGACGATCTCGACAACGTGTGCGGCATCGAGGAGGAGACCTTCCCGGCGCCGTGGCCGCG
>CAZNHF010000024.1:11997-19298 GCA_964572375.1 uncultured bacterium | reverse complement strand
CGGGCCTCTGGCCCACTGGCGGTCCTCTCCCGTCGGTCTGTCGGGCCTCTGGCCCGCCGCCGACTTTCTTCCCTCGTCCTGTCGGACGCACTAGCGTGTCACCGCGTCCGGCCCGCCCTCTCGCGGTCCCGTAACGACGACGGTGACGCCGTTCGGGACACAGGCGATGAGCTCCCCGGGCGCGCTCACGCTTCGGGTGTTGACGCAGATCTGTTGGCGGCAGCTCGACGATTCCACGATTGCGACGCCGCCGTCGACCACGACGACGGTCTCGCCGACCGGTCCGGCAACGGTGAAGCGGCCGTTTCCTCCGGCCGCAACGACCTCCTCGAATCCGTCCGCGCCTCTGATGACGATCGAGCCGCCCTCGCCCGACGCGTGCGACAGCGCGAAGAACCCGACGGACCCGCCGACGACCATGGCCGCGAGGAGCAGCCGGTCGGCGCGCGTAAGAAGACCGAGTCTCCTGCGGCGCCTTCTAGGAACGACAACCAACAATGTCGCTTCTCCTCCCGCAGCTCGCGCACGCCCCGTCGATGACGCCGACGACCTTCGTGCTGTGGCCGGACCGCTTCACAAGCGTGTGACCGCAATCCGGGCAGACGGTGTCGGTCGCGAACTCACGGCCGACATTGCCGACATAGACGTAGTGAAGCTTCTCGCGCGCGATCTCGTATGCGCGCCGAAGCGAACTCTCGGACGTAGGCGGGTTCGTCATCTTGTACGTCGGGAAGTAGCGTGAGAGGTGGAGCGGGATGGCGGGGTCGACACCCGCGATGAAGCCCGCCAGCTCGCGCACGTCCTCCCCGGAGTCGTTCTCACCGGTGATGAGGAGATTCGTGACCTCGAGATGGACACGCTCGGCGGCAGCGAGTTCGATCGTCCGCTTCACGGTCTCGAGCCCGCCGCTGATGTGACACGTCTTTCGATAGAACTCATCCCGCATCGACTTGAGGTCGACGTTCATCGCGTCGACCAGCGGCAGCAGCTCGCGGAGCGGCTCTTCGTTGAGGATTCCGTTGGTCACGAGGATGTTCCTAAGATCCGCATGGTGCGCCCTCGCTCCCGCGTCGAGCAGATACTCGAACCAGACCATCGGCTCCGTGTACGTGTAGGCGATTCCGAAAGAGCCGTTCTCCTGTGCCAACCGCACCAGATCGTCCGGAGCGAGCGCGGTCGTGCGAACTCGCTCCTGCGAGATCTGCCAGTTCTGGCAGAAGTCGCAGCGGAGGTTGCAGCCGTTGCACGCCACTGAAAGAACCGGCATCCCCGGATAGTAGTGGTAGAGCGGCTTCTTCTCGATGGGGTCCATCGCGACCGAGACGCACTGCCCGTAGTTCTCCGCGTAGAGCGTCCCGCCGTCGTTTACGCGCCCCAGACAGACGCCGTGCCCGCCCTCCGGAATGCGGCACGCCTGCGGGCAGAGCTCGCAGGCGATGCGTTCATCATCCAGCCTCTTCCAGTACTTCGCCTCGACCACGACGCCTCCACGAGAGCGAGTTGCCGCTACCTGGCGGCAGCCGTGTAACGCTCCTCGAGCCCCGAGGACAACAGGACCTCGTCGACCTCGTCCTCCCCCGTCACGATAACGGCCTCCACGCCCTCCTCACGCTCGACGAGCCGCATGCCGCGTCTCGGGCCAAGCACGAAGACGGCGGTGGCGAACGCGTCGGCGTCCATGCAGCGCTCCGTGAGCACCGTCACGCTCATCGCCCCGCGCGCCGGATACCCGGTATCCGGATCCAGGATATGGTGGTATCGGACGCCGTCCAGCTCGAACCAGTGCTGATAGTCGCCCGAGGTCGCAACGCTCCCGCCGTCAGCGGTCACGACGCCGAGGAGCCCGTCCCCGCGCGGATGCTTGATACCGACCTTCCACGGACCGCCGCCCGGAGGGCTTCCAAGGAAGCGAAGGTCACCGCCAGCATCCAGGATGGCTCCGCTGAACGCTCCGCTCATCCTCAGATACCGATGCGCCTTGTCGACCGCATAGCCCTTCGCGATGCCGTCGAGGTCGATCTCGGCGCCCGGCGGCAGGGTCATGTTGCCGCTGGTCGGGTGCAGCCTGATCGCCTCATACCCGATGCGTGCGAGCACCCGTTCGACGTCCGCGCCGTCCGGTGGCCGGGCACCCTCCTCGAACGACCACAGATCCACAAGCGGCCCCACGGTGACGTCGAACGCCCCTCCGCTGACACGTGAGATGTAGAGAGAGCGGGCGATGACCTGTGACACGTCGAGATCGATGTAGAGCGTTTCTTCGCCCTGGCCTCGCGCGTTGATCGCTGCCACGCCGCTCTCCGGCGAGTAGCGTGTGGTCGCCTTCTCAATGCGTGCGATCTCGTCGAAGGCCTGCTCGACGGCTCGGCGCGCTGCGGCCTCGTCGTTCGCATAGGCCGTGATGGAGACAAGGGTCCCCATCATGATGCGATGCTCGTCGAACTGGAGCGGGACCGCACCGACGCGCACCAGGTAGACGATCATCAGAGCAATAATGAAGAGGAGCGTTCCCACGCTCCACAGAGTGCGCTTCCTGTCCATGAGGATGCCTCCGAGGGTGTGGCGCCGCCGTCCCTACCCCACCAGCGCCACGAGCGCCGACAGCCCGATGACGAGGCCGACGATCGTGTGCAATCTGATGGCCGTCTCCTGGGCGTCAAGGAGCCCGCGCGGGGCCTCCGGCAGCGACCAGCAGTCGACGACGACCGTCCGGATGAGACCGAACGCGAGGATGGCGATGAGCGTGAGCGGTATGAGAGCGCCGGTGAAGACGGCGGCGAAGAGCGAACAGAACACCAGAAGTGCGATGGCAAGCACTCCTCCCCGCGAGGCGGCGCGCCGCCCCATCAGGTTGACGAGCGTCCGCTTCCCGGCGGCCAGGTCGGTCTCGATATCGGGGATCTCATTGACCCAGAGCACGAGGATGATCGCGAACGCGATCGGAAGAGAGGCCAGAAGCACGTGCCACGAGAACGTTCCGGTCTGCACGTAGTACGCGCCGACGACCGGCAGCACGCCGAAGTTCAGACCGATGACGATCTCACCCAGACCCCTGTAGCCGAGGCGAAGCGGCGGAGCCGCGTAGCCGTAGCCAAGCACGACGCCGACGATGCCGAGAGCGAGAACGAACCAGCCCGGCGTCGTCAGACCCAGGTGGATTCCCAGGAGTGCCCCAAGTACGAGGAAGATCAGCATGAGATTGCGGAAGTACGACTCTGGAAGTACCCCGGCGACGATGAGGCCGCTACCCCCGTTCATGCGCGTGCGCGCGGGGTTGTGGGCGTCGACGCCGCTTCTGGAGTCGAAGTACTCATTCGCGAAGTTCGCGCCTGCGTGCAGGAAGACCATCGCCGCGAGCGTCTCGAGCGCGAGAAGCAGATTGAAATGGAATCCCTCGGGACGGAGCCAGAACGGCAGTGTGGTCCCGATGAGAACTGGCATAATCGATGCGACGACGAACCGGAGTCGTCCGGCGGTGACGAACATAGCAAGCGGCCCGGACGGAACTTCTCCTCCCGCGACCTCGACGTTCGGCGTTTTGTCGTGGTCCGCCACGCTACCCCCGGTCCCTCTGGTGCCCGAGCGCGCCCACCATGTTGATCGATTTGGATGGGCACGCGTCCATGCAGAGACCGCACCCGATACACTTCGCGCGGTCAACCTCATGGCGCTTGCCTGGCTCGCCATCGATGGCCTTCACGGGGCAGACATCCTTACACTTCGCCTGGCCCGTACAGCTCGTTCCGATGACAGCCTTCGGTCTCGCCTTGACCTCGTCGACGATGGCGTTCGTCGGACAGACCGCGGCGCAGATGCCACAGTTCTGACACTTTCCGTAGTCTATGACAGCGATGTCGTTCTCCATGTGGATGGCGTCATATGGACACCTCTTGACGCACATCTGGCATGCGATGCACGCAACCTGGCAGACGGACTTGGCCACTTTGCCCTTGTCGTGATTCGAGCAGCGGATGTGAACGCGCATGTCCACCGCAACCAGATCGATGATGCCGACCGGGCAGGCGTCCACGCATGCGCCGCAGCCCGTGCACTTGTCGCGGTCGATATGCACGACGCCCTCGTCGTCGATCTCGACGGCGTCGAACCGGCAGACGGCCTTGCACGACCCGAGGCTCAGACACCCGAAGATGCACGCCTTCGGCTTGCCGCCGACGAGAATGGCGGCACGACAGTCCTGAATGCCGTCGTACGCGGCGCGCTGGACGGAGTTCGACTTCCCGCCGACGCAGTGGATGACCGCAACCTTCGGCACGTGCTCCCCCGCCTCGGCGCCGAGGATATCGGCGACCTTCTCGGCAACGTCGGAGCCGCCCGGAGGGCAGACCGACGGCAGGACGCCCGCCGCGACCGCGGCCTCCGCGTACCCCTGACATCCGGGGAAGCCACAGGCGCCGCAGTTCGCGCCGGGAAGCGCGTCGAGGATCTGGAGGACCTTCGGATCGCGGTGCACGGCGAAGACCTTTGACGCAATGGCGAGGACGGCGCCGAAGAGGGCCGCGAGGCTCGAGAGAGCCACCACCGATGTCACGACGACGGACTGCATCTCTTCCCCTTATATCTTGAGCCCCGAGAATCCCTGAAACGCCATGGCCATGAGTCCCGCGACGATGAACGTGATCGGAATCCCGATCATGGCCTTCGGCACGCCGCCAAGCTGAAGCCGCTGGCGTATCGAGGCCATGAGCACGAGCGCGAGCGTGAAGCCGAGACCCGCCGAGAACCCATGCACCACGGTGTAGATGAAGCTGACGCCAAGTGGCAGCCCGGTCGTGATGAAGTCCTCCACGTTGACGACGGCGACGCCGAGTACGGCGCAGTTCGTCGTGATGAGCGGAAGGTAGATCCCAAGAGACCGGTGAAGCGCCGGCGACGTCTTCTCCATAACCATCTCCACGAACTGGACGAGAGTGGCTATGACGAGGATGAATACGATGGTCCTCAGGTACGTGATACCGAAGGGCACGAGAATGAACACATAGATGAACCACGTCACGAGCGAGGCCATCGTCATGACGAAGATGACGGCCATGCCCATGCCGAGCGCGGAATCCGGATCCTTTGAGACCCCGACGAACGGACAGAGCCCGAGGAACCGCATCAGGACGAAGTTGGAGACGAAGACCGCTCCGATGATGATCGCCAGAAACGTGCCCAGGTCCATCTGGATCCTTCCTCTCGAGCGGACGGACCGCCCCGCTCTACCTCGCCGACGCCTTCTTCTGCCGGCGTTCATCGATCATGTTGAAGAAGCCCATCAGGAGCCCCATCGTGATAAAGGCGCCCGGGGCGAGGATCATCATGAGAACCGGTTTGTAGTTCGGACCGAAGACCATGTAGCCCATCAGCTTCCCGTCACCGAGGATCTCCCGGAGCGCCGAGATGAGCACGAGCGCGAACGTGAAGCCGATGCCCATGCCGATGGCGTCAAGTATCGACCGGAAGATGCCGTTCTTCGAAGCGAATGCCTCGGCGCGGCCGAGGATGATGCAGTTCACGACGATGAGCGGGATGAAGATGCCGAGCGACTTTGACAGCTCAGGCAGATACGCACCCATGACGAGCTCGACGACCGTCACGAAGCTCGCAATGACGACGATGTAGCACGGGATGCGGACCTTCGCGGGGATCGCCTTTCTGATGAGCGAGACGACGATGTTCGAGCCCAGAAGCACGAAGGTCGCCGCGGCGCCCATGCCGATGGCGTTCTCGACCGACGTCGATACGGCGAGCGCGGGACAGAGACCCAGCGCGAGCCGGAAGACGGGGTTCTCCCTGTAGACGCCCTTGGTCAGTTCGGAGATGGCGCTCATAGGCCCTCTCCTTCCCCGGCGGGAGCCGTCTCGATCTCGGTCGCGCCGGCTGCGCCTGTCGCGTTCGCGCCCACATCCTCAGGGACCGTCTCGCACGGCACGTCGCCGGTACCCTTGACGATCGACACCAGAAGCTCGAGACCCCTGCGGATAGAGCCGGTCACGGCCTCGGAGCTGATGGTCGCGCCCGTGATGGCGAGAATCCCGTCCTCTGTGGAATTCTTCACGACGACGAGCTCTTCCGCACCGCGCCCTTCGAACTGTACCTGGAACCAGGGCCTCATGTCGGTCTCATCGACGGCGCTGCCGCCCACTACGTCCCAGAGCGTGTTCTGTGAGGCGACCTCCATGACCTTGGCGCCCAGACCCGGCGTCTCCTGCTGATAGGTGATCTTCACACCGCAGATCGTGCCGGTGAGGTCGACGCCGACGATGGTCTCGATCGTGCTCGAATACCCCTTGCCGTACGCCTTGAACGAGTACCCGATCGTCTCCCCGTTGAGGACCGCCGTGTCGTACTCGAACGCTCGGCCGTCAAGCGCACACTCGGTGACGGTGTGCTCGAATGTCGCACCCGGACTGCAGCCGAGCGCCGCCATGCGAGCGCTTGCCTCTTCCTGACGCTTGTACTCCTCGGTGATCTCGTACGTCGAATTGTAGACGGCCGAGAGACCAAAACTCGCCAGCGCGGCGATGATAGTAAGTGTCGCAACGAGTCTGAAGAAATTACCCACGGTTCTTCACCTCCCCGAACTTCCTGGGCCGCGTGCGCCCGTCGATGAGCGGGGTCGCAACATTCATGAGAAGGATCGAGTAGCTCACACCCTCCGGGTACCCGCCGATCAGCCGGATGACGCTCGTCAGCACGCCGCATCCGACACCGAAGATGATCATCCCCTTCGGAGTGACCGGTGACGTCACCATGTCGGTCGCCATGTAGAACGCGCCGAGGATGAGTCCGCCCGCGAGGATGTGGAACAGAGCGTTGCCCGTGAAGAAGCCGGACGGACCGCCGAAGATCCAGGTCAGCACGGCAACGGTCAGGATGTAGCTTCCCGGAATGCGCCAGTGAATGTAGTGCTTGAACATCAGATACGCGGCGCCGATGAGAAGCAGGAGCGCCGATGTCTCGCCGATGCAGCCACCGACGTTGCCCACGAAGAGGTTCGCGATCGTCTCATTCGAGCCGAGCTGCGCGAGCACCTCGCGCGCCTGCACGAGCTGGTGCGTCGTCGAAGACGGGTCGGCGATGATTTCGCTCACCTTCCTGATCACCGCGAGCGGGGTCGCCTGAGAGACGACGTCGATGCCTGAGAGCGACATACCGGAGAGAGTACCGCCTCTCCCCGGGAGCCAGAGCGTCGTCATGTGCACCGGCCACGAAGCGAGCAGGAACGCGCGCCCGAGAAGCGCGGGGTTCAGCGGGTTGTAGCCCAGCCCCCCGAACACCTGCTTGCCGATGGCGATGGC
>CAZNHF010000024.1:0-11897 GCA_964572375.1 uncultured bacterium | reverse complement strand
GGTTCAGCGGGTTGTAGCCCAGCCCCCCGAACACCTGCTTGCCGATGGCGATGGCAAAGACGGCGCCGACAACGGGCATCCACCACGGAACGCCGGGCGGAATGTTGAACGCCAGCAGGATGCCGGTGACCAGCGCGCTCCCGTCGGCGACGGTCACGGGGACGCCACGCATCTTCTGGATGGCGGCCTCCGTGAGCATCGCAGCGGCGCAGGCCAGGAGCGTCAGTGTGAGCGCTCGCGGACCGTAGAAATAAACGGACCCGACGATGGCCGGCACCATCGCCACGACGACACTGTACATGACCTTCCGTACGGAGACGTCCTGGCGAATATGTGGTGACGCGGAGATGAGCAGGTGGTCCTGCATGCGAACGAGTCTCCTTGATTGCCGGTCGCCCCCGGCGCAGGCGTTCGACACCCGCCGCCGGAACCAGCCCGTCAGTTCTCCGAGGCGCTCTTCCTGGCGGCCTCTCGGTCAGCGTCCTGCTTTCGCGCTTGCGCGGCGAGGTACTTCCCGAACTTGAAGTAGTGGACGAGTTGGCGCTTCGACGGACAGACGTACGCGCACGATCCGCACTCGATGCAGTCGTTGAGCCCCATGTCGACCGCCATCGAGATCTTCTCGTTCATCACGAGCTTCTCTACGGTCACCGGGACGAGCTTCATGGGACAGACGTGAACGCACGCTCCGCACCTCAGGCACGGCTCGGGCTGACGGTCGTCGACCTGGTCGGGCGCGAAGAACAGCACGCCCGACATGCCCTTTACGACGGGGATGTCGAGTGTGAACTGCGCGATGCCCATCATGGGACCGCCCGAGATGACCTTGCCGATATCACCCCTGATGCCACCTGCCTGATCCACCAGCTCGGTGAGCAGCGTGCCGATGCGCGCCATGAAGTTTGCGGGCTCGACGATCGGCGTTCCCGTGAGCGTCATCACGCGCTTGACGAGCGGGCGACCGAACCGGCACGCCTCGTAGACGGCCAGCGACGTCCCCACGTTCTGCACGACGACGCCGACGTCCATCGGGAGACCCCCGGCCGGCACCTTCCGGCGCAGGATCGAATCGATGAGCTGCTTCTCAGCACCCTGCGGGTACTTGACCTGAACCGGCACGACGTCGATGGCCACGCCGTCCGGAAGCCTCTTGCGCATCGCCTTGGCCGCTTCGCGCATGACCTTGACCGCATCGGGCTTGTTCGACTCGATACCGACGATCCCGCGCGAAGCGCCCACGGCCTTCATGATGAGGAGGAGGCCTTCGAGAACCCCGGCGGGCTCTTCGAGCATCACCCGGTGATCGGCCGTGAGCCATGGCTCGCACTCGGCGCCGTTGAGGATGATGACATCGATCGGCTTCGCCTCCGGCGGTGAGAGCTTGACGTGCGTCGGGAAGGCCGCGCCGCCGAGGCCGACCAGGCCGGCCGCCTTGACTGCTTCCCGAATCTCGCCGGGCGTCATCGACGCGATGTCGGAACGCTCCCGGATGGTCTCATCCCACGTATCAGCCCCGTCACCCTCGATAACGATAGCCGTGTCCTCTCCACCCGCCGGGTGGGGGAATCTGCCGATCGCGGCGACCTTGCCGGAGATCGAGGCGTGCACGGGAACGGAGACGAACCCGCCCGGCTCACCGATCTTCTGTCCGACCTTGACGTCATCACCGACGCTCACGCACGCCGTGGCCGGCGCACCCAGCGACTGACGGAGCGGTATGATGACGCGTTGCGGAAGACTCGCCTCAGAGATGGCAACGTCCTTCGTCAGCGCCTTGGACGTCGGGGGATGCACCCCGCCTGAAAATGTTCTGGGTCCCAGTATCGACTCCCCGTCTCGAGAAGGAAGCTCGTCGTGTCACAAGTGTCCGACCGTCAGCGCGTCTTCGTTAGCACAGCCGCGCGCCCGGCAGACCGGACGCGCGGCTGTGTGAATCGATCTGTCTACTCGCCCAGCTCGATGTGCATGCTGGCCACGATACCCATCTCGACAATGTCGGACGCGGCGGCCCCCGCCACGGACGTCCCCTCACCCACCAGCGTGAGGTTCATCTCCGCCGAGCTGTAGACAAGCATGCCGTCCCCAAGTGCGATGTACGAGTCGCCATCGACCGTTCCGTCGCCGTCCATGAGCCAGACCTGGCCCTCCTGCTCCGCCCGACCCTCAAACGTGAAGTCGGTGACGCGGTGGATAACGACGCAGTCGACCAGGAACTTCCTCTTGAAGCCGGTCACGGTGAACTTGGTCTCACCGAGGAAGTTGCGGTCGACCGAGGCCGAAAGGTCCGGAACGTCGTAGTCGACCGTCCAGGTCGATCCGACGTCGATCGGCCCGTCCGGGAACGGCGGAAAGACGTCGTAGAGCAGCACGGCCAGCTGACCGGCGCCTGCCTCGAGGTACTCCGAGTTGCCGAGACCGCTCCACGACGTGATCTCACCGTCGGCAGCGATCGTGAACTCGAGTTCCATGGCACGGAGATCGGCTACGGTTTCATCTACCATGACGTTATCGCCGAGACTCATGGAGCCGGCCGCATGGTTGATGAGCATCCGCATCGTGGCTCCGTCCGCCGTGACGTTCAGAAACGTGTTCTGCGTCCGGAGCTCCGTCTGTGTGTAGATCGTCTGCTCGTACGCGGTGAGCTTCACACCCGACTGGCTGCCGAGCTTGAAATCGTACTTGATGATGCGACCTTCGGTGAAAGAACGGGTCAGCGTGACCGGCCCATCGACCATTATGTCGACACCACCATCGCCACCACAGCCTGTGCCGAGCGCCGAGACGACGAGCGCGGCCGCTACGGCCGCGAAGATGATCCTGCGTGCGTGCATCAAATGGCCTCCTTCCAACATGAGTATCCGCCCGAAGGTGCCGTCCTTGGGGACGGTGTCCGAGCGGAGGATAGTATAGCATGAGCCATCAGACCGCACACGCGTTTTTCAGAAGCTGCGCGCCGCCCGAATATGTATCTCACAGGGATCGCGCGGTGGCCGCAGCACGGCACAACACTCCGCAGCACGGCACAACACTCCGCAGCACGGCACAACACTCCGCGGCGCGACACTGCGTGTCGCGTGAGCGGCGTCAGGCTTCGACTCCGAGCATCTTCCGGAGTTCATCGGAGAGAGGCGCCTTCTTGATCCAACGCCCGAGTTCCTCACCGTCATGCTCGAGGATGATGGTCGGGATGTCACCGACCCCCTGCATTGCAGCCTCGACAAGGCCGTCCTCCGTACCGACGTCGAAGGCCTCGGTCTCGATGGCGTCGGTCATCCCCCATTTGTCGAGGAAGAAGCCGACCTTCTGTTTGGCGTTCTCGCACGCCGAGCAGTCCTGCTTTACGAAGTACACGAGCTTCACGAGATTCCTGCTCCTGTATCTGTCACCGCGCCCCGTCTATTCGCCCTTGCCCCAGCTGCCGGGCATCGACGCAGAGTCGACCACGGGCACAATCCCCTCGATCGACGGCGAGCTGCAATATGGACACACATCAACGAGTCCGCGCGTCACCCTCTGACATCTGTTGCACGTCGTGAACTCCGGAGAGAACGCGATCTGGGCATTTCGCGTATGCAGGAACGTGCTCTTCACGAAACTCGCCACTGAGCGCTTGTCAGGACGACTGTCCGCAATCCAGACATGCGACAACGCCCCGGCCTCGATCATGTCGTGGTACATGCCTTCCTTCTTGATGCGCTCGATCGGGCCCATCCGCTCAGAGATGTTGATGAACGTGGAATTGGTGTAGTAGACCTCGCCAAGTCCGAGATTGCCCTTCACAACCGCTTCGGCCTGCGTCGGGAAGTGCTCGAGGTCGAGCTTGGCCATCCGATACGCAGTCGACTCCGCCGGCGTTTGTTCGAGCACGAAACGCATCCCCGCCTTCTTCGACCAGCGGTCACAGAGGAGCTTAAGGTGAGCGACAACCTTGAGCCCGAGACGGAACGCCTTGTCCGAGTCATGGATCTCATCCCCGATGTGCGCCTGCACGAGTTCGTTGAGACCCAGGAGCCCGATGAGATACGTCACGCGGTGCATCCGGAGATATTCCTGTCCATCGAGCTTCATCGTCAGAAGCGCGAGCGGACCCTTGTCGCCGAGCGCGAGAAGATCGAGGATGACCTTGCGCTTCTCCTCGTGCGCTCTGACCGCCAGCTCGAACATGTCGTCGAGCTTCTTGAAGAGCTCACCGGTGTCGCCCTTGGCGTAGTACGCGGCGCGCGGGAGGTTCAGCGTGACATTCTGGAGCGCGGAGTAGCGCATCCGCCACGGTTCCTTGGCGTCATCGAGATCCGACTGCTCGAGTTTGAATGAGAGGCGACAGCACTCCGAGATCTTGGCCGTCTCGCCACGGTCGAACACGAAGTAGGTATTGCCCTTCTCCGCGGCCACATCGCTGATGTGCAGCAGGAACTCCTCGTGCCCCGGCGTCTCGAAGAACTCGTCGGTGATATGGACGAGCGGCTTCGGGAAGAAGAAGGGCCGCCCCATCGCATCGCCCTCCTTGTAGACATCGAAGAGCGCGAACGCGAAGCGCTGCGAATCCGTCTGATAGTCGTCGTAGGTTCGCCCGGTAAACGTGCCGCCGGGGCCGATCGCCATGACTCCACGGAAGTGCTTGGGCGTCTCCCAGTAGATGTTGATGTCACTGAAGATCGCCTGTCCGCCGCGTGCCACGCTCTGCTGGGAATACTCGAAGATGAGCATCTGTGCGAGCTGATGAACGTCGCGGTCGGAAAGACCGTCGAGGAACGGCGCGAAGAAAACGTTGACCGCGTCCCAACCGATCGCACCGGCGAAGTGACCCTGGAGCGCAGCCGAGAACTTCACCATGTGCGCAAGCAGGATGTCCGGGTGCTTCGCAGGCTTCGCGATCGACAGCGCGTTCGGAAGCGACAGTCCGAATTTCTTCACGTACTCAAGCGACTGGCCAGAGCAGTACGGACGGTCGAAGAAGCCGAGATCGTGAAGGTGGATGTCGCCGCGCGAATGCGCGTCGGCCACGTCCTGACTGAAGACGTCGAGAAGCGCATACTGTTTCTTGATCGATTCGGCCAGCGTCATGTTGGTCGCTTCGGGATTGTGCGGGATGTTCGCGTTCTCTTTGTTCGGTTCGAGGATGATGCGCCGCGCGTCGTACAGAGGCACACCAAGACGCGTGTGCTTCCGCCGCGCCGCCTCGAGTCCGTGCTCGATGAGTTTCGCGTCGACGAGTTCGCGGATGAGCGGAGCGGTGATGACACTCGTGTTCGCGAGCGCGATCTGATCTTCAACCTCGCGGCTGATCTTCTCGGCCTTGGCGACCGGGACGTCCGCTTCCCGAACGAGCGTTTCAATGATGCGCTCGCGGTCCCACGCGATCATGTCGTCACCGGACGTCCGCACGAAAAGCGCGAGGTCGGTCGAGTCGAGCACCGGCTTCGCGGTGGTCTTCTCGAGACCAGCGAGACCGGTGTTGATCTGCTTGCGCCTCACGCGCTGGCGCTTGTCTCTGTAGATGATGAAGGCCTTGGCCGTCTTCGCGTGTCCCCGCTCGACGAGGACCTTCTCGATGGCGTCCTGTATCTCCTCCACCTGCGGCAACTTATCGCCCTTCTCGGAGTACAGGAACAGCAGGACCTCATCGGTCAGCCGCTCGGCGATCTCGATGTCCCGACCGCCCACCTCTTCGGCCGCCTTGAAGATCGCGTTCGTGATCTTCTTTCTGTCGAACGGGACGATCTGACCGCCGCGCTTGCGCACGAGCCGAAACAGCTTGCTCGCGAGCCTGCGATGGAGACCGAGAAGTTCCTCGTCGTCCATATAGATGCGAAGGCGCCCACTCGAACCGGGCGTCTCAGTCATCACATCCATGTCCGCAACGGACTTCTCCGTTTCCGCCGCTGCGATCACAGAACCGTCCACCGTGATCTCATCGACAGACACTCTGTCGTCATTCAATCTCGACATGAATACTCCACCAATCCTCTCATGCTCAGAGTCAAGGGGCGTCATTCACAGCATCGACGTGATGCGGCGCCGTCGAAGCCATACGACTGCGTATACGGTCTTAAGAGTGTTGGAGTGTCTCAGTAATTGGAAGGCTGCTGTCTCTCTCCACCCGTCGCCTGCACCACCACCCTAGCGGTCTTCCTCCTTCGGCGGTCGCAATGTAGCAACCCCCGCCGGAGGCTGTCAAGCGGTATCAAGATGGGAGCCGCTTTTTCTCCTGAAGGGGTCTCTGATTGCGGTGATGGAGGCGTTTGGAGTGGATACCAAGGGCATCACTCCCCTGCCTCGGAGGCGTCATCGAGGACGACGACGACGATCCCGGAGTCGCGCAGCATCTCCGCCGCGAGCTCATCCGGGTAGTCATCGGCGGAGACGACTCGAACAATGCCGGCGTTGATGATCATCTTCGCGCATACGGAGCACGGGGTGTGCGTCGTGTAGATGGTCGAACCGCTGATGCCGGTGCCGTAGTTGGCGGATTGGATGATGGCGTTCTGCTCCGCGTGGATACCGCGGCAGAGCTCGTGACGCTCCCCCGACGGGACGCCGAGTTTGTTTCGGATGCACCCGGTCTCGTCGCAGTGTCGGAGTCCCCGCGGCGGACCGTTGTATCCGGTCGCCAGGATGTGCCGGTCCTTCACGACGACGGCGCCGACATGACGTCTCAGACACGTCGACCGCTCGGCCACGAGGTCGGCGATGCTCATGAAGTACTCATCCCAGCTCGGTCTCTTATCCACGCCGCTGCTCCTGTGTGACCCGGTGCTCTGAGGGGTCGGACGAGCCGGTTCGGGCGGGCCGGAGACCGGCCCGCCCACCGGAATCTGTCTGCTAGACGGGCCTCTCCTCACCCACGACGAGCGGGAAGTCCGCGCAGAGCGTCATGACGTCATTCTTGACATTCTCGAGCACCTGCTCGCTCTCAATGTCCGAGAGTGCCCGATCGATCAGCCCCACGACCCTGTCGATCTCCGCCGCCCCCATCCCGCGGGTGGTCAGAGCCGGAGTCCCGACGCGGATACCGCTTGCGATGAACGGCTTCTCCGGGTCGAACGGGATCGTGTTCTTGTTCACCGTGATGCCGGCAGTCTCCAGACCCTTCTCCGCCGCCTTCCCGGTGACGCCCTTCGCCCTGAGGTCGACGAGCATCAGGTGCGTGTCTGTGCCGTCCGACACGAGCCGGTATCCCCGACGTTTGAACGCCTCGGCCATGTGCTGGGCATTGTCGAGGATCTTCTGCTGGTACTCCTTGAATGACGGCTCGAGCGCCTCCTTGAAACAGACGGCCTTGCCGGCGATGACGTGCTCGAGCGGCCCACCCTGGATTCCGGGGAAGACCGTCTTGTCGATCGCGCGGGCGTGCTCCTCCCTGCAGAGGACCATACCGCCGCGCGGACCGCGGAGCGTCTTGTGCGTCGTCGTCGTGACGACGTCGGCGTGCGGGACAGGACTCGGGTGGAGACCCGCCGCGATGAGACCTGCGATGTGCGCCATGTCGACCGAGAGGTATGCGCCGACCTCGTCAGCGATCTCGCGGAACGCGGCGAAGTCGAGAGTCCGAGGGTAAGCGGACGCGCCGGTCATGATGAGCTTCGGCTTGTGCTCGAGCGCCATCTTCCTGATCACCGCGTAGTCGAGGACCTCGGTCTTCTCATCGACGCCGTAGTGGATGACGTTGTAGAACATTCCGGAGAAGCTGATCGGGTGGCCGTGCGTGAGATGACCGCCGTGCGAAAGCTCGAGTCCGAAGTACGTGTCGCCGACATCCAGCAGCGCGAAGTAGAGCGCCATGTTCGCCTGGCTGCCGGAGTGCGGCTGCACGTTCGCGTGGTCGGCGCCGAAGAGCTTCTTCGCTCGCGCTATCGCGAGGTTCTCGGTCTTGTCGACGAATTCGCAGCCGCCGTAGTAGCGGCCGTTCCGTTCCCAGTTGATGGAGTCATCCTTGCGGCGAAGGTACGGGTAGCCCTCCGCGTACTTGTTCGTCATCACCGATCCGACCGCCTCCCGCACCGCCGCGCTGGTGAAGTTCTCCGACGCGATGAGCTCGAGCTTCTCGGTCTGGCGGTGTACCTCCGCCTGGATCGCCTCATAGACTTCAGGATCCACCTGCTTCAGGCCGGCCATCCTACTCCTCCTCCAGTTGCATCATTTTGGCTATCCGTCTGTCGTGCCTGCCGCCTTCGTACGCCTCCGCGAGCCAGTCATCGACAATGTCGATCGCCGCGTCGGGCGCGATGAAGCGACCGGGAAGACAGAGCACGTTCGCGTTGTTGTGCGCTCGCGAGAGCCGCGCTATCTCACGGGTCCACGCAAGCGCGGCACGCACGCCGTGCACCTTGTTCGCGACCATGCACATCCCCTGCCCCGAGCCGCAGAACAGAATGGCCCGGTCGACTTCACCCGAGGCAGCCGCTCGCGCGGCCGGGGCGCCGTGGTCCGGGTAGTCAGTCGACTCGTCGCTGCCCGTTCCGTAGTCGACGATCTCGTAACCGCGATCGAGCAGATGCTCGACGACGATCCGCTTGAGATCAAATCCGGCGTGGTCTGCTCCCACTGCGATCTTCATCGTGTACCTCGCTGTCGCGCGGCCGCGGCGCTCGCGCCGTCGCCGCGCGCTATCCGAAGTTGTTATCTCCCCGTCCGTCGCGGGAAGCCGCGACGATCTTCGGGAGAGCGCTCGTGAGAAATCCCTCAATCATCCGATAGACGCTCTCGTACTCCTCGACCGGTCCGCCGATTGGATCCGGAACGTCCACGTCGCTCCCGTCAGCATAGACCGAGAGCAGCGCCGTCCTGTCCTTCGCCTCCGGAAAGCCCGCGACCATCTCATCGACGTGCAACTCGGTCATCGCGAGGATGACGTCGGCGCTCGAGAGCGACTCCGACGTCACAGCGCTCGACACATGACCGAGGATATCGACGCCGTGTGTGCGCGCGACATCGACCGCTTCGTCCGTGGCCGGCGCGCCGACGATACCGAGCGTTCCTGCGGACCCAACCTCAACGCCTCCGGCTCCTGAGCGCCGTACGAGTTCCCGCAGGATACCCTCGCCCATCGCGCTCCTGCACGTATTGCCCGAGCAGACGAGAAGCACGCGGACAGGCACGGAACCCTCCATTGATGGACCATACGAGCACACTGAAGGCAGAATCAGAGTCTACGGCAGGAGTGGACGGGGGTCAACAGCGACGGGGCGCTAGGCGGCCCCTGCGACCTTCTCCACGTCGGCGGCGGGGACGGTGCCCTCGCGGAGGACCTTCGGAGTGTCGCCGGTCAGGTCGACGAGCGTCGTGGGAGCCGTCGCGGAGGAAGCGTACCAGCGAACGGCCACGTCGACCCAGTCGCGGAGCGCGCTCAGGGCCGCGTCGACGGTTCTCGGAGGCTCCTCCCCCTCGCGGTTCGCGCTCGGGGCCGTGATGGGTTGCCCCACGAGACCGAGGATCTCCAGGACAATCTCGTTGCGCTCCAGCCGGACCGCGACCGTGCCCGTCCCGGCCGTGAGTTCAACGGGCAGTCGACCCGACGCCTTGAGGATATACGTGAGCCCCTTCGAGCCGAGACGCCACTCGAGCTCCCGCGCTACCGGCGGGATCTCAGCGACCAGAGGCTTGAGCATTTCGAATGAGTCCACGAGGACGATGAGCGGCTTCGAGGGATCGCGCCCCTTCGCTTTGAACACGCGCCCGACCGCATCCGGGTTCAAGGCGTCGGCGCAGAGCCCGTAGTACGTCATCGTCGGAAGGATGGTGAGGTCGCCGTTCTTGATCGCGAGCGCTGCCGGCCTCAGAAGGTCGCGTGTCGGCTCGTCGGTGCGAGCTGTGAGATCGATGATCTTCATCGTTCCGTCACCAGCTCCGCAGTGTCGACGGCCGCCGGTCGTCCCGGCGGCCGTGACGATGAGTTCTGAGCATCGTCAGACCGTCTCGAGTCGATCGAGCGCCCGATGCCCTATGTCATGGCGATACTGCGCACCTTCGAACGTGATGCGGTCAACAGCATCGTAGGCTCGCTTGAGCGCGACCGGAAGCTCGTCCGCTACACCCGTGACCCCGAGCACACGTCCGCCCGCGCTGACGACGCCGCTCGCCGTGAGCAACGTCCCGGCGTGGAAGACGACCACGTCGTCGAGAGCGGCCGCGGCTCCCAGACCGCTGATCAACCTGCCCTTCGGATATGCGCCCGGGTAGCCGGCCGATGCCATGACAACACATGCGGCCGAGCGCTCACTCTGCCGCACGGTGAAGGGGTCGAGTTCGCCCTGCGCGACGCCCATCATGATGTCAACGAGGTCACCGTCCAGAAGCGGAAGCACGACCTGGGTCTCGGGATCGCCGAAGCGACAGTTGAACTCGAGCACCCTGGGACCATCTTCGGTCAGCATGAGACCGGCGTAGAGCACGCCGCGGTAGTCGATCCCCATCGCACGAAGCGTCTCGATCGTCGGTTTGAGAACATCGCGGACGATCCCGTCCGTCAGCGCTGCGTCGACGGCCGGCGTCGGCGCGTACGCACCCATGCCACCGGTATTGAGTCCGAGATCGCCGTCGAGCGCCCGTTTGTGATCCTGCGACGGGACAAGCGGTGCGAATCGCTCCCCGTCCGTAAGCGCCAGGATCGACGCCTCTTCGCCCGTCAGATACTCCTCGATGACAAGCGTGGCGCCTGCCTCCCCGAACTCGCGTGCCATCATGATACTGTCGACGGCGCGGACGGCCTCGCCGTATGCCCCGGCGATGATGACACCCTTCCCTGCTGCAAGACCGTCGGCCTTGACCACGACAGGTGTCCCGGCCTCGTCCAGCGCGCGGAGCGCCTCTTCGCGGGTTGCGGCGTGCCACGCGCGTGCGGTCGGTATCCCCGCCCGTGCCATGACCTCCTTGGCGAACCACTTGCTGCCCTCGAGCCGTGCGCCGTCCTTCGACGGTCCGAACACGGCTCGTCCTGACGCACGGAGGCGATCGGCCAGCCCGAGCGTCAGAGGCACCTCCGGGCCGACGACGGTCAGGTCACACTCGTCCTCGACGGCGAGACGCGCGAGCCCCTCGACATCGCCCGCCGCGACCGGCACGCACCGCGCAAGCGCTGCGATCCCCGCATTGCCCGGGGCAGCGATGAGTTCAGGATTCGAAGGACTCTGCGCGAGCTTCCAGGCGAGCGCATGCTCGCGTCCCCCGCTTCCGACGATCAGTACTCTCATCCCTGAGGAATCTCCCCCGCATGAAACATCCGCTGTCTGTACGGACTCTTGACGGAACGCGAACCCCTATCTGTAGAGGCTCTTGATGAGACCCCAGGTCCTGCCCTCAACAGGCGTCGTGTAGCCTTCGATGCTGAGGATGTAGCGCCCGCCACACGGGAAGATGGCGCCGAACTCCGGCGCGACGAACAACCAGTGAACTCCGGGGTCGAGCACTGCTGTGATGCACTCCTCGGCACAGACGTCGGCCAGGACCGATTCAGGGATCGCGATGTTGCCACAGTCGGGATCCGGATGAGCCAGCAGGAACTGCACCGGGAACTCGGCGGCGATGCACGCCGTCACCTCGCGCGGCTCGTCGAGTACGAGTTCGTACCAGTCCGTGTCGCGATAGCAGCTGCCGTAGTGATCGTAGAACCCGCTCTCGCCGCAGCGAACGATGGTCGACGTGCTCGGAACGATCTCCTGGTACACGTGCGGCGACGAGTTGCAGCCGCCGTTGTGGTGATCCTCGTAGTTGACCTCGCAGGGCGGCTCGTCCTCGGTCGGGACGCCTCCCGGACAGTCGATCACGCACTCGAAGTCGTAGCCGTGAATCGTCAGGATGTAATCGGCGTCGTTCGGCCAACCGGTGAACTCGCTCGCGCCGACCCAGACCCACCACGTGCCGGGTGTGCAGACATACGTCACGGAAGCCTCGACGCACTC
>CAZNHF010000023.1:0-19494 GCA_964572375.1 uncultured bacterium | reverse complement strand
GCCGCGGTTAGCGTCCGCTGCCCTTCTTAAGCTCATTCAGCCGCGCCCCCAGATCGACGGGCATCGTCTCCAACTCCGAGATCTCGCTCTTCGCAGCCGCAACACCCGCCTCGAGGTCGGCGCGCTCTGCGCGCACGCCCTCCAGCTCGACGGTGGCCGCGTCAAACTCGTCCTGGGCCGCCTGCACCTCCGTCACGTATACGCCCTCGCACGGAGGCTTCGGACCGCAGCCCAGAAGACTCATGCTGAGGACGAGGAGCAACGTGGCGAGAGCGATAACCCCCCCGTTCGTGCTTGCCATCGCGTGGCACCCCTTTCCAACATACAACGACACACGGCTTGCACACTGCTGCGCGCAAAACCCTCGAAATACGTACACTCGCACGACTTAAGCTAACAGGAGCCCACCGGGACTGTCAAGCCCGATTTCGGCGTCAAGCGCGGCGATCAACGGCTTCGATGGAGTCGCAACTTACTAACTTATGTAGCTTTACGGGAACGGCTCCCCCCGGCGACCGTCACGGGATCCGCGGAAGAGCACCGGCGCTGTGCGGACGGGCACAGGCGCAGTGCGAACGACCGTGTAGACGAACCAGCCAGCTATTCGACGTATCCGAGCGCCTCGAGCATCTCCCGGAGCGCCGGATCGAGCTCCTCGGCTGTTCCGAACGACCCACCGGGGCCTGCATTCCCGAACATTGCCGGCGTTTGAGCCAGAACGGCTGCCAGTTCAGCGAAGACGGGCGCTAATGGCTGAATTACGTTCACCAGTTCCTGGGGGTCAATCGAGAGGTCGTAAAGCTCTGCCGGATAGCCGTTTCGCTCGATCAGCTTCCAGCGTCCACGCCGGACGGCCCTGTCATGGAGCCCGCGGTGAGGGTTTGCCATGACAACGAGCGGCTCCGACACTCCCCGAGTAGATTCCGTGCCTGCCACCGGCCGTGACCCCGTCGCCTGGCCGGTAGTCCCGCGGTCGCCCTCCCCGGCGCCCTCGCCATCGACCACATCGATCTCATCCGCGAAGCCGCGCATCCTCCCGAGCGTCGCGTCAACCCCGGCGAGCGCCAGAACCGTCGGAGCAACATCCATCGACGAGATCTGGCGATCGAGAGTGCGGCCCCATGCGACATTCGGTCCGGCCATGACGAGCGGGACCCGGCAGACCTCGTCATAGACATCGACGTGTCCGAACCAGCTCTCCGGCGCGACGTGCGCCTCGCGCATGTGCTCCCCGTGATCAGCCGTCACGACGACGATCGTCTGCTCTGAGAGGCCGGCCCCGTCCAGCGCGTCGAGCAGCGCGCCGAGCGCACTGTCCGCGAACCGCACCTCGGAGTCGTAGGCGGCCTCCGCAATCATCCCGAGCGAACCCTCTTCGCCTGCGTTGTTGCCACCGGTCGCCGACGACCCGCCGTTGGCTGCTGCTGGCTTGACTGCTCCACCGTCGGTTGCTCCCGCGGCGAACCCGACGGCATACGCATCCCGCTCGGCGAATCCGAACACTCTTCCTGTCTCGTGGTTGGTGTACGGCATGTGCGGGTCGAAGATGTGCACCCAGAGGAAGAACGGATCGTCACCAGAGGAGGACCGCCCCCGCGAGTCGATCCAGCGCGACGCCTCCGCTGCCGTCGCCGCCGCGTCGCGCTCATGGCTGAACATCGACCGTGCGTGCCGCTCGAGGATGCGGCCGCCGACGTGATGTCGATACCGGTCCTCCGATCCACGGTCGCCGAACAGGTGGAACCCGCGGCTGATGTGGGAGATGTGACCGTCGAGATGCTCCACGCTGACGAATGCGGCGGTTGTGTACCCGGCGCCGGAGAGGCGCTCAGCCAGAACCGGTACATTCACACGAAGCGGCATCGCATTGCGCACCACGCCGTGCTCCCACGGTGGGACTGCGGTCAAAAGCGACGCGTGGCTCGGGTCGGTCACGACCTCCGGAACGATCGCGTTGGTGAAGGTCACGCCGCGCGCCGCGAGCGCGTCAAGTCTCGGCGTCGTGCCGAGGCCGTCGGCGCATGGATCGGAAGCCGGACGGTAGCCCGAGTAACCGGTCCGGTCCGCGCGGAGCGTGTCGATGGTGACAAGCAGGATGCTCGGTCGGACGGAGACGGAGGATCCGGTCGCATGGCCCGCATCATCCGCCTTATCGGCCGTATCGACCGAGTTCGCGTCGGGGCTGCCATGGGGCAGCGTCACGATGGCAACGATCACTCCGACGAGCAGAAGCGCGACTGTTGCGAGCGCCAGCGGTCGAGGGGACACGCGGCGTTTGCTCGAGAGGAACCGCCGGACGAACAGAAATGCCAGTACCGCGAGCGCGACCATCGCGACGTGGCCCGCAGCGTTTCCGATGGTCCCAAAGAACCTCCCGCGGAGCGCCGAGCCCCAGAAGAGAACGAGGAGCGACGGCGCGCAGAGTGCGGCGGAGAGTCGGAGCGCCGTTTCACTGCGCCGCCGTGCGTCCCCGCGCGGAACGTCGCATCGGGTGTGGGGAGCCGCGCGCCCTGCGAACGTTACGAGCGCGACAAAGAGAGCTGCGCCCATGACGATACCGGCGGCCGCGTACGCGGCCGCCGGTACAAACAGGAAAGAGAGCAATGACTCCAGGGTGTTGAAGTAGTAGCCGTGCCTGAGCGCGACGAGGAGACTCTCGACGACGCCGGCCACCGCGCCTGCAGCGACCCAGATGGTCGCCGCGGCGGGAAGAACCGATGTGGCGCTACTTCTCTTCCTCGACAAAGCGGATGCCGATCTCCTTCATCACCTCGGGCTCAGGCTCGGACGGCGAGCCGTCCATGAGCGACACTCCCTTGTAGGTCTTCGGGAACGCAATGACGTCGCGAATCGAATCCTCACCCGTGAGCATCATAACGATGCGGTCGAGACCCGGTGCGATCCCGCCGTGCGGCGGTGCGCCATAGTCGAACGCCCTCAGGAGAAACCCGAACCGACTCTCCGCGTCCGCACCGGACATCCCGACGACCGCCATCACGCGCTCCTGGATATCACGACGGTGGATCCTGATGGAGCCTGACGCCAGTTCAACACCGTTGAGCACCAGGTCGTAGAGCTGACCGAGCACCTTGCCCGGATCGCTCTCGAGATACTCCATGTGCTCCTCGCGCGGCATCGTGAACATGTGATGCTCCGTCTCCCACGACTTCGCGTCCTCGTTCCACGCGAACATCGGGAAGTCGGTCACCCACAGGAAGTTCAGCCTGTCCTCGGGGATAATCCCGAGTTCGGCGCCAAGCGCGAGGCGGAACCTGCCGAGCACGTCATTGACGAGCTTCGTGCGGTCGGCGCAGAAGAGCAGAATGTCGCCGTCACCCACCTTGGCGGCGTCCATGATGGCGGTCGCCTCGTTAGGCGAGAGAAACTTGCTGATGCCGCCCGTGAGACCGTCCCGCTCGACCTTCGCCCACGCAAGACCCTTCGCGCCCCACTTCTTGACGAGCTCTTCGTGGTTGTCGATGTCCTTCCGCGACCAGCTCGCGCAGCCCGCGGCGCACAGACACTTCACGGAACCGCCGGCCTCGACGGCTCCACGAAACACCTTGAACTCGCTCTGCGCAACGATCGATGAGACGTCGACGATCTCCATCCCGAACCGAGTGTCCGGCTTGTCCGACCCGAACCGCGCCATCGCCTCGGCGTAGGGAAGCCTCGGAAACGGCGTCTCGATCTCCACACCGTTGACGGCCTTCCAGATGGCGGCCATGAGCCCCTCCGCCATCGTGAAGATGTCGTCCTGCAGCACGAAGCTCATCTCGATATCGATCTGCGTGTGCTCCGGCTGCCGGTCGGCTCTGAGGTCCTCGTCGCGCAGACACCGCGCGATTTGGAAGTAGCGATCGCAGCCACCGACCATGAGGATCTGCTTGTACAGCTGCGGCGACTGCGGAAGCGCGTAGACCTTGCCCTTGTGGACTCTCGACGGAACGATGTAGTCGCGCGCGCCCTCCGGCGTCTTCTTTGCGAGCATCGGCGTCTCGATATCGATGAAGCCGAGCCCAGCCAGGTAGTTGCGTGCCGCCATCGCGGCCGTATGCCGTGCGAGGAGCCGTTCCTGCATGTGCGGCCTGCGCAGATCGAGGTAGCGGTACTCGAGTCTGAGTTCGTCGCTCGCTTTGATCGGTTCCTCAAGAACGAACGGCGGCGTCTGGCAGTTGTTGAGGACGCGCATGCTCTTGACGGTGACCTCGACCTCGCCGGTCGGCATGTCCTTGTTGGCGGTGCCGTCCGGACGCGCACCGGCCTCACCCTCCACCGCGATCACATACTCCGCACCAAGTCCACACGCCGTGTCGAAAAGCTCACTGTCCGTCTCGGGATGGAATACGATCTGCGTCGTCCCGTACCGATCGCGGAGATCGATGAACAGAAGACCTCCGAGGTCCCGTCGTCTGTGCACCCAGCCCATGAGTACGACTGACTCGCCGGCGTTGCCGGCTCTGAGTTCGCCGCACGTGTGTGTCCTCGTGCTCGTTCCGAGCGTCTCGAGCTTCATGTGTGTTGTGCTCCTCGTGTTGTGCTCCTCGTGTTGTGCTCCTCGTGTTGTGCTCCTCGTGTTGTGTTACTCAGCCATGCGTTCCGCGATGACGTCGGCGACCGTGTCGAGTGTCGCCTCGGTCTCCCACCCTTCGCCGCTCTCGCGGACGCGAAGCGGTCCGCCTGGCCCGTTATTGACGACCACGAACCGCGCGCCAAGCTTGCCGGCCTCCTGCATCTGCTTGTTGAGGCTCCGGCCCTGATAGTCCATCTCGACGGCGAATCGCTCGCGCAGCTTCGCCGCCAGCTCAACGTTCGAAGAGGTCGTATCGCCCTCCCCCGCGACGAGATACACATCGGGCGCGGGGGCATTCTCTCCAAAGGCGCCCTCCTCCTCGAGCGCCATCACAAGGCGTTCGACGCCGGAGGATACGCCACATGCCGGGGTCGACGCGCCGCCGAGCTCCTCGACGAGGCCGTCGTACCGGCCGCCGCCGCAGAGCGCGTTCTGCGCGCCGAGCTTGTCGTAGTGAATTTCGAAGATCGTCTTCGTGTAGTAGTCGAGTCCGCGCGCCAGTTTGGAGTCGAGCACGTAGGGCACGCCGATGGCATCGAGGTGCATGCGAACCGCATCGAAGTGGTCGTGGCACTCGTCGCAGAGCGCGTCGAGTATGGACGGCGCGCCATTCAGCAGCTCCTGGCAGTGCGCGTTCTTGCAGTCGAACATCCGCCTCGGGTTGCGCTGGTAGCGCTCCTGGCAATCGTCGCAGAATTCGCCCAGCTTCGGCGCGAGCGCCTCGCGGAGCATTTCGTTGTAGTCGGGCGTGCACGAGGGACATCCTGCGCTGTTGATTCGCGCGCCGGTGTCGCGAATTCCGAGACCCGCGAAGAAGCTTACCGAGAAGTGGATGATCTCCGCATCGATGGCCGGACTCGACGAACCCAGCGCCTCGAGTCCCCACTGCCAGAACTGGCGGTAGCGGCCTGCCTGCGGACGCTCGTAGCGGAACATCGGGCAGAAGTACCTGAGCTTCGTGACGCGCGCACCACGCCCCATCCCGTGTTCCACGAACGCACGCACGACGCTCGCCGTACCTTCAGGCCTCAACGTAAGACTGCGGCCTTTCCGGTCTTCGAACGTGTACATCTCCTTGCTCACGATGTCGGTGGTATCACCGATACCGCGCGCGAAGAGCTCCGTCTCCTCGAAAACCGGCGTGCGGATCTCCTCGTAGCCGAACCGCGCGGCGGTCTCCCGAAAGACCGATTCGACCCGCTGCCACTTCCAGCTCTCGGAGGGCAGGACGTCCTGTGTTCCTCTCGGCGCCTTGTACTTCATGGTCCTTCGTCCTTACTCGATGTGTGTCTGTGTTGCTCAGTGTTGCACAGTGTTGCTCGGTGTGCCTCTGCGTTACTCTGTGTGGCTCTGTGACTTGGGCTCGCCGGCGCGCCAGCGGAAGAATTCAGTCGCGAGCCGGTTGCCAAGCGTGACGCCAACCGCGTCGGCGCACCAGTCGTAGAACTCCACGGACCGACCCGGCACCGTGAACTGGTAGAGCTCGTCACAGACGCCGATCATCAGCCCCGTCGCTATGACGAGCGGCGTGACCCACCTCCGCTTGTCGTCGGTGAACGTGCCGCGATACCCAACCGTCAGAAAGACGCCCAGCCCGCCGTACTCGATGGAGTGAGCGAGTTTGTCGATCATGTTGAACTTGATGAGGCTGCTCGCAAAGACGGTCATCGACGAGAGACTGAAGATGACGCCAGTCCACAGAATGGCGGGCAGCCACGAGAGGAGCATGCGCTTTCGGTCTTCGGTCACGTCGCCTCCGTTCGGTTCAGTGCCGCGCGGCATCATCTGCGCCGAAGCAGCTCAGCGAACCGTTACGCCCCGTACGAGTGCAGCCCGCCGAGGATCTTGCTGCCAAGGATCGTGAAGATCGTCATCGCGTATCCGAGGATCGAGAGCCACGCAGCGCCTGACCCGCTCCAGCCTCGCACGAACCGGGCGTGCAGGTAGATCGCGTAAATGAACCACACGATGAGCGAGCTGGTCTCCTTCGGATCCCACGACCATGGCGAACCCCATGCCTTCTGCGCCCAGATGGCGCCGGCGAAGAGCGCGCCGATGGTGAAGAGCGGGAAGCCCACTCCGATAGCGCGATAGGTCACCGTGTCGAGCGTCCGCCCATCGGGCATGCCCCGGAAGCCCCGGCCCTGCCCGACGAGGTACATCACCGCCGCGAGGAATGCCACCGTGAACGCGGCCTCCGCGAGCACCGCGAGCGAGACGTGGATCCACAGCCAGTAGCTCTGAAGCGCCGGGATGAGCTGCTGTTCGATGTGTGCCGGGAAGAGTGAGGCCATCGCAAGCGCGAGCGCGCCGAACGCCGCGCCAAACACGGCGACGAGGTCGAGCCCCTTCCGCCTCCAGAGCAGGAGGAACCCGAGCACGATGGCCCACGCGAAGAGGGTCATGTACTCGAAGAGCCCCGTCACTGGCGGGTGTCCAGATGCGACCGACCGGATGATGAGCGCGACCGTGTTCGCGAGGAACCCCGCGAGCGTCAGCGCGAAAGTCACTCCCCGAACCGCCGGACGGCGGACGCCTGCGTAGACGCACGCCGCGACGGTGCCACCGAGGTAGCACCAGAGCGAGATCCAGAAGAGCAGCATGTCGGAAGTCTGTTCCATCCGTTACCTCACGCGGGGTCCGGCACAGCCCTGCGCGTCCAGAAGACGAGACAGAGGCCGAGCGAGAGCACGGCGAACCCGATGAAGAGGAGCGGGGTTCCCGGCTGACGAGTGAACTCGAACCGTGTGAGCCCACGATCGAAGTCCGGGATATAGTCCAGGAAGAAGAGCCGGCAGGGAATTCCCTCCGCCTCGTGCCCCACCGCGCCGATGAACACCCACTGCTCGCCGGCAAGGCGGCCGTCATCCCAGACCTGTACGAAAACCGCCGGGTTGTCGTGCCTTGGCGACGCCAGCCCGGCAGTTCCTGTCTCGATATCATATGTGAAGTCCGCGAGGAACTCCAGAACTTCGACCGAGAGGGTCGTTTCGGGGACCGGCACGCGCACGCCGGGAGCCGCCGGGACCTCGAGGTGGAGCGGCATCGCTGCGGCTCCGGCGTCCGCGAGGGAATCCTCAGGCGGAGGCACGATCACACCGAGCAGCACCTCACGCGCCGAGCCCGCCGCGGGGAGCATCTCGAACTGGTAGACGCCGATGCCGTTGTGGACCAGCGGCTCGTTGACCTCGATGCGGTGCTCGCGGACGGGGACGCCGTCCTCGAGGACGGTCACATCGGAGAGGTACTCCGACCGCTTCCCGGAATCGGTGAACTCCGTGCGCGCCGCATCGACGCGGATGGAGAAGCCGCCCTCGGGCACCTCCATGACGTCGCCGGCCTCCATGTACCGTGACGCGGCGTAGCGGAACCCGCCCACCGCGGTCCACAGACTGCCTGCGGCGATGAGCGCGATCGAGAGATGTGTGAGGAGTGACCCGAGCGTGCGGAGTCTGCGCCCGGGCACAGAGACGAGCCTCGCGACGCGTCTGAATGAGCAGATGACGGTCGAGAGCGTGAGAAGTCCCGCGAGACCAACGAAATACCAGCTCCGGAAGACGTCGCCGAGTCCCGCGCGGAATACGAGCGTACCGAGCACGTGCCCGAACCGCGCCACGTACGCCTCGGGCGGAAGCTGCTGGCCGATGAGCACGCCGAGGACGGCGAGCGCAGTCATCGCGATGAGGAGCCAAACCGCCGTCCGCATGGATGTCAGCCAGTTGAGCAAGAGTGCCTATCCCGCCCGCTTCGCTGCGAGCTTCCCACGGAGCCAGTCGCACCACGCGTCGATCCCGTCGCCCTTGAGCGCCGACACGCGCATGATCTCACACTCCGGGTTGAGAACGCGCACCTCCCTCTCCGCCCGCTCGATGTCGTACGGCAGGTATGGAAGAAGGTCTATCTTGTTGACCACCGCCATCTGCGAAGCGTGGAAGATGGCCGGATACTTCATCGGCTTGTCATCTCCCTCGGTCGTCGAGAGGAGCACCATTCTGACGTCCTCGCCGAGGTCGTACGTCGCCGGGCAGATGAGATTGCCGACGTTCTCGATGAACACGAGGTCGGCCGAATCGAGGTCGAGCGTGCCCAGCACCTCCTGCACCATCTTCGCGCTCAAGTGACAGCCGCCGCCGGTATTGATCTGGATGCCGCCGGCGCCGTGCGCCCGCACGCGGTCCATGTCGCGTTCGGTCGTGACGTCACCCTCGATGACGAGGATATTGAACTCGCTCGCGAGCCGGTCGAGCGTCGCCTCGAGGAGCGTCGTCTTGCCGGAGCCCGGCGAGCTGATGATATTGAGAACGAACACATCGGCGTCCGTGAAGACGCTGCGGTTCTCGGAGGCGATGCGTTCGTTGTCGCTCTGGATCTTCTTCTCGACGTTGACCTTGGTCACTGCGATCTCCTGTCGTGTCTCTGCCTTTCACATGGGACATCCGCCGACCCGTGTTGAAGGCAGTCTTTCATATGGACCCGCGCGCATTGCTACGGGGCATCTGGTTCATCGATCTCCAGCTCGCGGATATCGAGCTCCATGCCGGACTCGATGACGATGTCCATCGAATCGCACGATGGACATCCGAGCGCCATTTCCTGGTACGTGAACGGCTTCCCGCACGCACGGCACCTGCCGGTGATCGGGATGTCGTTAATGTCGAGTTCCACCCCCTCGAACGGACCGCCCTCGGTGATGATGGCGAACGCGTCGCTGAGGAGTGTCGACTCGATGGTCGAGCCCTTGCCGATATCGAGCCGGATCGTCTTGAGCGTGGCGCCCGGGTGTTCGCGGAGCGTCCGTTCGACGATATCGAGCATGCTTTGGCAGATGGAGAGTTCGTGCATGTACGTCCTTCTCTACATGTGGTGCCGTTCGCCAGAACCGCGGTACAGGGAGGTCTCCCTGCGCAATAGGCCGCAAGCACGTTCTGCGCTAGCAGATGCGCGGGAGCTGAACGCCCTCCAGCATGAGTATCGGCCTCAGGCCCCCGACCGATGTCCTCAGCCGCACGCCCGGGACGCCGCCAACCTCGCCGATGACGGCCGCGTCGACGCCGAGCGGGTTCGCCTTGAGCGCGGTGAGTATCGCATCTGTATGCTCCGCCGGCGCGACAACAATGGCCTTGCCCTCGTTCGCCATATAGAGCGGGTCGAACCCGAGAATATCGCAGACCGAACGCACCTCGCGCCGCATCGGGATGTCGTCTTCACGGACCGTGATACCGACACCGGCGCGCGACGCGATCTCGTTGAGCGTGGTGCCGAGCCCGCCTCGCGTCGGGTCGCGGAGCACGTGTACGTCGCCGCACGCATCGAGCACGTCACGGACGAGTCCGCCCAGACACGCGCAGTCGCTCTCGATCGGTGCGTCGAGCTTGAGGTCTTCCCGCGCAACGAGGATGGCCGTCTCGTGATCGCCTATGGTGCCCGAGATGATGACGACATCGCCGTCCGCCGCGCGCACACCGGAGATGTTCACGCCGTCGGGGATGAACCCGATGCCCGCAGTGTTCACGATCATCCCGCCGACCGCTCCGCGCTCGACGACCTTCGTGTCGCCGGCCGCGATCATCACACCAGCGCCCTGCGAGGTCGCCGCGATCGAGTCCAACACGCGCTCGAGGTCGGCCATCGGCATCCCCTCCTCGAGCACGAGCCCAAGTGTGAGATAGAGAGGGGTGGCGCCCTTCATCGCGAGGTCGTTGACGGTCCCCGCGACGGCGAGCGTGCCGATGTCTCCGCCCGGGAAGAAGAGCGGCTGGACGACGAAGGAGTCGGTCGTGAACGCGAGGCGTCCGCCTTGAATAGCATGACCGCCGAGGTCGGCGATCTCCGCGGCATCATCGAGCGCATCGAGCGCCGGATTGCCGAGCCTTCCGACGATCAGGTCCCTGATGAGCTCGTGCATCAGCATGCCGCCGCTGCCGTGGGCCATGCGTATCTTCTTCTCGCTCACTCCACCTCCGTGTGTGTCCGCTCGTACTTGTAGAACGCCGCGCACGAGCCCTCGGTGGAGACCATGCACGGCCCGACCGGTGACCGCGGCGTGCATGCCTCGCCGAAGTGCGGACAGTCGGGCGGGAGGTTCCGCCCCAGCATGATCTCGCCGCAGATGCATCCGCGCTCACCCGCGGGCTCAGGCACATCGATCTCGAGCCGCTTCGTCGCGTCGAACTTCGCGTACTTCCTCGAGAGAGTGTGTCCGGTCCCGAGGACCACACCGATGCCGCGCCACTCCGCGTCGTAAGGCGTGAACACGTCGGCCAACAGCCCCTGCGCCGTCGGGTTGCCCTCGCGCGTGACCGCCCGCGAGTACTGTACGGCAACGCCCGCGCTCCCGGTTCCCTCCCGGATAGAGACGACCTGTTCGAGCAGCATCACGATACCCGCCAGGATGTCGAGCGGCTCGAAGCCCGTCACGACACACGGGATGTTCCGCCGCGCCGCGACCGGCAGGTATGCGTCGGAGCCGATGATGACGCTCACGTGCCCAGGGCAGATGAACCCGTCGAGTGGTCGCCCGGGCACCGCCGCAAGCATATCGAGCGCTGCGGGCACTGTCTTGAAGAACGGCAGTACCACAAAGTTGGTGAGCTCCTCGCGCGAGGCGGCAACGATGGTCGCCGCGATGATCGGCGAGGTCGTCTCGAACCCGACGCCGAGGAACACTATGACCTTCGATGGATTCTGGCGCGCGATCTCAAGCGCGTCCATCGGGCTGTAGACGATGCGCACGTCGGCGCCGTCGGCGCGGACCGATTCGAGCGAGCCGTTCGAGCCGGGCACGCGCATCATGTCGCCGAAAGTCGCGATGATGACATCCGGCAATCGCGCGGCCGCGATGGAACGATCGATCTCGATGAGCGGGGTCACGCAGACGGGACATCCCGGACCGGACAAGAGCCGGAGTCCCCTGGGAAGCATGGCGCGCAGACCGAACCGCGAGATGGCGACGGTGTGCGTGCCGCAGACCTCCATGAGTGCGATCGGACTCTCGAGTGTGCCGCCCGCGCGCGAGGTAAGGGATGTGATGCGTCCGATGAGCGCGTTCGCCGCGGGCTCGGAACGGAAGGCCGCAAGATCGATGCCACCGGTCATGAAGACTCCCCGTCGGCCGATTCGTCGCCACGACGAACGCGCTCACCGGGCGCGTCGCCGTCGATCTCCCCGGCGACGTGGCCGTTGCGCTCGGCGTCGTCATCCTCGAGCGCCAGGGCAAGTTCCTCGAAGAGCTTGAGCGTCTCGAGCGCCTCGTCCTCGTTGAGCTTCTGGATGGCAAATCCGGCGTGGACGAGAACGTAGTCGCCCGCCCTGACGTCAGGCAGGAGCGTGAGATCGGCCTCGCGGCTGACGCCGTTGAACTCGACCCGGCCGGCCGTCCCCTCCACCTCGAGAACCCTCCCCGGTACCGCCAGACACATGCGCTGCCTCCTGCTCCCCTCCCGGGGGCTCTGTGGGAACCCGGTCGCAGACTGCGACCGGTGGATGGCATGCCCGTCCTGCTTCAATAGCAGATGCCTAAGGAGCGGATGCCTCAATCCCTATTCTAGCCCGCGGCGCAGCCGCTCGCCACCCACGACCGCTTGCCCGAGCGAGACGCCCCCGTCATTCGTAGGGACCTCCTGATTGAGCAGGACCCGGAAACCACCGCGCTCGAGGAGCTCGACCAGAGAGGCCAGCAGGTAGCGGTTTTGGAAGACGCCACCCGAGAGCGCTACGGTCGAGAGCCCCGAAACCTGTGAGATCCACCGCGCCGCCTCGAACGAAAGCCTCGCCACCGTGTTATGGAACGCCTCCGCGATGACCTCACGGGGCGTACCCGCGGCGACGTCGCCCAGAACTCCGAGAATGGTCGGACCGGCATCGATGACGAACCCGCGCTCCCGCCCGTCGGTGTCACTTTCTGGGTCGAGCTGGAACGGGTAGTACGGCCCGCCCGTCACACTCGCGGTCGCCCGATTGATAAGCGATTCGAGCTCGATGGCCGCCTGCGCCTCGTAGCTGATCTCGGTACAGACTCCGAGGAGTGCTGCAACCGCGTCGAAGAGGCGGCCGGCACTCGACGTGTCGATGCAGTTGACTCCCCTATCGATCTGCTGCGCAACGAGATCGATCTCGTTGACATCGACTCGCGGAAAGAGCTGCCGCCCCCATCCCGCCGGGTCGGCCTCGCCTGCCGCGTGCAAGTGCGACAGCGCAACACGGTACGGATGTCGGACCGCCGCGTCGCCGCCGGGCAGCGCGACATACGCGAGGTGCCCGGCGCGCTCGAAGTCTCCTCGGTCGGCCACCATGAACTCGCAACCCCAGATGGCTCCGTCCGGCCCGTATCCGGTCCCGTCGAGCGCGAGCCCGATGACGGGCGCGGTCACGCCATTCTCGGCCATGACCGATGCGATGTGCGCGTGGTGATGCTGGACCCCGACGAGCGGTACGTCATGCTCGTCCGCGTATCGACGCGCGAAGCGGGTCGCGAGATAGTCCGGATGTAGATCGTGCGCTACGACGCCCGGCGTCAGCCGGAACCAGCGCAGGAACCGCTCGAGCGTCTCCTCGTAGAATTCGAGGGTCGCCTGGTTCTCCATGTCGCCGATGTGCTGACTGACGTACGCGCGATCGCCGTCGAGGAGCGTGAATGCGTTCTTGAGCTCGGTACCGGTGGCGAGGACGGTCATACCCCCGCGAGCCGCCGGCCCCGTCTCTTCCGGCGGCCGCAGATCGATCGGGTACGGCGCGTAGCCTCGCGACCGTCTGCTCATGAGCGGCCGTCCGACCTCGATGTAGACGATCGAATCGTCGCTGCGGTTGACGATGTCGCGGTCGTGCGTCAGGTAGGTCCGCGTGATGCCGGTCAGTCGTTCGAGCGCCGTTCCGACGTCGGCGATGATCGGCTCGCCCGAGACGTTGGCGCTCGTCACCACGAGCACGTCGAGCTCATCGTCGAAGAGCAGGTGATGGAGCGGCGCGTACGGGAGCATCACGCCGAGATAGCTGTTGTTCGGTGCGACGTTCGTTGCGAGCGCCCGGGTCGCATCCTTCCTCCGCCTCAGGAGCACGATGGGACTCCACGGACTCGTGAGCGCCTTCTCCTCGATGGGATCGATCTTCACGAACCTGCGCGCGACCTCGAGCGACCGGCACATGACAGCGAAGGGTTTCGCCGGGCGATTCTTCTTCTCGCGGAGCGCGCGGACAGTCGGCACGAGTTCGGCGTTCACCGCGATGTGGAACCCGCCGAGACCGCGAACGCCGACGATGGCCCCGTGCTTGAGCAGCCACCGCGTCCGCGTCGCCTCGTCCGAGTCGACGACATCCGGTGGCATCCGGAGATAGCTCCGGCCCAGCAGAAGCTCCGAGGCCTCGGTCGCCGCATCGCGCGGCGCGACCAGCTCCAGCGATGGCCCACAGACGGGACACGCGTTCGGCTGGGCGTGGAACCGGCGGTCGAGCGGGTCTCCGTACTCGCGCTGGCAGTCGGGGCACATCGGGAACGACTTCATCGAGGTCTTCGGGCGGTCGTACGGCGTCTCCTCTATGATAGAGAAACGTGGGCCGCAGTTCGTGCAGTTGATGAACGGGTAATGATGACGGCGGTCGCTCTCGTCGAGGAGCTCGGCGAGACAGTCGGAACAGACGGCTACGTCCGGACAGATGAGCGTCATCTCGTCCTCGTCAGCCTCGCTTGCGCGAATCTCGAACCCCGAGAACCCCCGGAGCTCGAGTCCGTCCCGTGCGACCGAATCGATGCGCGCAAGCGGCGGCGCCTCCTTGACGAGCGCGCGTTCGAATGCGCGAAGTTCATCGATCGAACCCTCGCACTCGACGATGACACCACGGCTTGAGTTGACGACCCAACCGTCGAGCCCGAGTTCGTGCGCGATCCGGTAGACGAACGGCCGGAACCCCACGCCCTGGACCACGCCGCGCACGGTGAACCGCGCCGCGTGCCGTCCTGGCTCCGAGGTCGGGATGTTGGTGTTCGGCATCGGCTCCGCCACGCATGCCCCCTGCAATCGGTGATACTGACAGAACTACCATACTACCCCCCACCCGACGCCCGGGCAACCGGACGGGTGGCCGGCGTGTTGGCAATCGGACTTTGCCCCCTGTAACTGCAATGAGAAGATCTCCCCTCGAAGGAGAGACCGCGCCCGTTCGAGAGAAGTCGCGGTGGGACAGGGGCAGGTGGCGCACACCTCCCAGCCCGTGTATAATGCCCCTTGCACAGGGACAAACACGCTATCAGGAGATGCCACGTGCAGTTCCCCGAAGAACTCACGAGAGCCGCTGAATTCCACACGCACCTCGGCCCCTTCCTCGTTGTGGGACTCAGGATGGGGCGCGTCGTCGTCCGTGAGTTCGGGGACGAGCCGTTCCGCACGAAGATCGACGTCTCCACGGGACGGGTCCCGCCCTACTCGTGTCTGGCTGATGGCATTCAGATTTCGACCCCGTGCACGACCGGCAACGGCGGCATGGTCGTTCGCGACGAGCGCGCGATGCGCATCGAGGCGCGGCAGGACGAGCGGATACTCTCGGTCGCACTCCGGAGTGAGATCTTCGACTGGATCGAAAACGAATGCGGCGAGGACGATCAGCACACGTTCTCGATGGAGATATGGGAGATGCCCGACGAGAAGCTGTTCGAGATCACGGAGCGGGCGGACTCCGGAAAGCGGGCGGATTCCGGCGCAGGGAGCGGCCGATGAGCGGACGCCGCATGACCACGGGGATGATCACCGGAACCGCGCTTCTTCTCGCGCTCGGCGTCGTCCTCCCCATCGTCTTTCATATGATACCGCTCGGCGGGAGGATCTTCTCGCCGATGCACATCCCCGCGTTTCTCGCGGGGCTTCTCCTGGGACCCGTCAGCGGTCTCATCGTTGGACTCGGCTCGCCGATACTGTCCGGATTACTGACCGGGCGCCCAACCTTCTTCTATATGATACCGATGCTCTTCGAACTCGGGACGTACGGTCTCGTCGCCGGACTCCTCCGACCCTGGTTCGCGCGGATGATGCAGCCGCCGGGGACGAAGGTGATCGGCTACGCACCGACGCTCCTCGCGCTCATCGGCGCGATGGTCATCGGCCGCGCGGTCTGGTTCGTGGTCGTCGTCTGGCTTGCCCCGCTGCTGGGCGTCAATGCCCGCACCATCGCGCTCGCGCTTGGCGCGCTCGGCGCCGGCTGGATCGGCATGGCCATCCACATCGCGCTTCTCCCCGCGCTCGTCCGCGTCATCGAACGCACGCGGCTCCGCGCACCTGGAACTCCCTGACGAATGGCCGTTCATCCGAAGCTTCCGGCGTGCTAGACTGGTCATAAGGATTCCCCCTCGCGACAAGGAGCCCGCTATGAGCGCAACAGTGATTCGTTTCGCGCGACCGCTTCTTCCCGTCATCCTCCTTGCTCTCACAGCTGCGGCAGCTTCGCCCGGTGTCATCCATGTCGACCACGCAGGTGGCGGCGACTTCGAGATGATCCAGGACGGAATCAATGCCGCAACATATGGGGACACCGTCCTCGTAGCACCAGGCGCATACTACGAGCACCTCTACATGGGACCGTCAGCGGATGGCGTCACCCTCCTTGGTGCCCTCGGCCCTGGAGAGACGCTCGTCAGCAACCAGTCCACGTATCCGTACTCCGTGCTGTTCTGCGAGGATGTGGGTCCGGACACGAGAGTGCAGGGACTCACGCTCGACGGCGGCTATGCTAGTCTGCACGGCGGCGGCATCCGGTGCGACCGCGCGGACCTTCGCATCGAGGATGTCACCGTGACAAACTGCGGAGCCGTGGAGTCACACGGTGGCGGCATCGGCGGCGTGGACAGCGACCTGCTCGTTCTCTCCTGCAGAATCGAGAACAACCGCGCGGGACTCGGTGGCGGCATCTCGGCGGTGGGTGGAAGCCTCCACGCCGAGGCCAACCACATCGCCGGGAACTCGGCGAACTGGATCTCCCTCGACCGCAGCGGCGGAGGGATCTACGTCTCCTGCGATGCCAGCGAGATCATCGGCAATACCATCGAGGCGAACGACGCCCTCCATGGAGGCGGAATCGCCGTCGACCGGAGCGACAATGTCTCGATCACGGCGAACAGCATCGTCGGCAACTCCGCGATCAACAGCGCCGGGGGCATCTACATCTACGACAGCAACTGCGTGATCTCGACCAACCTCATGGCCGAGAACTACGCCACGACGACCGGTGGCGGCGCGGTCGACATCAGCGCTCCGGACCCGCCCACGGCACTCGACGCGCCCGTGTTCACGGGCAACACCTTCTTCAACAACAGCGCCACAGGAAGCGACGCGGCGATCCGCATCCACGATGGCGGAGAACCGCCGGAGTTCCACGGCAACTACTTCGCCGACGCCACGACCTATGAGGTGCTTGTCGTCACGACGCCGACACGCCTGACGATCGACTTCACCGGCAACTGGTGGAACACCGAGGACCCGCGCGAGATAGCAGACAGGATCTACGACTGTGACGACGCCGGAGAACTCGCGTGGTGCGTCGACTTCTCCGACTGGTGCGATGAGCCGTCGTGCGGAGGACAGGCCACGTCGGTCGAGGAGCCGCCTGCTGCGACGCCCGTGAGCTGGGGCCGGCTCAAGAGCCTCTACCGCTAGCTCCCCCCGCTTGCCGGACCCCACATTCCGTGCTACGATGTGACGAAATCCCCGATGTCGTCACCGCCAGGATCTGAGGCGCCCGGGCCATCCGGACGGGTGCAGGAAGACGGACTACCATGCGTATCCTTATGATTCACGCCGACAGCTTCACCTATCACGTGACCGAAAAGACCTCGGCCATCTCGAAGCTCGCCGAGCTCGACGAGAGCCAGATGCAGGGCGGCTGCGGCGAGTCGCTCGTCGCGTTCATGGCCTCCGAGAAGACCGACGAGAGGGGCGTCGAGTCGGTCGCTGCCCAGGCAGCCGCTGTCATCACCGTCCAGGGCAAGCAGCTCTCGGTCAAGACGGTCATGCTCTACCCCTACGCTCACCTGTCGAGCGAGCTCTCCTCCCCCCGCGTGGCGACGAAGGTCCTCACCCGCGTCCGCGAGCTCATGAGCGAGGCCGGCGAGTTCGAGATCCTCGAGGCGCCGTTCGGGTTCTATAAGGGATTCAACATCGCCTGCAAGGGACACCCGCTCTCCGAGCTGTCCAAGACCATCGCCCCGACCGACGAGAAGGGGAAGCCGGAAGACGAGCACGCATCTGAGGCGATCAAGGCCGAAGGACAGCTCAAGTCCGACTGGCGCATCTACACGCCCGACGGCGGCGACGTCCCCGCGTGCGATTTCGACCTCTCCGTCAGCCAGTCATTGAAGTGCATGTGCGACTACGAATTCGAAGGCTCGCGCGCGGTCACCGAGCCGCCGGCCCACATCGAGCTCATGAGGCGTCTCGAACTCGTCGACTACGAGCCCGCGTCCGACAGCGGCAACATGCGGTGGTACCCGCAGGGCCAGCTCATGAAGTGGCTCGCCGAGGAGCACGTCAGCGCGCTCACCACCGAGTACGGCGCGATGCGCGTCGAAACGCCGATCATGTACGACTACCAGCACCCAAATCTGAAGAGCTACCTCAACCGGTTCCCGGCGCGGCAGTACGTCGTCATCTCGGACCAGAAGGAGTTCTTCCTGAGGTTCGCGGCGTGCTTCGGCCAGTACATGATGCAGCACGACATGCAGCTGTCACACCGAATGCTCCCGTGCCGCCTCTTCGAGATCAGCCACTACTCGTTCAGACGCGAGCAGACCGGCGAGCTGGCGGGGCTGAGGCGTCTGCGTACGTTCACGATGCCCGATCTCCACACGCTGACAAGGGACCTCGTCCAGGCGCGTGAGGAGTTCCTCCGGCAGATGGAGCTTTCGACCAGGTGTCTCAATGACTTCGGTCTCGAGTACGAGGTCGCCGTTCGGTTCGTCCGCGACTTCCTCGATGAGGACCCGGAGTTCGGCCGCTCGATCGCGAAGCAGGCGGACAGGCCGATGCTCGTCGAGATCTGGGACCAGCGGTTCTTCTACTTCGTCGCGAAGCTCGAGTTCAACTTCGTCGACGCACAGGGGAAGGCGTTCTGTCTTTCGACCGTCCAGATCGACGTCGAGAACACAGAGCGGTTCGACATCGACTACGTCGACGAGGACGGGCAGAAGAAGCGCCCCGTCCTCATGCACACCTCCGTCTCGGGCGCCATCGACCGCGTGATCTGCGCCATCCTCGAGCAGCAGGCGATGAAGATTGAGAAGAAGGAAGTCCCGATGATCCCGGTGTGGCTCTCGCCGACTCAGGTGAGGATCATTCCCGTGGCGGAACGGCACTCCAAGTTCTGCGAATCGCTCCTCCCGAAGATCCCGTTCCGTACGGACTTCGACGACCGCGAGATGAGCGTCAGCAAGAAGATTCGCGACGCCGGACGCCACTGGATCCCGTTCACGTGCGTCGTCGGCGACAACGAGGTCGAAAGCGGAAAGCTCACCGTCCGCGTCCGCGGGGGCGAACAGGAAGAGATGTCCATCGAGCAGCTCAACGCGATCATCGAAGAGAAGATCGCCGGCAAGCCGTACAAGCCGCTGAACGTGTCCGCGAGGCTCTCGGAGCGACCGATCTTCGTCGGCTAGCGGACAGTGTCGCAGTACAAGCAGGGGTATAACATGGACAAGATTGGGATGGGTTCGCCGCGCACCGTCGACTTCGGGAATGGCGTTCACGCGGTCCTTGACCTCACCACGATCGATGAGCACCACGCGGCCAACGTCGGCCTGGTCACAACACGGAAGGCGCTCGTCTTCATCAATTCGGGACAAACCGAGGTACAGGCGCGCGCGCTCTGGGACTTCGCGCAGATGGCGGCGCCGCACAGAGAGATGGTCTACCTCATCCTCACCCACCACCACCTCGACCACTGCTTCG